>JAJSZT010000059.1 GCA_030272815.1 Deltaproteobacteria bacterium
GACTAACACAGACTTTTTCCTCTGCTGACCCAGAGGAGTGAGTTACGGCTCAGTTGAATATGAGTTCTCGCACAATGGGCATATTATAAAAGCGCTTAGGTTAGACCAAGTCATAGGGTAAAGTGCATGGCGTACAGGGCAAAGGTCGTCATGTTATTATCTTGTTCATCCTGTTATCCTGTCAAGGATTTAGCTATAATATCAATTTATTCTTTAAAAATCTCTTCTTTAGATCTAAACGTGATATTATCTTTCTCCTCAATGTCCTCAATTAGAGATTTAACTTCTTTCTTGGACATCACTGTAGATTGCCAACAAGCTCTTAAGAGATCAGGCAAGTCAGCATATTTAATATCTTCCTTGATACACCAGTTTTTCACACTCCTCTCATTTGTTAAAAGTGGTTTTTCCCTCGATTTACAAACTGCTACAGATTCCAGTTCACCTTCGTCAAATGACACTGGAAGAGTTGGCTTTAGAAAGATTTCTGCCTCTGTCAAGGTTATCAGTCTGATACTCTTTTTTTCAACCATTGCCATTACGTCTTCCAATTGAACATATCCCTTTCTTATTCCAACCCGGAGTTCATCATAGACAGCCGGCACAATTGCAATCTGTCTTTGAGGAAAGAGCCGGAACAATATATCTAATCTGCCTATTTTTGCAAAGGTTGAAAGAATGTTATTGTCAATTATAATCATTCTCTATTTCCTTAACAGCGAAGAGATTCTTCGATCCATCTCCTGGCTTTCATCACATTCGACAACAATATTTATGCCCCTGTCTCCCAAAATATCCTTAAGTTGCCAGCGATCAATGCCGGCGATTTCTGCTGCCCTCCCGAGGGTTACTTTTTTATCTCTAAATAGTTGAATAGCTGCTTCTAGTCTCATTTTAGGTTTTACCGCAAAGAAAGTATTTATTGCCTCTCGAAGGACGTCAGATTTATGTTTGAAAATACCAGCATCGACTATGGCTTCAATTTCCATTTCTTGAAATGATAAAAACTCCGCGTTTTCCATACTTACCTCCTTATTTGACAGGAAATGCGTGGTCAACCGACTTGATTATTAATGATGAATCTTTATACAGGATTCTCTGTTTATTTGAGTCCATTGAGACAGTCACAAACATAGGATATCTGCTCTTCACTTAATTCTGGATACATTGGCAAAGAGAGTAGTCTTTTCGCGCATGCCTCTGCTACAGGGAAGGAACCTACCGAAAGTCCCATGTGCTCATATGCCTTTTGCAGATGAAGTGGAATGGGATAATGGAGTCCTGTGGAAATTCCCTTCTGTACCAGAGATTCCTATACAATATCACGTTATCACGTTCTTCTACTTGTATAACAAAAAGATGGAACACGGAAAGACAATTCTCATTAATCTTGGGTAACATAATCCCATCACTGTCTTGCAAGAGTTCAAAATAGCATTGTGCGTTCTTTCTCCGTGCTTCGTTCTATGCAGAAAGGTGCTTGAGCTTTACCCGCAATGCCGCCGCTTGTAGGGCATCGCAACGGCCTGAGTCAAGAATTTCTTCCCATAACGGTAAGATTTCAACTTTCAAGGCTTGGTTTTGTGCCTTTAAATCAAGAAATGGAACTTTCATTATCTTTCCGCATTTTGCATAAATCTTGCTGGATTGCCCGTCCAAACTTCCCTTGGTGGTATGTCTTTGGTCACTACACTTCCCGCACCAACTGTAGCGCCCATGCCAATAGTGATTCCGCACAAAATAGTTACACTTGAGCCAATTGAGGCTCCTTCTTCAACCAGTGTGGGCGTCACAGACCAATCTGCTTCGGTCTGCAAGTTTCCATCTGGGTTGGCCGCTTTGGGGTACTTGTCATTGATAAATGTAACATTGTGTCCTATGAATACATTGTCTCGGATCGTAACTCCTTCACAAATAAAGGTATGGCTCGATATTTTGCAGTTTTTCCCAACAAGCATCTTTTCACTGCCGGCAATCATTGTCTTGCGAACTTTTACTGGAGAAAGCCAATTGACATGAAAATGGGCAATAAAAGAATTTTGATAACTAAGAGATATATAGGCGATGTTTTCAATGTCGTTGCCAGCGTGGCTTACTCCATGAGCGCTGACAAGAACAGGTTTCTCATCCACGACAAAGTCCACAATAGACAGGTCGTGCGGCGCGAGATCCCATACTACATTAACATCCTGCTGGAAGAGGCCGAGATTTACCCTGACCGAGTCGAAGTAATGAAGGTCGCCAAGTACTCCGGATTTGACGATCTCTTGTATTTTTCAAACAGCACCGGTATAGCAGAAAGTATGATCGCACATGAGCCGCAGATTGTTTTTTTCTGCAAGGTTCACCAACTCTTCTCCTTGATCTATGCTGGAGGCCAAAGGCTTTTCAATAAGAACATGTTTGCCGCTTTCCAGGCAGGCTTTAGCAATGGGGAAATGGGAGTGTACAGGAGTTGCAATGGCATCCACTCCATTATCCTTGAGAACCTCTTCAAGATCAGTCGTTTGTCGAACACTTGGATAAGGCCTCAACACCTTTTCTAATCGCTCTTCATCCAGGTCACAGGCCCAAACCAATTGCGTTTCAGGACAGGTTACGAAATTCCTTATCAAATTAGGCCCCCAATAACCGCAACCGATCACCCCTATTCTTGCCATAATCTCAGCCTCTATTAGCCTGTTTCTGAATTGTCAACACGTTTTTCCATCCTCACCAACTCCGAGCCATTGTTGTGTAAAGGACTCATTGCATCACAACATGTAACTTCTCAATAAGTTGGGGTTCGTTTCTCACCCGAACTCCATAATTGCTTCGCCTATCTTATCTTAAATGGCCAAAGTCGAGTATTTGCTACCCTATCATTAAGCTTTCCTGCATACCGCAACAATCTACGCGCCAAAGGGGAGATTTGTTTTATTTACTAAAATCGTTTCAATGCTAAAGCATTTGGATTTTCAGAAGATCCTTGCTTTGATTAGAGCCGATTTTTTTTAATTTAGTTCAGTAGTTCAAAAACTGCTCTGAAGTGACGACCATAGGTTCACAATAATACTTTGAGAAACTCAACACTTTTTGCGAGATAATCAGAATTCAATCCTTTTTTATTTTCCATAAGTTTACGTTAAACCGTTGGAAAGTCAATTCATATCTTGATTTTTCTTTATTAAAAGGGTATTAAAAAAATTGATAGTTTATTGAAAACAATATTATGAAAACAATTGCTTAAAACATAAAAAGCCTCTAAGCCTCTATAATGGTGTGAAAATAATTCTTCACCAAAAAGATTTTCCATACCAGAACGGAGGCTTTCCATGCACCACGAGAAATCAATTACTTGACCACTATTGTCGTGTCATGCGTGAAATATCGTAACAGGAAGTGCGGGACGTCCATAAATAAGTAAATAATTTATTCGGCGCGAAGGTACAGGACGGGTGAATAGCTATGGAATTGCGCAATTCTGAGCGGAAGTGCGGGACGTCCGTAAGTAAGTAAATAACTTATTCAACCAATTGGTATTTATGCTTTTTAGAATAATAAGGGAGTCGCCCATTCTTGAGTCGTTAAAAAACACCAGCAAGAACGCTAAGAAGCGCTAAGAAAAAACGTTTAAAATAAATATGAGTTTCGTTAGGATAATTGCGTTGACGTAGCTATATAGATTCGTTATTTGTATTATAGATATGAGAGCATGAAACCGAAAAAACTTGGACTCGATCATATTTAAAAATTTATCTGTGCTTTGTCTATTTATCTTGTGGCGGTACATACAAGACTGAGGGGGGACGAAAGTATGACAACAACAAAAACAGAACGTGTAGAGATAGAGCTTCCAAGGGACATAATATTTGCGATGAGGGGCTTACAAAAACCGGAGGAAGTAAAAAAGAAGTTAAAAATCGCACTGGCCATCTTTTTATTCCAGGAAAGAGCTATATCGCTTGGAAAAGCAACGGAACTAACAAAAATGAGCAGGGTCAGATTTATAGAGGTTTTAAAAGAACACGGCATACCTGCCTATGAATATGGTGATGAGGATTTTGTAAGAGACCAACAGATGATAGTTGAGTATCGTGAGATGGTCGAGAAATGAAAGTATTTAGGGCTGTGGCAGATAGCAGCTGTCTCATTGGACTGGCGCAAATAGAGCTATTTGCACTATTAAGGGACTTATTTTTAGAAGTATACATTTCTCAGGCTGTACATGAAGAAGTTGTAGTTAAGGGGAGAGGAGAGCCCGGATCTAACGAGACAGAATCTGCGGTGAAAGATGGTTGGATATCAATAAAGGCTATTAATGATGGAATAGCTGTTGATGCCCTAAGAACAAGCTTGGGCCGAGGAGAATCCGAGGTTATCATCCTTTGTAAGGAATTACGAGTTGATTACGCCTTGATAGATGAAAGGACCGCAAGGTATAAAGCAGAGATAATGGATGTAAAGACGATGGGAATTTTAGGACTCATAGATTTAGCAATTGAAATGGGATTTTCTATCGACAAGGAGAAGTCTGTTAAACGGTTAAGAGAAGTAGGATTCAGACTCAGTGATAAACTTTATAGAAAGATGTTTTCCGATTCAAAATAGATTTATGCCTGCATTAGACAACCTTATTCTTCTTTCTGAAATACTGCCGGCACACCAAGCCACTCTTGATTCCAATATCCAATCTACATAAGAAACGCAAAGAATAATATTTAATCAGACAGAATTAACGAGATAATCAGGATATTTTCTTGACAAGTAAGGAATAAGTGCGGGACATCCATAAATAAGTAAATAACTTATTCAGAGCGAAGGTGCAGGACGGGTGAACAGCTATGGAATTGCGTAATTTTGAGCGGGAACGATTGGGATGGATGAATAAGGGAAAAGGATAAAAAGGTAAAAGGGGCGGGCGTTTGGGATATCTTTCATGAACCATTCGGGATAGTCTCACTATGACAGATACATTATCACTTCTTTTAGGACGTCTTCAAAATGCGCTTTTTCCTAACAATGGGCCGCCAACAGCATGGCGATTTATCAAAGTCAGTACCCCGCATAAAATTCGGTGGTATTCTAAAGTCAGTTGTCCCGCAGTGTTGGCGTCAGCTTACCCCGGGTGTTATTATACTACCAATGCGATGTGAGTGAAATGATTAAAAAAGAAAGAAACATCAGTGAGATAATAAAAAAACATAATTTTTTTTCAAAAAGCATTCTCAACAAATTTAATGAAGCAAAATCTAAGTGGATATCAGAGGCTTATGTATATTTAATTGATAATAAAATAGTCGCTTTTTTGTTTATGATGAAAGAAAATTTAAAATGTGCTTTTTTGCATTATCACATAAAAGACAACCAAAAAGAATATTTTATAAAAAAATATCCACTAATAAATAAAAAAACAAATCAAATTCTTTTTGTTTATACAGAAGAGAATTTTAGAAAAATAGGCATAGCTACAAAATTATTAAAATTGATGATTGATGATTTATCCAAAAGAGAATATCGGTATGTTTGGTTAAAAAAAGAGACAGATTCACAGATTTATGAAAAGTTTGGTTTTGTAAATTTTTTAGAGATGATTTATTCGATAGATATTGATTCAAAAAAGTTTCTTGAAGATTATGAATTAAAACTTGGTTATAAAAAAAATTCTTTAATTCATTTTTATAACGATATCCGATTGGTAAAGATTTTAGCATAACCAATCATTCCAGCGGGGTTTGGGGGTTATAATATAAATAGGTAATTAAAATTGGATTCTTGTCGGGCCAAATTATCGGATTCTTGGGATTCTTGTCGGGCCAAATTATCTGATTGATATTTCAGCAAAAAAGTGCTAAATTGAGGGGCATTTAGGCGTTTAGAACCACCTTTTTTATGGCAAAAAGGTGGTTCTAAGGAAAATCAACTTAAATTACCGGCAGTTCTTTATTAAGCGGTTCACATCAGACAAGGGAATCTCAAGCTCCTTACGGCCATGTTTTTGACCCTGAAAAGTGTGCGCTAAGCCCAAAAAACAGCTATTTTTGGAATCTTTTTTTGATAATACAAGTCGATAGGTCTGTCCGACAAAAAATCAAGAAATCTAAAAAATCTCCGAATACTGGAGGGAAATGAACTTATGAAAAGACTTCCTGTAGGGATACAGACATTTCGAAAATTGATAGATGGAAATTATCTGTATGTGGATAAGACGGAGCATATTCACAGATTGATTGTTCAGGGGGAGTGTATATTTTTTCTCCAGGCCGAGAAGATTCGGGAAGAGTCTTTTGATTTCCACGTTAAATGAAATACTTGATGGTGAGAAGGAGCTTTTTAAGGATCTGTGGATATACAAGGTAGATTATGCGTGGGAAAAATACCTTGTAATAAGGATAGATTTCAGTAAATCAAAGGCACGAAACAGCGATGAACTGATAAACTATATTGTATATCAGCTTGAAAAAACAGCGTTGAGCGAAATTAATAAAGTTGTTGTCCTTATTGACGAATATGACAAGCCGATAATTGACAATATTGAGAATAAGGAACTGGCTGTTGAGTTTCGGGAGATATTAAAAGGGTTTTATACCATTATCAAGGCATGCGATGAATATATCAGGTTTGTGCTTTTAACAGGGGTGAGCAAGTTTTCCAAAGCATGTGTTTTCAGTGGCTTGAACAATCTAAAAGATATTTCTATGAATGCCGGATATTCATCGCTTCTCGGAATAACCCGGCAAGAAATGGTGAGCTGTTTTAAAGAGCATATAGATCAGTTTTTAGAATCCGAAGGTATTGATAAATCCGAATTGATTAAGAAGATAACATACTGGTACGATGGTTTTTGTTTTAGCAGAAGTTGCGAAAAGGTCTTTAATCCGTTTTCAATACTTCTTTTGTTCGACAACGCAGAATTTAGCAATTACTGGTTTGAGAGCGCAACACCAAGTTTTTTAATAAAACTTATAAAGGGAAAAGGATTTGATTTAAATAGATTAGACAGAGTTAAGGTGGATGAATCCGCATTTAGCTCATACGAAATAGAGAATCTGAAAGTTGTGCCTATACTTTTTCAGACCGGATATCTGACCATTACAGGGTATGATAAGGAAAGGATGGAATATACCCTGGCTTATCCCAATTTTGAGGTAAAAAACTCTATGATCAAATGCCTTGCCGAGGCATATTCCTATGTGGAAAGAGAATTAGTTCATGGTTACGCATGGAAGCTGATTGATGCGTTGCGAGAGCATGATTTTGACTTATTTTTTGATACCCTGCGGGTCTTTTTTGCCGATATTCCTTATGACCTTCACATAAACAGAGAAAAATATTACCAGACAATTTTTTATCTGATATTTTCTCTGATCGGATTAAAAGTAAAAGCTGAGGTAAAAACAAACAAGGGCAGGATAGATGCCGTCATTATTGACAAAGATATCTATATCTTTGAATTCAAATTCGACGGGGATAAGGACAATGCCTTAAAGCAGATCAGAGACAAGAAATATTTTGAGAAGTATCAGGGCGTTGGCAAGGAGATTTATCTCTTTGGAGTTGAATTTACGGATAGAAATATAGGTAACTGGGTCATTGAAAAGCATAACTGATCCTAATATTCATCTTCAACAATATAAAGTGGGCGTCTTTTTGATTCCATGTAAATACGCCCTATATACTCACCTAATGCTCCAATTCCAATTAATTGAATACCGCCAAGAAACAAAATAACTGTCAGCAAAGATGCATAACCAGGTACATCAATACCCCAAATCAGCGTTCGTACAATAATGAAGCTTCCATAAAGAAAAGTTAGAAAAGATATGAATGTACCGATATATAACCATATTCGAAGCGGAATATTACTGAAACTAGTAATCCCATCTAATGCAAAATTCCATAGCTTCCATCCGTTAAAACTTGTTTTGCCCGCTTTTCTGCTATTACGTTTATACTCCACGGTCGCTGTTTTAAAACCTACCCAGGCAAAAATACCCTTCATAAACCTTTGATTTTCTCGTAGTTCCTGCATGGCATTCAATACTTTTCTTGTTATAAGTCTGTAGTCACCTACATTATCTGGAATTTTAGTTTGAGCTATTTTATTATGAAATTTGTAAAAAAGTTGAGCAGTAATTTTCTTGGCAATGCTATCGTTAGAACGATCAACTCTTTTTGCCACAACTACATCGTATCCTTTTTCCCTGTAGGAAATAAAATCCTTAATAAGCTCTGGTGGGTCCTGCAAATCTGCATCAATGGGAATAATCATCTCGCCCTTTGCATAGTCTAATCCAGCAGTCAAAGCCGCTTCTTTTCCAAAATTTCGAGAAAAATTTATAATTTTCATATTTGGGTAATCTTCTTTTGCTTGAAGAAGTTTCGCTAACGTATTATCTGTACTTCCATCATTTACACAAACAACTTCAAAAGGCTTATTCAGTTCATTTACCACAGCGGTAATTTCTTTCATAAAGAGATCAACCATCTTTTCTTCATTGAAGAATGGACAAACTATGGATATTGCAATTTGTTGTTTATGCATAAAAATTCTATCCCCTTACAATTAGTCCGAAGGCCAAAGTCTGAAGCTCCGTAAAAGCCTTCTCACCTTCAGTCTTCAACCTTCAGCCTTCCACCTAACTCATGCTATACCATAGGCTTCCAATTTTCTGCGGAGGGTGTTCAAGCCAATGGATAGAAGTTTTGCTGTTTGAGTTTTTATTCTGCCTGTCTGCTCATAGGCCTTGAGAACATGGGCTTTTTCCACTTCCTCAAGGGGAGCAACAGAGCTGCCCTCTTTCTGAGAATAGCTCCTGGCAACAGGTTTTCGCTTTCGCAGGTGGGGAGGAAGAGAATCGGCGGAGATCTGCCTGCCCTGGGCCAGGTTTACGGCCAACTGGATAATAGACCTAAGTTCCCTGATGTTTCCAGGATAGTCATAATTCATAAGTAATATACCAGCCTCTTCACTAATACCCTCCCTCCCAGAACCATCAGAGAATTCTTTCAGGAACTTGTCTGCCAACAAAGGAATGTCTTCTTTCCTTTCCCTGAGGGGCGGAAGGTGCAGGCATGCGCCTTTGAGTCGGTAGTAAAGATCCTTGCGAAAGATCCCCTTGTCCTTAAATCGGTCCAGGTCTGCATTGGTGGCTGAGATAAAGCGGACGTCTGTTTTTTGCGGCTTGCTGGTTCCTAACTTGAGGTATTCTCCTTCCTGCAGCACCCGAAGCAGTTTTCCCTGGAGGTCGAGTGGCAGATCGCCTATTTCATCCAAAAACAGTGTGCCTTTGTTAGTTTGTTCCAGGTGGCCCATTCGAGCCTTTTCAGCTCCTGTAAAGGCGCCTCTTGTGCAGCCAAAAAACTCTGCATCAAACAAGCTGCCTGTGATGGATGCCATATTAATAGGTGTAAAGGAAAATTTTGCCCTGGAGCTGAGGCAATGGACAGCTCTGGCCAAAAGTTCTTTGCCGGTTCCACTTTCCCCTGTAATCAAGACCGGTATGTCGCTCGTCGCATGAAGCTCTGCTTCGTTCAATATCTTGAGTACGTTCGGTGACCTTGTGATAATAGACCTGAAAGCCTCCACGTGTGTCAATGCCGTGGAGGTCATCTTTTTCCTCGGGTGCAGGATATCAAGCACCTGTTTTCTTTCCAGGGCACACTTTACCGCCAAAGCAAGATTATCTCCGGAGATCGGCTTGATCAGGTAATCACAGGCGCCTTTTTTCATGCACTCAACCGCGACATTCGCCTCATTTACCGCCGTCACCATAAGGCACTCTGTGTTTGGGCTGGTATTCTTTATCACGTCCAGCAGTTCTATCCCGCTCGTCCCCTGCATATTTATATCGATCAGGGCGACATCAAAAGACCTCCCCTCTTTAAAAAGAGCAGCCGCTTTTTTGGGGTCTTGCTCTGATCGGACATTTTTAAAGCCAGAGGTGATCAATCTTCTCCTGACGCTATCCATGAAAAGAGGTTCATCGTCAATGAGGACTATGCTATTATCCATCAGAATGCCTTTTCCTTAACTTTAGTTCGCTTTGCTCACAATTAAATTTAAATCATATCTGAATTTATCTGATTTATAAATAGGTGGAGAGCGCATTTTTATGAGGGAAATCCCCAGGAGGCAGGAATTTATCCCATCTATACTTAACTTAGGGCTTTCCAATAACTGAGGCAACAAGCTCCGGCGCAAGTTGGCGCGGAGCCCAGGTGCAATCTTTTCTCAAGCTGGAATTCCCTTTGTGTAAAATTATCCTGAAGGAGCTCCCTTTGCCTGGGGCGCTCTTCACCTCAATGCGAGCATCCAATGCTTCAGCCAGGCTGTTACTGACAAACAGGCCCAGACCAGTTCCCTCCCCGGATGCTTTGGTGGTAAAGAAAGGGTCGAATATCTTTTCACGTAGCGCTATATCCATACCACACCCATTATCACTCACTTCGATAATCAAATAATCCCACCATATGCCCTTTCCCTGTTTTACACTGAGCTTTACCCAGGAATTCTCTTTATCAGCAGCCTGAGCGGCATTAATCAGAAAGTTGACCATGATTTGCTCCAGAGCCTTCGGATCTGTATAAACTCGAGAAAGGTTTTCGGAGATATTGACATCAAAGGATTTCACTCTTTTTCTTATCTGGCTCCGGCAGACAGCAATCCCTTTTTCGACAACCTGGTTCAGGTCAACCCAACACAGTTCTTCCTTATAACCATTTCTGACGAATTCACTCATGTCAGACATTATGTCGTTGATCCGGCTGGAAGCAGTCTCAAGGTTATTCACAAGGTTAAAAATGTCTTTACGGAACTCAGGGTAAGTCATGCCGAATAATTCGAGATCTTGATGATTCCCGGCATAATCGTCAATGATGGGAATCAGTTTTTTCAGGTATTCTCTCAGGATAGGTGTATTAAAGGTTACGCAGTTATTCAGGTTCTTGATTTCGTGAGCAATAGTAGATACCAGAAGAGCAAGAGGGGACAACTTTTCTCTTTGCCTCCGAACAGCTTTTTTATTCATTACTTTCACTTTGGTATGGATCTAAAAGATTTTTGTTGCAAAGAGCGCTATCTTGTTAAAAAAAATAGCACTTATTTATGTTGCTATGCTATATCCAGCAATTAATATGCCAGGCTTTGCCAGATTTTAATAAAGAAGCTATTTTGTCTTTAACCATTTGAAAGTATAGCAGATAATTATGATGGGGGGGTAAGTGAGTGGTAAGATAGGTTGCGGAAAATATGTGTAATAAATTACCTATTTATATGGAATATTTTTCATATTATTATAAATATCGGATATCATAGGTCTGGCATAGGAAGGTCAGAATTTTTTTATGAGTTGTTTATAAGAAATACAGGGTAATTATATGATGAGATTATTGTAAGTGCAAGAATATCAAATAGTTTTTTATTGACCATGTTTGCTTTTTTTGCTATTTTTTATAATATGAATTGCGATGAATATATTGTGAAAACTTTATAAAGTGTGTATTAGTTATCATTTTGTTAGACTTTAGCTTTTTTGAAAATATATCCGCTGCTCGGCCGTTTTTTGTTTCATGATGTTACAAATTTTGTAACATTTTAGCTTTTTGAAAATATATCCGCTGCTCGGCCGGTTTATTTCATCAAGCTGTTATACCTCGAAAGGCCACAAATAACGATTTTTCGCTGGCCATGAACATCAATAGCAGCGTTGCTCAGACTTGCAATAGCCTGCTATTCCGCGCCTTCGCGCCTTGCTCTTGATGCTCATTGCTCACCGAAAAAAACGCAATTTGTAACCTTCCGAGGTATACATAAAAATGAGTTTGTAAATTTCTGTACCATACAACTTCAGGAGGAGGAAATGAGAAAAAATTATCAGAAAAAATCTTTTGGAACTTGCGGGAAAACATTGCTGGTAAGTTTTGCAATATTGGTTGTGGCCGCTGCTGTACAGGCGGAATCATATCAAACGCTTTATCCCTGCCTTCTTGATCTTTCTGGATGGACGGGCGGCGAGCCGACAGGTATGAATATGAACATGTCCGGTATGGTTATGATTAATGCTACACGTACCTACAGCAAGGGAAACAAAGAACTGACAGCCATAATTATGAAAGGCAACCAGGCTGTTGGAATGGGCGGTATGCAGGAGTCTGGCATGCAAGTGGAGACTCCTGAAGTTAATATGAAGATCCAGACCATAAACGGCTTTCAGGTGCAGACTGTCTATGACAAAGAAGAGAATTCAGGGGCGGTTACTGTTTTTTTGACACATGAACAGGGCGGGGGCGCTTTTTTCACCCTGTCATATGCAGGGATTTCAGAGAGTGATGCCCTTGGGCTGGCTAAAAAATTTGACTGGAAGAAAATAAAGAGCAAAGCACAGTCATTAAGATAATAACCTCATAAGAGGATTGTAAGATGAACTTTAAGAAGTGGTTTTGGGATAGTTCCCTTAAAGAAAAAAATCTTCATTATAAGCTCACTATAATATTTAGCCTCTTTTTTCTGTTCCCTGTACTGGGATTTGTTATATTCGGAATCAGATATAACTTAATGAATGACGAATATGTTTTGCTGTTTTTTCTGGGTGCTCTTATTTTTTCATTGTTAGGATATACCATGCTAAGAAAGTTATTTGAAGATATAGCGGGTATGTCCAAGGATATTTCTCAGAAAGGCATTGAACAATTTGGAGGAGATTTACAGACGGACACGGATGAAATACACAGCATTGTTCAGTCTTTTAACGCGATCGAGAATCAATTCAGCAAAACTTTCCAGCAGCTTCAAAAAAAATCTTCTGAAATATCAATACTAAAGGAACTTTCCGAGCTTTGCTATGTTACATTTGATCCAAATGAAATTCTTTACGTCACGCTGGAACGTTCCCTGGCATTAACTGATTCAGACGTTGGTTCAGTCATGGTTATAGGTCGTGATCGCAAATCGTTTCTTGTAAAGACGACCATTGGAGCAGGGGAATACGTCAAGATAGATGACAGGATGGATTTTAATACAAGCATCGCCAAGTATGCTGTAATTAATAAATCGCCTATTGTGGTAGAAGATATTGAAAAGGATACACGGTTCGGAAGGGCGAACCGTCCTCTATATTGCTCGAAATCCTTTGTTTGTATGCCGATCAAGACCAGTAAAGATATTGTTGGAGTGCTTACAATTTCGCGTAGAAATAGTGATAAAATTTATTCACAGGACGATGTGCAGATTCTAACGCCCCTTTTGAGCAATGCTGCTTTCACATACGAGAACCTCCGTCTTTTGAAGGATAATGAAAAGGGAGAGCTCGTCCTGAAGACAGTTGAGAAAATCTTCAAGATAATAAACTCAAGTTTCAGAGACAGCGAACTTTTACATGCTGTTTTGAATGAAATTCATGCCGTAGTTCCTTTTAATCTTGCCATGGTTATGACCATGGTTGAAAACGCTCCTGGTTATATTTCGATTTTTGAGTTGCTGGCCAATGAGCAGACAAGCATTTCAAGGGGTTCTCAATATTCCATTGAGCAGGGCGGTATAATTGACAAGGTGCTTAAACAGGAATCCATTCTGATTGTGGATGATACTGACATACTTACCAGCGAGTGTGCAAAGGAATTATTTGTAAACCAGGGAAGTAAATCATGCTGTCTTGCCCCCATGAAGATGAGAGGGGTCGTTAAAGGGATATTTGCGCTATCTTCAAGTCATGCAAAAGGCTTTTATAATTCTCAGGAGCTAATTGAATGGGTGGCAGGCGTGCTTTCTATTTGCATAGAACGTAATAGGCTGTCCGAATCCGTTGTCAAACGCAACAAGGAGCTGGATTCAATAAAACAGATCGGAAGCGCCCTTGCTTCATCGACTTTTGATATGAACCAGGTCCTTAAGTATACAATGGACATGATTCGGGAAGTTATGAACGTGGAAGCAGGCTCGCTTTTTCTTGTAGATGGAAACGAGCTTGAGTTTGCTGTTGCATTTAATATCAAACCTGAATTTCTGAAAGATCTGAAAGACCTGCGGCTTAAAATGGGTCAGGGAATCGCCGGTTATGTGGCGGCACAGGGAGAATCTATCATTATAAATAATGCACAAAAGTCACTGCATTTCTATCCTGAAATAGATAAGACTACAGGCTTTAAGACATTGTCGGCATTGTGTGTGCCGATGATTTCTCAGGGAAAGGTGATTGGGGTTCTTGAGGTGCTCAATAAAATAAAAGGCGATTTTAGCCACAACGATAAAGACCTGCTGCACTCAATAGCATCATCGGTAAGTATTGCCATTGAAAATGCCCGTCTTTACAAGGAAACAGTTTCAATGGCCGAACATGAGCGCGGAATAAGGAGTATATTTCAGAAATTTGTACCCAAGGAGATTGTAGATAAGATCCTTCTGGGTTCAGAAACAGAAAAGGAAATGCTTGAGGAGGTAAAGACTCTTACCCTGCTGAATATTGATATCAGGGAATTTTCAAGGATTTCAAGAGAAATCGGCTCTCAAAAAACGGTTCCTCTGCTTAATTATTTCTTTTCCGTTATGGGAGGCATAGTGTTCAAACATCACGGTATTGTTGACAAATATCTGGGTGATGGGCTGCTGGCGCTTTTTGGAGCGCCTGTTTCAAGCATAATGGACGCGGATAATGCTGTACAGGCGGCGCTTGAAATGAAGAACTTGGTTGCAACTGTAAATGAGTATTATGCCAGGGAATTTGGCGTTTCTGTAAGTATAGGTATTAGTGTTCATACAGGTGAGGTCGTTGTAGGCAGCTTTGGCTTTGAGATGAAAATGGATTATACGGTTATCGGCGATTCTGTAAATGATGTATTTAAGCTTCAGGAGCTTACCAAATCCATTCCGAACAGTATTTTAATCAGTGAGAAAACCTGCCATTCCGCACGGTTCCACCTGGAACTGCGTGATATTGATGCCACACTCAGCGATATGAAAATATACGAACTGCTGGGCTATAGCCCGCATTTCTCATGAACAACTCATAACATAATGCATAAAATAGTTATCTTCTTGAAAGTTATAATTATTTTCTTGATGTTTATCTCATTGACTTCGTTGTCGGTCGGAGCAAGGCAGGTAACTGACCAGTTGGGGCGGCAGGTTATTCTGTCCGATGATCCGCAGCGTGTGGTTTCCCTGGCTCCGAGCATTACTGAAATTATTTTTGCTCTGGGACAGGAACACCGCCTGAAGGGGGCGACTCGTTTCAGCGACTTTCCTCCTGAGGCAATCAGTCTTCCCAAAGTTGGTTCTTACGTTCAACTTGATCTTGAAAGAATTGTAGCTTTAAAGCCAGATCTGTGTATCGCAATAAAAGATGGAAATCCAAGGCAAACAGTTGTGCGGCTGGAGTCTTTGGAGGTTCCGGTTTATGTAGTTGATCCAAGGAATCTGGAAGCAGTGACGGAAACGATTATTGAAATAGGTGATTTGCTTAATGCCACAGAAAATGCAGAAAACCTAGTCAATAATATGCGTTTGCGTATTAACAGGGTAAAGTCAGCGGTAGAAAAAATTTCTCATCGTCCCGGTGTTTTTTTTCAGATTGGCATTTCACCTATAGTTTCTGTGGGAACAAATACATTTATACACGAACTAATAGTTCTTGCAGGAGGTGATAATCTTACTAAAGGTTCCATCCCCTATCCCAGGTTTAGCCGGGAACAGGTCCTATTTCTTGCTCCTGAGGTCTTTATTATAACTTCTATGGCAAGGGGCGAGGTGTTTGAGCGCGTAAAGATCGAGTGGAGCAGATGGCCTGAAATGCCCGCCATAAAAAACCGGCGTATTTTTCTCGTGGATTCCAATCTCTTTGACCGTCCCACTCCCCGCCTGGTGGACGGTCTTGAAGTGCTTGGGCGGCTGATTCATCCCGAGCTACTTGAGGAATAGCAGTGGTTTCTGATAAACCGTTTCTTTTGAAACGTCTTTTTGCAGTTTCTTTCCTGTTGATACTTCTCCTTATTGTAACAATGCTTCTGGGAATTTCAATTGGTTCAACCGGAAACGAGTTAAAGACTATTTTTCAGTTGTTGTCAGGGGGAAGAGCTCTAGATCCAATGAGAGAAGCCATAATCTGGGAAATCCGATTTCCCCGCGTGATTCTGGCTGCTCTGGTTGGGGCTACTCTTTCCCTTGGGGGACTTGTCTTCCAGGTTTTACTCCGCAATCCTCTTGCCGAGCCATACATTCTGGGAATTTCAGGGGGTTCGGCAGTGGGCGCCATAATCGGCATCCTGATGGGTTTGTCGCGCTTCCCTGGCGTTGGATTTACTGCATTTGCCGGAAGCGTTGCCACGCTCTTGCTTATTGTTCTGATGTCTTCGGGTCAATCAATTCTTAAAAAGGATTCACTCCTTTTATCAGGAGTGATGATAAATGCTTTTTGCTCAGCAATAATTATGTTTCTTGTTTCCATGACTCAGGACGCAAGGCTTCACAATATTATTTTCTGGCTTATGGGCGATCTTTCCATGTCTGATATCAGACAGGTAGTAATACTTGCCGCAACACTTCTCCCCTGTTTTTTGCTTCTTTTCCTGCTTTCTCATTCTATGAATTTGCTTCTTATGGGGAAGGAAATGGCTCAGACAATGGGAGTAAATATAAAGTATGTGACAATGATTCTTCTTGTTGTAACTTCATTTATGGTTAGCGCTACTGTAAGCCATTGCGGCCTTCTGGGGTTTGTCGGGCTGGTAATCCCTCACATGCTGCGTCTTGCACTTGGCCCCGATAACCGTGTGCTTGTTCCGTCATGCGTGCTGGGCGGAGGGGCATATATGATTTTATGTGATTTGCTGGCAAGGGTTCTTCCGGAGCATGGCGAGATACCGGTGGGTGTTATTACCGCCATGATCGGAGCACCTCTTTTTATTTTTCTGTTGAAAAGATCCAGACAATGAATATGACAGTAGATATAAATAAAATCAGCCATTATTACGGTGACAGCCCTGTTTTGAAGAATCTTTCCTTCAGTGTCAGTAAGGGTGATTTTTTCATAATAATCGGTCCCAACGGGTCAGGTAAGACCACTTTGATGAATGCGGTTTCTGGAATCCTGAATCCTCAAGAGGGCAGGGTGGAGATTTTCGGTCGTTCCATACAGAGCTACAACAGGAAGGATCTGGCAAAGACAATTGCCTTTGTCCCGCAGATGTTTCCGGCTGATTTTCCTTTTTCCGTAACTGAAATGGTTCTTATGGGGCGTTCGCCTCATCTGGGAATGCTTGGGATCGAAAAGGAAGAGGATATTAAACTTGCAAAACAGGCTATGAATTTTACCGAAGTTAAGCATCTTGCGCATCGGAAGCTGAACCAGTTGAGCGGGGGAGAACGACAGCGGGTTTTTATAGCAAGAGCCATCTGCCAGGAACCGCAGGTTATACTTCTGGATGAGCCTACTGCATCACTGGATCTTGCCCATCAGGTAAAAATAATGGATTTGATGGACAGGTTGAAGCGGGAAAAAGGAATTACCATTATTATGGTATCTCATGATTTGAATCTTGCTGCAATGTATGGAGACCGGCTGCTCTTGTTGAACAGGGGGGAGGCGGTCAGTCTTGGCCTGCCGCAGGAAGTGCTTACCTTGCACAGGCTGGAGGCAACCTACGGATGCAGGTTGTTGGTTGATGAGAGTCCGCTGGGGAAATTTCCACGTATCACGCTGGTGCCTCAAAAACATGTAGGGGCAGGAAGGACTGAAAAAAAATCAACATCGAACGTCCAACATCGAACGTTGAACATCGAATGATGAAATCGCTTCGCTCCGCCGGTTTATAAATTGGCAGAATACCTTATTCAAAATTCGATGTTGGATGTTGGATGTTGGACGTTCATCTTTCAAAACAACATCAAAATCAGATTCGAATCCACTTCCATCGAAGGGGATGTTGGATGTTGGACGTTCATCTTTCAAAACAACCCCGTACGGCATAAATGTAACCTGTGAATGTTTGCAAAACAACTTAGCGCTTATGGGACAGGGGTGAGGGGACAGGTATAAGAGTGTGAAAGAAATAGTATTAGTAATCGGCGGATGCAGGAGCGGTAAGAGTAGATATGCCTTAGAACTGGCGAAACAGGTTCCAGGAGACAGAAGGATTTTTATTGCGACTTGTGTTCCAAAAGATAAAGAAATGGAAATGCGTGTTGCGCACCATAAGAAAGAAAGGGACAAAAGCTGGTCAACCATAGAAGTCCCAATCCGTCTGCCGGAAGCAATAATTGAATACAGCCGAAAAAATGATTTAATCCTTGTAGATTGCCTGACACTCTGGATCAGCAATCTTATTCTGGATAATATTGACCTGGATATGTCTGAAGCAGCTCTGCGCCTGACCATGTCACTTAAAGACGCACAGTGCCCGCTTATCATGGTGTCAAATGAAGTTGGAACAGGTATAGTCCCGGAAAACAGGCTTGCCAGACTATTCAGGGATGCAGCGGGGATTGTTAACCAGAATGTCGCGGCATGTTCTGACAGGGTAATCTGGATGGTGGCCGGTATTGCTGTCCCGGTCAAGAAAGGGGACTTAATTTAATGTAACACTTTAGCGCTTTTAAATATTATTTTTTGGACAGGATTTACAAGATATTCAGGATTTAAATTATCGAAACTTTTCCTGTTAATCCAAATCTAAATCCTTATACCTTGATACACACCTTCTTCATGTTGTGATTATATTTTATGATTTACTGGATAGCTACACTGAGAGTTGGCTTTGTTTGTGCATTTTATATAAAATCTTGTTTATCCTGTTATCCTGTCAGATTCTTTTTCAAAAGGCTAAATTGTTACAATTTAATCAATTTATGAAAAAGCTGATTTCCGCAATACAATTTTTAACCATACTGCCTGCCGGCAAGCCAAAAATATTTGACGCCAAAGGAATGATCCCATTCTTCCCGGTGGTGGGTATTATTCTGGGACTGATGGTCGCAATTTTTGACTGGCTGGCTTTAATGCTGTGGCCGGAGCAGGTTGTCGCGGTTCTGGATGTTATATTTCTTGTTGTTTTAACCGGTTCATTTCACCTGGATGGTTTGGGTGATACTGCGGACGGCCTCTTTGGGCACAGGCCTAAGGAAGAGGCGCTTGCCATCATGAAAGACAGCAGGATCGGAGTAATGGGGCTTGTTGCAATTGTCTGCGGATTGGCCATTAAATGGGGCGGCATTATGGGGCTTGATGCTCACCGAAGTCTTTTGATTTTAATCATACCGGCCTATGCAAGGGCAGGGATGATTTTTGGAATAAAGTTTCTTAAATACGGCAGGCCTGAAGGCGGCACAGGCCATGCTTTTTTTGGCAAAACTCTGAAGCTTTCTGCTTTTTTGGGGTTACTTATTCCCTTATCCATTTCGATTTTTCTCGGATGGACAGGGTTGTGGCTTAGCTTTGTTTTTGTCATTATAACTGCATCTATTTTGCTTTATTACAAAAGACGTATCGGATGTATTACAGGTGATATGATGGGGGCTATGACTGAGGTTTTAGAATCAGCCTTATTTTTACTGGTTTCAGTGGGGTTGTGAGATGATAATAGGTCACGGCGGAAATATTTATAAACTGGCGGCAAGGCTTGGATGCGCTCCTGATGAAATTATTGACATGAGCAGCAATGTCAACCCCTTAGGTACTATGCCCGGTCTTGTTACCTTCCTTAAGGATAATATCCAGGCCATAGGAAGATTGCCTGAAGCAGACTCCAGAACTTCGGTGAATGCTTTTGCCGTCAGGTACGATCTCGATCCGGATCTTGTCCTTGAGGGTAATGGGACGACTCAGTTTATTTATTCAATACCTCAGGCTCTAAATACAAAAAAAGCTCTTATTCTTGGTCCGACTTATGCTGACTATGCTGATGCCTGCAAAATGCAAAAAGTCGGTTACTCTTATTTAATTGCAGAAGAATCAAAATCATTTGTGCCCGATGTTAATCAGATTGAAGCTAATATTTCAGAATGTGATACGGTTTTTATCTGCAATCCAAATAACCCTACTGGAGCTTTGATACCGGCATCCGAACTTGAATCGCTTTGCAGGTCACGTTCGGACATATATTTTGTAATAGACGAGTCATATATGCCGTTTGTTAAATCAGGTGAGAAAAAGAGCATGATAAGCCTTGGGCTTCCGAATGTTATCATATTGAATTCAATGTCAAAAATTTTCAAAATTCCAGGTTTGAGGATTGGATTTTTAATTTCATCAAAACAAATCATGAAAAAACTTGAGCCTTTTATGATGCCCTGGAGCGTTAACAGCATTGCTCAGGCTGCCGTGCTTTATCTTATGGAAAAAAGGGACGAAGTTGACCATTTTATAAAGAAAACAAGAGATTTTATTGAAATCGAAAGAAAAGTTTTTATTGAAAGATTTAAAGATGTTTCATCAATAAAGCTTTTCCCAAGCACAACGACTTTTATTCTTGCACGTTTGTTTGGAAATTATACGGCCGATAATATTTGCTCATACATGTCACAGCACAAGATACTCATTAGAGACTGTTCAAATTTTAAGGGGCTTTCTGATAATTTTATCAGGATTTCATTAAAGACAAGAGATATTAATATGAGGGCGGCAGATAAGATTTTAAATTTTCTTTCCTGAAAAGTTTACCACGGAACAACACGGAGTTTCACTGAAAATTGGAAACAATGAGGTAGCCGTTCACGGCTTGAAACTTGAAATTGGAAAATAGAAATTTGGGAGAGATTAAAATAGAAATTGGAAATTGGGAAGAACAGTACAAAAGCATGAAGGCCAAATTTCTATTTTCTATTTTCTAATTTCGACGTTCGGTGAACGCTTACTATTATTTTTATGAGGATTTTTTCTATATTTTATTCATATATTATTCCTGCTGCTTTTATTCTTGATCAAATTTTAGGAGATCCCGAGTCCCTGCCACATCCAGTAAGATGGATGGGGAGATCAATAAATACCCTTGAACCTCGCTTTAGAAAATTTAATGTAAGCCTTAAAACATCTGGAGCTATCCTGTCGATATTTCTAATCTTAATGACATGGTGCTTGACTTTAATATTAGTATTATCTGCTCAGATTATACATCCAGTTTTGAAAACATTTATTGAGATAATTCTTATTTATTATTGTATTTCAATTCGCTCTCTCAGGGATTCTGCAATGGAAGTTTACAGGCTTCTAAATCATGGGGAGCTCGGTGCTGCAAAGAAAAAGCTTGCATTTATTGTTGGCAGGGATGTTGAAAAACTTTCAGAACAAGGCGTTGCCATGGCAACGGTTGAGACTGTTGCTGAAAACCTTGTGGACGGAGTAATATCCCCGCTTTTTTTTGCGGCAATTGGCGGAGCGCCCCTTGCAATGGCCTATAAGATGGTCAATACTTTAGATTCCATGATTGGATATAAGAACGAAAAGTATGAGCAGTTCGGGAAAGCAGCCGCAAGAATAGACGACTTTACGAATTTTATTCCTGCACGGCTGTCAGTTCCCATTATAACATTAGCAGTACAGATACTTTCTGGCAAAGGCCGCCGCGCATTTAAAACAGCAATAAAAGAGGGCTCAAACCATACCAGCCCGAATGCAGGATATCCTGAAGCAGCCTTTGCAGGAGGGCTTGGCATTAAGCTTGGCGGGCCGAATTACTACGGGGAGCAGCTTGTCTCCAAGCCTTATATCGGTGGAAAGCTGGAGGAGGCAGAGATGGGACATATCAAAAAAGCCTGCGATATTATGATGCTGTCATCGCTATTATATGTTTTTATTTTGATTGGAATTGTGCTCATTTAGAGATAATTGTAAAAGTTCACCACGAAACGACACGGAGTTTCACTGAAAAATATAACCTAAATTGGTAAAGAACGGGAAGTATACAAAGAACTGGGCAGATCTCTTGATAGAAAACAAGGCAACCAACCGTAAACCGTGAACTGTTACTTATTATGTATCCATTTATTTCAAAATCATACAAGCACGCATATCCATTTAAGATAGGCACCACATCATATATATATCCTGACCATATTATTCCCAATGTAAAAATGCTGGCCCCTTATTTTGATGAGATCGAACTGCTGTTGTTTGAAAGCAGGTTTGATAGCTTGCCGACAATGCAGCAAATAACGGAACTGGCGCTGCTGGCCGAGCAATATGATTTGTCCTATAATGTTCATCTGCCCATAGACATATCGTTAACAGATAGTAATCCACTTGCGCGATCAAAGTCTGTAAATGTAATTAAAAGAATATGTGACCTGACATATGTACTTACGCCTTCGACCTATACCCTTCACCTTCCCTGCGATGAAACCTCCTTTGACGGTGACGGCCTGAAAATTTGGCATGATTTTGCCGCAGATGGCATTGAAAAACTTATCGCCACAGGAATAAAAAGCCAGGCGATTTCAATTGAAACACTGGCATATCCTTTTGAGTGGCTTGAAGAAATAATAAAAGCCTTTAAACTTTCAGTCTGTATTGATATCGGCCACCTTTTGGTCAATGGATTTGATGTTAAAAAAGTGTTCGATAAGCATTCAAGCATTACTTCAATAATTCATTTGCATGGTGTTGAAAATAAAAAAGATCATGTTACTTTAAACAGGCTTTCGTTAGAACAGATGGATCAAATTATTGGGATATTAAAAAGATATTACGGTGTTGTGTCTCTGGAGGTTTTTTCCTTTGATAATTTAAATAGTTCTTTAACATTTCTGGAAAAATATTGGGAATAATATTAAATATGAAAAAATTAAAAAAGAAGTGCAGACTTATTTGATACCGATCCGCACACCCAATTTTTTCAATGCCTTTTTTGTTTTTGATGTTTGTTTTTGATGATTGCACACGAAATTTTTAAGTGTTCAGAAAT
>JAJSZT010000060.1 GCA_030272815.1 Deltaproteobacteria bacterium
TCCGGAAGTGTTGATGCTGTAAAATTTTTTGGTTCCAGAAATCTTGCCTTAATTTTACCCTGGTCAAGCAGTTCCTTTGCATGCTTTAAAGCTGTATCTGGTGAAGTCAGATAAGAGTCGTCAAGATCAATCTGTACAACATCGTTTTCAAAATACATCAAAAACTTTGTGAACTCAGGCATGTAAATAATCAGTAAGGCTCCTACTTTTTTGCAAAAGTATATAGATTGCAGCAAAGTCTCTCTTCCAAGAGGAGTATTTCTAAAAATATGAAATAGTTGAGCATCCATCACATCTCCTTAAAATTTACAGGTCTGTCTGAACCATCAATTCCTTGCGATATTTATCCAATAGCGTAGCCTTTGAAATCATACCTATAAATTTTTTGTTTGCAATTACCGGCATAGAAAAAAGCCGATTTGCATCCATTTTTCGTAGCACTTCAGACAAATCATCGTCAAGACATACAACTTTAACATCAGTATCCATTATCTGTCCCAAAACCACTGCATCGTACATTAGCGGGTTGAATAGATATGACCTTATATCATCCAGATGAATCATTCCCAAAAAATTACCGGTATTCTCATCCTCAACAGGAAAATAATTCCTGTGAGATTTTTTTATAATATTAATAAAATCCCTGAGCAGCATATTCTGTTTAACAATTATACAATCTTTCTCAAGCAGCTCCTGAACGCTCAGATCAGATAGAACTCTCGCATCTGTGCCAGGTCTTAAAAGCTGACCCTTTTCAACCAGCTCTTTCAGGTAAAAAGAAACAGGCTCAATATAATGGCAAAGTGTAGTAGAAATAACTGAGACTATAATAAGAGGAAGAATTACTTCATAACCCCCTGTGATTTCGATAATAAGAAAAATTCCTGTTAGCGGAGCATGAAGCATTCCGCTGATAAGTCCCGCCATGCCTAATAAAGCAAAGCATCCTTCATTTACCCATGAAGCTGAAGGCCAGAGTAAAACAAGCCCCCGGTGATAAGTCAGACCCGCCAGGCTTCCTATAACAAGACATGGGGCAAATATTCCGCCAGATCCTCCCCAGCCAAGAGTCAGAGAAGTCGCAAGAATTTTTGCAAAAACAGCCAGGGTAACAATACCAATGCCCTGTGTATACGCCCCTTCTATCATTGTTCTGAGAGGATGATACCCCTCGCCAAGCACGATTGGAAGGAAAACACCGATTATTCCGACCGCACAACCTCCGGCAGCAGCGCGCACCCATATGGGAAAGGGAGCCTTTTTAGAAACTCCGTGCATTGACCTCAGAAGACGGGTAAGAAGTACAGACGCAACCGCCGAAATTATTGCCAAACCAATACAGGCAACGATATCTAAATGACCAATATGGAATAAACGATGGCTGAAAGCAATCTGGTTCCCCTGGAGTATTCTGCTTATCTCAGTGCCTGCAACAGAAGCAATTGCTATTGGAACAATATTTACAGCTTTCCATTCGCCAAGAATTACTTCAATAGAAAAGACCATCCCTGCAATGGGAGCATTGAAAATAGAAGATATTGCACCTGCAGCACCGCAGCCAACAATAGTAACGCGCTGGCGGTCATTTAAAGAAAAAAGTTTTGCAATATTTGAACCAATAGCTGCTCCGCTCATAACCACAGGAGCCTCAGGGCCTGCTGAACCTCCGCTGCCTATGGTAAGACAGCTTGATATCAGGCGAGAAAAACTTGAACGAAATCGCATCAAGCCGCCATAACGTGATACGCTGTAAATCACTTCAGGCACGCCATGTCCGGCGCCTTCTTTTACCATTTTGTCCAGAAAGAGCGCAGAAAGAGCCGCCCCAATTGCAGGCATAATAAATGACCACCAATAATGACGAAAATGATGGAGCCATTCAAACATCGCAATAAGCGACCGGTTAAGCGCAACAGCCGCCAGCCCGCTGCAGGTGCCTACAATAACAGCTATCAAAATAAGAAGAAGACGGTCGTCGATGCGAAAAATGGTCCAGCTTGCAGGATGTCGCCAACGTCTTAAAATGCGCATATTTTCAATACCTAACCCGGATAAACCGGAAATCCGAAGCACAAAATTCGAAACTCGAAACAAATCCAAATACTAAATGCTCAAATGTTCAAAACTGTAGAAGCGGTCTTGAGAGCGATTAAATCTGCCTTCGGCGGACACTGTCGTTTTTGATTTTGAATTTTTGGCATTCGATATTGTTTCGGCCATTTTTATAAGATCAGGCGATATTCGGATTTCAAATTTATTTTCTGCCAGAAAAAACACGAATTTTAGAGCTAAAATACTAATTGTCCGCTTTGTCGAGTAGATTTTCACTGTCAGCTATTCTCGATAAAAGTGAAGAACTATCCGGATATGTTCTCAAAAATTCGACAAATGAGTCATCGCGCACACAAAAAGCAAGTCTTGAAAGAAGATGTAAATGATTTTTTATAGATGTGCTTAATAGAATGAACATAACAAACACCGCTTTGTCATCAACGGCCTCAAAGTCTATCGGCTTTTCAAGAAAACACGTAGTTATTAAAGAATTATCTATTTCTTCCGGCAGGGGGGCGCGTGGATGAGGGATAGCAACGCCCTTACCTATGCCTGTTGATGTTAAAGCTTCTCTTTCGAGCAGCCTTTTATATAGCCCTTCCTTATTTATTGACAGAACAGGCACTTTATCCACTGCCGACTTAAGAACTGATTCAATATCATCGCCCTTAATATCATGAAAAACTCCCCCAAGTTGCATTGCAGGCAGAAGATTTGTCAGCCCGAAGTTCCGTTCTTTTTTTCTTTCCTCATTGGGCAAAAAAAATCGCAGGCCGTGATTAAATGCCCATTTTTCAAGAATAGACTCTTTAAATATACAACCATTTCCGCTTCTATGTATCGGTATTCTGCCCTGACGTATCCAACGATCTACAGTGCTAACAGGAAGATCAAGGCACCTTGCCATATCGTTTAAATTAAGTTTCATATTACAAATAAAAGGATAAGAGACAAATTACCTGTTGAATAAATTAGAGATATTTATCCTTCATTTCAAAAATGTCAAGTTTAATAAAGACGTTAAATATATTCATCTTAAAATTTTTACAGTATCGACAATTTTCTTCAATGATATTGGTAAGTTTAGAAAGCCGTCAAAAAAATATAGGGGTTCGTGATCTTTTGCTTTATTTTTTATGGAAAACAGGATTATATACGAACAGACAAAATGGGAATCTATTTCGTCCCCGTTCCTTAAGCTTTGTAGTGAAAGGTTTGTATAATTATGTCTGATGTAAAAAAATCGTACGAAATGATTACAGATTTTATTACAGGTGAAATGGTGCCGGACATTGGCGCTGAGGCGAACAGGCAGGATGTTGAACGCTTTTTGGTTAACGAAAAAGGATTTTCCAAAGAAGATATTGAGGTCGATGTCGATATTGAACTTGTTATTGCAGGCGAGCCTTACAAATCGCAGATAGACCTTGTTGTCTGTGTTGATGGGACAAGATATATGGCGATAAAATGCGCTGCAGCTTCATTGGGCTCAAGGGAAAGGGAAATTATTGCTGCTTCAAGACTGCTTGAAAGCCATCAGATCCCTCTTTCTGTGGTTTCAGACGGTAAGACAGCGATAGTGCTTGATACTGTTTCCGGCAAAAAGCTTTGCGAGGGTTTAAATGCTGTTCCATCAAAAGATGATTTAAAAGAAAAATTAAATTCTTCAGAACTTATTCCTTTGCCGGCTGAAAAACTTGAAAAGGAAAAACTTATTTTCCGATCATATGATGTAATGAATGTAAATGTTCAGCGCAATATATAAAACTATAATGTTGCGTTAATAACGGACATATAGACTTTCAGATAATTCATTTCACAAGGCTAGAAGGAAAAATCTGAGTAAGTCGTGCTTATGTGTACGTCGTCGAGGATTTTGACTGATAACGCAGTGAAATTGTTTATCTGAAAGTCTATAGATTACTGGCCGGCTACTTCTTTGCCGCAGTGTTTACATATCTTTGCCCTTTTCTTGATTGTCTCAGCACAGAAAGGGCATTCCCTTGTAAAATTTCTATCATGTATTTTTTTTATAGCTTTATCCACTTCTTTTTGAATAAGTTCATTCCCAAACCTGGCGTTTTTGATCGGTTCTATTGCATCCAGCCCTCCAATATCACCTACCATTTCAGCGGCTTTTAGCCTAACCCTTGCTGGTTCCGTGGCGTCTAACAGTATTCTTACTACATTTACCACATCTTTTTCCGCATAACAGCCGGCAAGAATTGAAAACCCTTTCTTTATTGCCTCTTTAAGAACTTCCTGTTCCATAAGTACCTGGTCATCGATAATCTGACCTTCGCCACCATGAGGACTGAATACAGGCATAAGTTCAAATTTATCTTCGCCTGGATAGCTCATGCATCTGTAGGAAGCATGGTGTCCGACGTGTTCTTCTATATTTTTCCAACCTTTTTTATATAAAGGGCATTCATCATTAAAACATATATAAAGATAAGGAGCTCCCCATCCAAGCCCGTCGCTAAAGGAAATTGGCGGAACTTCCCACAGGCTCATTTCCTGGTTGCAATGAGGGCATTTTGGTTTTTCTTGAGACATTATTTTTTCTAAAACTTGTTCTTTTGTTTCCATTTAGTTATTCTCCATTGAATGTATATTTTTGTCCAAATATTCTGACAACTGTGCTTCATAAATACAGTAATTATCTGTTATTGCGTAAAAAATACACTAAGCCATATTTATGACTTGTCAACAAATATATTAATTGATTGCAATTATTACCATCTGCCCTATCAGGAAACACGGGTTTATTTCCGAACGTATGAAACTCTATAAAGAGCCCTAAGGTTTATCCCAACCGCGAATATTGTAATAATCCTTCAGCATAGCCTTGAGTTCTTTTTCTTTAATGCTGTGTCCTGTTTTGAGCATTTTTTTGTACAGGCTTTGCGGAAGGTTGTCATCTTCGGGCTTTAGACCTTCGCGTATATTAAATTTGCGAACTATGTTTGAAATTTCTGCCGCACTTTTTTGAAGACAAGTTTTATCTCCATTCAGTCCCGTTATTGCGTTAATTATTTGACCTATCCTTTTCCAGGGATACAGGTCTCTGTAAAATCTGCATAAAATCAGGGCATCAAACAGGGTTAGGCGATCTTCAAAGTCAACAAAGAGCTTAGCCTTTCCTTGTATAATTTCAGGATCGATCAATCCGGTTAATTCCGGATTATGAAAGGTAGCCCTTAAATGACATGCGCCTCTGTCAGAAGTTGCAAATGCAAGTCCGCAGCCTTTTAGAACTCTGGGATCATAACCGGGCAGTTCTAAACCCTTCACATGAACAGCTACGTCTTCCATGTCCCATTCTTTTGCAGCATGCCTGATTCCTCTTGCAAGAATATCACCTATGTCTTTTCTTCCAGCAATTTTTTCTAAAAGATCGGCTGTTGCATCCACATCCCCATAGTCTATTTCAAAATCTATCTTTTTATTTCTTGCAGCCTCGATTGTAAATCCGCAGAGATTACCGGCCGTAATTGTATCCATTCCCATTCTGTCGCAGATATCATTTAAATAGGCGATTTCTTCAATACTGTCTATCATGCATATGCCGCCAAAGGCATAAATGGTTTCATATTCCGGCCCCTCCAGCTTAAGCCCTGCGTGACGGCCGTTTAGGACAGTAGTCCTTCTACCGCATGCTATAAAGCATTTTGGACAGGCATGAGGTTCAACGCTGCATTGCTTATGAAGAGCTTCAGCGCTGATGTTCGGCCATTTGTCATAGAATCCTTCAGACCAGTATTTTGTAGGAAAAGCTTTGGCCTTATTCATTACTTTGACCATACTTGGAGTTCCCCAGGATTTGTAGGTACGAACAGAAGGGCTGTCCTTTGCTTCTGAGGCTATTTCTTTTGAAAGTTTTATTACTTTTTCTTTGTCAAACAGGGACCTCCTTTTATCGCCCTTAAATACAATTGCCTTGAGCTTTTTTGAACCCATGACTGTTCCAACTCCTGTCCTTCCTGCAGAACGCCAGTAGTTGTTTTGAATGACCGCAAATCGGACAAGATTCTCCGCTGCCGGGCCGATTACTACGGAACCGCATTTACTTTTATCCTGAGCCTTGTGTCCGAATCGTTTGTTTACTGTGTCTTCAGTTTCAAATGTGTCCAGACCCCAGATATCGCGAGCATCATGAAAGACAGCTCCTTTGGGATGAATTTCAAGAACAGAGGGTCTGTCATTTTTCCCTGTTATAACTATGACGTCAAAACCTGTTGAATCTATAGCTTCCGGGACTTTACCTCCAGCATAGGACTCAGAGTAGAATCCTGTCTGAGGCGACTTGGTAAAGACTCCATACCTGCATGAGCCCCATATAATGCTGCCTGTAACAGGTCCGGTTGCAAAAATCAGGCAGTTAGCAGGGGAAAGAGGATCTACGCCCTCAGGGTTCAGCTTATATAGAAAATATGAAGCCAACCCCTTTCCTCCCAGGTATTTAAGGAAGATTTCATCATTTATAGGGACAATACTATATTTTTTATTTGTAAGATCAATTTTCAGCAGTCTGCCGTAAAAACCATCCACCATAATTCCCCGTCCAAATTAATCGTATTATGAAAAGCAAAAAGACTCTGCCTTATTACACAACGGCTGCTATTAAGTAAAGTATTCAATATTGAATTATCAGAAATTTACAAACTCCGCTCGCGAGAAATACGGGCCAAGATTTTTCCAATTAATGAGCATTCAAGCCCAAAAGGAAGATAGCCCGCATAACCAAGAATAGGCATTTCGAACACTTGAAATCGTTGAACAAATGGAACGCTGTATATCCATTTGGCTAAGCTAAAGTAGTTCCACATTTCCCAGAAACACCCGCAGAATAATGCAGCCAGAGCAGACGATATAACCAGACGCCAGTCTCGCCGGGCAATATCTGAAAAAACATGGTTTTCTCCCGACAGAATTTGAAGGGATACTATAACTAAAAACGGTGATATCCACAGGAGGGGGAAAAGATAATCCGGCCAGATACTTATTCCAACCAAGCCTGCGCTGGATGCAATAAAAAGGGATATTGCAATTGGCTTTGACTGAAAAATGCCGAAGGGAATTAAATTATTACCTTTTTCAACCCATGAAAAACTTTGTATCCATTCGCGAGTTCCAAGAACTGCAGGCAGAACAGTTGAAAAAGATATTGTTGCATAAAAGAAGTATTCCAAAGAGCTGAAATGCACGCCTATATACTGCCAGTTTTGAACAAATCGGTTCAAATATTCAAAGAACCACCAGAACACTGCGCTGACCGGAAAAAGCATAATAAAGTATTTCGGACGATTGATTATCATGCAGCTCCCCGTGCGTTTATATGTAAGCGCATTTATGACAAGTATAAAGGAAAGCCATAAGGGAGTAAATGTATGGGACTGAAATACGGCAAACCAGGGGAAACGAGTCCATGCAAGGACCCATGCTGTCAAACCTGTGGTGAGTCCTATCCACCCCCACCACGGAAATGGATAAAACTCAGCGGGTTTTGGAGCGACCTGTTTTCCTTTTCTGAAAATTTTTATAACTATTGATAATATTACAGCGAGAATAAATAAGCTATAACCTGTAAAGGCAATCCAGGAAAAAGGCGCATGGTCTATGTATTGTGTTTCAGGCGGGAATTCCAGATAGCGTTGTACAGGAAGACCGGCAAGGGTAATGCCAAGCATAGGCAGGCCCAGCAAAATTACCGACAGTATGATTGGTTTAATCAAAAGCTTTTTCACAGGTGCCCTATATATTGTTTAATCTATTACATCCCTAACTTCATCTATCAATTTCCTGTTTTTTTGGAATGTTGACATATTATACACTTTTCAAATATGATGTCGTAATTTAGGATAATAAGGCAAAGCAAATATGCCTGAAAATATCTTTAATATTATTATATCAAGGCAAATTTGCTTGTCAATCAACGTTCGGCGACATAATGGGGGCAAAGGAACGTGACAAATGTTTCAGGAAATATAGTATAGTGGATGTTGCAAACGCCGATATGTCTCTACCTGTTATCTCGAAACTGAAGCTTACCGACAGAGGATTATTCAACGTAGAAAAGTTCGAATATCTGAATGGAATTGGCACTTCCCCCACATGGGAGGGAGGCTATCACGGGGCCAGCTTGATGACGCTGTAGTGAGGTAATGGATGGAAAAATACCTTAACGAATATTGCCGAAAGATGCCTTTTGCCTTAACTTGCAGCAGGACGATTCTTTTTTTGCTTCTTACTTTCCTCCTCTTTCATGGAGAGATAAGGAAAAGTTTCGGAGAAGAAGGTCGTTTTTTAGATCATTTAGATGGAACAGTTACTGACAGGCTGACTGGACTTATGTGGACAAGGAATGCTGATCCCGCCGACAATACATACGACTGGTTTCGTGCCTTTGATGCTGTTTCCCCACTCAATGCAAAAAAATACTGCGGATATCACGATTGGCGATTGCCTAACGTAAACGAACTTGCAACCCTTATTGACAGAAGCAGGTATGCTCCGGCGCTTCCTCGCAACCATCCTTTTTCCAATGTAAAAGTCTGGTACTGGACAAGCACTACTACTGCAGATTATGACAATCACGCATGGCGTATATATTGCTTTTTGGGACATATTGACTATGGACACAAACACCATATGCTCAACCATGTCTGGCCGGTACGCACTGCGGGCAGCCCCGTTGATCTGATTCCAAAGACCGGACAGAATGTTTCTTACTATGCAGGAGATGATGGGGCGCTTAAGAGTGGAAAAGCCTGGCCTGAAAAACGTTTTTACGATCATGGAAATGGAACTGTTACGGATCGTCTTTCCGGATTAATGTGGACAAAGGATGCAAACCTTCTGCACGGCAGAGGGAACTGGTTCGAGGCTAAAAAGTTTATTATGCGCCTGAATGCTAAAGAGCACTGCGGTTATAAGGACTGGCGGCTTCCGAAAGTGAAGGATATTAGAACACTGATCGATTGCAGCAAAGAAAATCCGGTTCTTCCTGAGCGCCATCCATTTTTGCATACAGCTTCAGGTATATATTGGTCATCCGAGCAGAATGTTCAGGATCCCGATTATGCCTGGTGTGTGGACATGAAAAACAGCAGAGTTGATTACTATAACAAGATCAATCACGCAGAGTATGTCTGGGGAGTAAGGGGGGCACCAGTGGACTCCTCTATTATTTATTGAGATGTTACAGCGGATCTAAATATCTCAATTACTTTTCCTGCACCCCCTTTAATATATTTGTCGGGGAAAAGGGTCGCAATTTTCTGAATGTACTGGGTGCAATGGGCAGGACAAATATTCTCCAGATCATTAATCAACTCAAAATCACTGAATCCGTGAAGCCCTCCAATGAGCGTGCCGACCCTGCCGACTTGTGACGCCGCCTTCATGATTTCCCGCACTCCCGGATGAGAGCATCCCGCAATAACGGTTACACTCTCCTCTTCCTTTATAACTAGAGAATGCTCAATATTTTGAAGTTCGCCCGTGGAATAGATGTTTTCACAAATTTTAAGCCCATCACCCACCCTTACTATCGTGTTTCCATATGTTTTGCATGAGGCAGGAATAAACACTTTCACCTGATTTTTTTTCAGAAAATCCGGAAGCCCTCCAGTGTGATCCCAGTGATCATGTGAAATAAAAACCATGTCTATTTCAGAAGGATCAATATCGAGTTTTTTCATGTTATCAAGCAGAATACTGCCTTTTGCGCCTGTATCAAAGAGAATCTTCCGGTCGTATGCTTCAACAAGGCAGGAAAATCCCCAGTCCGGGGTAAGATTTTTACTAAATGCTGTATTATCGTATATAATAGTGATTTTCATGAGACTGTTTTACCTACCATTGCCCTTCAACATTTGCTCCATCAGCTAAGGGCAATTTCCCTTCATTAAAGGCAATTACAGCATCTCTGACCGTGCCGCCGACATCATTCGCCACCTTTACCCCTGCAACCTCAAGTGTCTTAAACGCATTGGGTCCGCATAAACCTGTAAGCAAAACCTCTGCGCCTTTGTCACTTAACATGGCGGCAGCCTGAATTCCGGCACCTTTAAGAGCGTTTACATTCTCTGAATTGTCCACAACTTCAAACTCAAAGCCGTCTGTATCAACTATAAGTATATACGCAGCCCTTCCGAATCGAGGGTCAACCTGTGAATCAAGATCTTTGCCTTTGGATGTAACAGCTACTTTCATTTTCTATTTTTCCTTTAACCTAAATTAAGCCGGATTCGTTCCACCGCCCCCGCAAACCTGATCGTTTGCAATAATTTGCAGTTTGCCTGCTATAAGATCTTCAACCACTGGCATTATGTCAGCCCGTTCTGCATCATAATAGACATCAATACCAACCTGTTTGAACCCCATAAGCGGTCGCATGCCGATTCCTCCGACTATGAGGGCATTAACTTTATGTCCTGCCAGCAGGTTGACAGGAACCATGCATCCGCCCTGGACATGTTCCTGGTTCTGCAGTGTTGAAACATTTTTTATTTCTCCATTTTCCACATCAACAAATGTAAACACTTCACAATGACCGAAATGTCCTGCCCTGGTTCCGTCAAGACCACCCTGTCCGTTGGATGGAACTGCTATTCTTCCCTTTTCCATAATTAAAAGTTCTCCTTATTTAATCAGTTTGTAATGTTTAAAATATTATTAAGGTACTGCAACAGATTTTCTGCATGAGTTTTATCCGGCCGGGGCGGGAGTTGCATAAGAATGCCAAGCCCTTCGCTTGCCGCATGAAAATCCTTGGATGAAAGAAAACTTACTGCGGCACAATTGATCATCGGATTTGTTAAAACCAGTTTTTCCACGAATTTAAGACCGGTCATGTCGGAAAGCGATTCATCAGTAACTACCAGTTCAAAGTTATTAACTGAAATCATGGAAAGGGCATTGCCGCCAGACTCTGCACGGGAAATGTTCAAATTGACATTTTTTTCCATGTTTGATGCTAAATCGGTAAAAAAATCTTTATCAGAACTTACCAGTAATACATGAATCATTTATCTCTCCTGCATTGAGTTTTTTACATATAATATAAAATAATAATAATACAGTATTCTGCACGTTCTTTCAATTAAAAATTTTCTAATTTCAATGTTCCGTGAACGCTTACGTAAATTTATTTTCACTGAGAGCCCCCGATTTCATCAAGGAGGATAGTGTCTCCTTCGGCAACGGCAAAGAAACCTGGCAAGAAGCTGCTATTTTTTTGCTTTTTCAGGTTCGGAATAATAACCTTCTGGCCATGGACGGCCAAATCCCCAGCGAAACGGAATCGGCAACCAGCCGTGGCCGCAGATTCTAACTCCAATATACATAAATATCGGCAGGATAGTATGCCCCTTTTCAGATATACATTTCATTAATTTTAGATCTGCTTCTTTCCTCTCCTGAGGTGTTCCGCCCCACCAGTAATCTTTGTCATGGTTATAACAGCAATCATAATAGTCCCAGTCAGGCCACCAGGAACAGCCGTCGCTGGCAAACGGCTTTTCAGGAGGCTCCGTGGGTTTTGAAGGAAATGTACAGCCTGATATTATTACAAGCAATAGTGATGTGATAACAAGAAGTTTCATTCCGGAGGACAGTACAGGATTAAAGATATTTTTTCTCCAATATCTTTCTTATTTTCTGCGACAAGGCATTTAAGTTGAATGGCTTTTGAATAAAACCATTACAGCCTCGTTCCAATATCTCAGTCGCCTCGCCATCAATGCTGTAGCCGCTTGAAAGAAGTACCTTTATATTCGGGTTCATTTCCTTCATTCGGTCATAGACTTCGCTACCGCTCATATTAGGCATAGTCATATCTAAAAGTACTAAATCTATCTTGTTTTGATTCTTTTTGTAGAGTTTTAAAGCTTCTTTTCCGTCTTTAGCTGTAAAGATTCTGTAGCCTATTGCCTCCAGCAATTCCTTGCATACTTTTTGAATGATTTCTTCATCATCTACCAGGAGAACAGTTTGGGCCCCCTTAATGAGGTTGTCAGAAGTTTTAGTAACTTTCCGGACCTTTCTTTTAGATGCAGGCATGTAAATACTGAAGGTCGTCCCTTGCCCCTTCTTCGATTCAACATCAATGTGTCCACCATGGGCCTTTATGATACCGTAAGCAGACGCCAGGCCAAGACCTGTGCCCCTGCCCATCTCCTTGGTCGTAAAGAACGGATCAAAAATGCGTTCAATCGTTTTTTTGTCCATACCGATTCCTGTATCGGTTACCGTTAGCAGAACATAGTTGCCGGGCTTTGGTTTATAGAGTTTGCCCTTCATCTCTTTGTGGGTGACATTGATAGACCTTAAGATAAGATTCCCACCGCCATGCATGGCGTCTGAAGCATTTATAAAAATATTCAAAAAAACTTGCTCAATCTGTCCAGCGTCTGCCTCTATGGCAAATAAATCCTCGGCAAAGTCCTGCTGAATGGTAATTTCCTTTCTGGTCCTGGCAAAGGTTTCCAAGATATCTTCTAATAGTTGGTTTGGATCAATAGCCTTGACCTCGTATTTTCCCTTTCTGGCATATCCAAGGAGATGTGAGGTTAGCTTGGCTCCGCTTTGAACCTGTTTTTCAATGCTTTTCAGCCTTTTATAATGTGGATGTAAAGAATCAATGTCTATAAGCATCAAAGATGTGTTACCCTGGATACTCATGAGGAGATTGTTAAAGTCATGCGCAACACCTCCGGCCAGGGTGCTAATGGATTCCATTTTTTGAGCCATTTGGAGTTTTGCTTCAAGTTTCTTGGCTTTTTCTTCCGCCTGCTTTTGCTTAGTGATGTCTCTGGAAATTTCTATCACCGCTTTAGGTTTTCCCTCTTTATCTCTTAGCGCAAAATTAGCAGTGCAATGGAAATATATTATTTCTCCATTTTTATCTATAACTTCGGTATAATGCTCATGAACTTTGCCATCCTGGAATGTTTTAAGAGTAAGGCAGGGATATGGTTCACAAGGTCTATTTCTTCTATGATATACTTCAAAACATTTCTTACCAATAATATCATTACCAAATATCTTCTTAGCGGTTTCATTAGCCCATATAATATTAAGCTCTTTATCCATCATGCTCATATGGTCAGCAATGGACTGTAACATAGCGTTAAGCTTTTCTTTGTTTTCACGCAGCGCTTTCTCTACCTGCTTGCTTTTGACAAGTTCCGCCTTTAACCCATTTACGATAGATTCAAGTTCTTCATAAGTTGGTTTCTCGGCCATTAAAAAATTCTCCGATTTATGCATTCCCACGCAGGAGCGTGGGAACGAGAAACAGCAATAACCGGTTTGTTCATCCAACTTTTTACTAACATTATAATTTCTCCATGTTTTATGGTCCGCGGTTAGTGGCTGGATCTATTTAAATTTAAACCCTTTATCTTTAAAAACCTTCAAACACGCATTTACTACCTTAACATCATAAAGTTTACCTTTATTAATTGAGACCTCTTCTAAGGCTTTATCAATACCGAGGGCAGGCCTGTAAGGCCGGTGAGAGGCCATGGCTTCAACAACATCCGCAACCCCTATAATCCTGGCCTCAATTAGTATTTCTTTACCCAAAAGCCCATTAGGATATCCGGAACCATCCATTCTTTCGTGATGTTGAAGAATGATTTGAGAAAGAGGCCATGGAAATTTTATTGAGTTCAATATATCGTGACCGACTTGAGAGTGATTTTTAATAAGCTCAAATTCCGTTTTGCTTAATCGACCGGGCTTACTGAGAATCTCTACAGGAACTGCTATTTTGCCGATATCATGAAGCGCCCCGGCCATACGAATTCCCATTATCTTATCTTCTGGAAAACCCATTTCTTTTGCTATGGTACTGGCCAGATCAGCCACCCGCTGCTGATGGCCGGCTGTGTAAGGGTCCCTATATTCAACGGTCATTGTCAAGGCGTAAATGACCCCGCTCAGTGTTTTTTGTAATTCAGCGGTGCGTTCTTCCACCTTCTGTTCCAGGTTCCTGCGGTAAGTTCGGTCTGCAATTTCAAGCTCTCTACGACGCAGGGAATTACGGATGTTAATGATTACCTCATTGACGTTAAAAGGCTTAATCAGATACCCATAAATCCCTACATCAAGGGCCATTTCGACAATCTTGGGATCATCTACCGCTGTCACCATCATTGTTGCTGTATCCGGATATTCGGCCGCGACATATCCGATGAAGTCTATCCCTGACTCCCCGGGCATATTAACATCGCACAAGATCAGCTCGAAATTTTGATCTTTAATAAACTTACGGGCCTCTGCCGCATCAGCAGCCAGGGCGCATTCGTATCCGCCCCTTAAAAGCATCCGGCTTAACAGGTATCGGACGGACTCTTCATCATCTACAACCAGGATGTTAGTCATTATTGTTACTCCTTACTTACTGAACGAAAACCCCCCTATTTACACTTTTCCTGCCATTACGAGTGAGGTACGACCGAAGCCCCGCCGTGAGCGGGGCTTCGTCGTTCGTTCCTCACTCCTTGCAATGACAGCTCGCAACTATGGGTTTTCGTTCAGACATTAATTAAGTAAAAATGTGAATATCGAAAATCGAACATATTAAAAGATGAACGTCCAACATCGAACATCCAACGTCGAATAATGATGTCGCTCCGCTCTTCAAAATACTCGAGCAGCCTTTCTTCCAGATCATATGTCTGTTTCTTCATCTTTTCACATTCAACGTTCGATGTTGGACGTTCGATGTTCGATGTTCATTTTTTTTCAGCGTCCAGCGCCTCCCGGACTTTGCGTGCCAAATCTTCCAGTGTAAAAGGCTTTTCGAGAAAATTCAGCCCCGGCGCCAGAACACCGTGATGCACAATGGTGTTGTCCGTGTATCCCGACACGTAGATTACCTTCATCTGGGGATATAGAGGCTGCAGCCGTTCTGCTGTTTCCCTGCCACTTATCTTCGGCATCACCACATCGGCTATCATCAGATCAATCTGACCATCGTGCTCCTTGCAGACCCTCAGGGCATCTTCACCATTTTCAGCATCTAATACTCTGTATCCATGCAGCAGGAGAACCTCTTGCGCAAATTTTCGAAGATTGTCATCATCCTCCACAATCAAAACGGTCTCAAAACCGCCAGGAACATCCACAGGGGTTTGTTCTTTTTCCTCAGGCTCCGCGTCTCCCTTCATCTTAGGCTGGACAATCTGCTTACGGCTGAAGTCAAGAAGCTGCCGGGTCAAAGAAGCTGCTTTTTCTCCGGCTTTCTTGATTTCTTCTATTCCCTTGCGTAAGGATTCATCCTTGATGACATCCATCAACGCGAGCTCGGCATTCCCGATGATGGTGGTCAGTATATTGTTAAAATCATGGGCAACGCTGCCGGCAAGTGTGCCGATTGCCTCCATCTTTTGGGACTGGCGGAGTTGGGCTTCGAGTTTCTTTTTTTCTTCCTCTGACTGCTTGCGATCTTCTTCTATCTGTTTCTCTCTTGTTATATCCCTGGCACAGCCGACCGTTCCTATCAGATTACTCTTTTTATCCCAGAAAGGTGCCTTATAGACATCAAGATAAATAAATTTCCCTTTAAGATTCCCAAACTCGTCAAATCTTAGCGGTTTTTCTGTTTCCATAACTGCTAAGTCAGACTCCGTGCATGTCTCTCCGAATGTATGATACTCAGGATTTTCAGGATGGGACTCTCTTTCCCTGGCAGCAAAATAGATGTCTGTTTTTCCGACAGGCTCATCAGTATCTTTGGCATTAAGCAATTTTTCACAACAAGCTTTGTTTGCAAAAATAAACCTGTTCTCTAAATCTTTTGTCCATATAAGATCGGGCAGGTTGTCACACATCAGCCTGACCATAAAATACAAGCGTTTGTATCGGCTCTCGCTTTTCCACAGCGCTTCTTCTGCCTGCTTGCTTTTCCGGTATATTTTCATTTCCTCAAGCGCCCGTTTTACAACAGGACCCAGACGGGAGAGGTTGTCTTTAAAAACGCAATCCGTTGCACCGGATTTCATGCATTCCACAGCAACTTCCTCGCCTATCGTGCCTGAAATAATGATCAGCGGAATATCAAGATCAAGTTGCCGGTGTACCTCCAGGGCTGCCGGGCAGTCAAAAGAAGGGAGGGAATAGTCAACTAAGATCAAGTCGGGTTTTTTGGCTAATGCCTTTCTAAAGGCTTTCTCCGTATCCACCCTGGTCCATTTCACGTTAAACCCTTTACGTTCGAGTTCCTTTACTGCTAATTCAGCATCATCCGGGTTATCTTCGAGAATTAATAGATGTAATGTCATCATTTCTATGATTCGTCTCCTGGTTAATATTATTCAACGCTTCCCGCACCTTGCGCGCTAAACCTTCCGGTGTAAAAGGCTTTTGGATAAAATTCAGTCCTGGCGACAAAACACCGTGATGCACAATGGCATTGTCCGTGTATCCTGACATATAAATCACCTTCATCTGTGGATATAGAGGCTGCAGCCGTTCTGCTGCTTCCTTGCCGCCCATCTTCGGCATCACCACATCAGTGAGCAACAGGTGAATCGGCCCCTCGTGTTCCTTGCCGACCCTTAAAGGTTCTGCATTAACCCAAAATGCGCACAGAATCCTTGACTTTCCATCTTCTGTCTGAGCTTAAGAACAAAAAAAGCCCATACGTACCTATCTGACGTATGAGCCCTTGCATGTCCCATAAGACTTCTCCCCCCTCGGTTGAGTTGTCTGTTTTCAATTGTTTCATATCACGTGGTGCCTGAACGAAAAGATGAATTTTCATTCAGGCACTATTTATGATATAATTATTTATATTTCAAGTAAATTATATACTATTATCAAAATGAAAAATGACCGAATAAAAAAATTAGAATCACTTTTACCAGATGCTCTTTGTGCCGACAGGCAGGCTGTAAGGCGTGAAATTGTCCGCAGAAAACAAAACCTGCCCAGGCTAACCTATAATCCTGATCTTCCAATAACTGACAAGAAGAATGAAATAATTGATTTGATCTCAAAAAGCCAGGTGTTGATAATCTCCGGCGAGACAGGTTCGGGCAAGACTACCCAGATACCAAAGTTCTGCATTGCGGCAGGAAGAGGAATTGACGGCAAGATCGGATGCACCCAGCCCAGAAGGATCGCCGCTACAACTGTTGCCAGGCGCATAGCAGAAGAACTAGGAGAAGATCTCGGCAAGTCTGTGGGCTACAAAATAAGGTTCAAGGATAAAACCGGCGGGGATGCATTCATAAAGATTATGACTGACGGCATTCTTCTTGCTGAAACCCGGAACGATAAATATCTGAACGAATATGACACAATAATAGTGGATGAGGCACATGAAAGAAGCCTTAATATTGATTTTATCCTAGGCATTTTAAAAACTCTTTTAAAGAAAAGAAAAGATCTTAAAGTAATAATAACATCCGCAACCATTGATACGGAAAAGTTTTCAAAGGCATTTGATAATGCTCCTGTTATAGAAGTGTCAGGACGTATGTACCCGGTTGAGGTGCAATATTTTACTATAAAACAGGAGCCTGAAGGCAGTGATGAACGGACTTATGTTGAGATGACTGCACTTGCTGTTGATAAATTGCAGAAAAAAAGTCTCTACGGCGATATCATTGTGTTTATGCCCACAGAGCAGGATATTCGCGAAACCTGCGAAATCCTGGAAGGAAGAAACTATAAAAGTGCGATCATTCTTCCGCTGTATGCAAGACTTTCATCATCAGAGCAGTCAAAAGTCTTTTCACGCCTGGCCGGCAGAAAGATCATTGTTGCAACAAACATTGCCGAAACTTCAATAACAATTCCGGGTATAAAATATGTAATAGACACGGGACTTGCACGTATTTCCCGTTACACTCCAAGATCAAGAACAACCTCTCTTCCTGTTGTTCCTATATCCAGAAGCAGCGCTGACCAGAGAAAAGGCAGATGCGGACGTGTTGAAAACGGAATCTGTATAAGATTGTATCCTGAACAGGATTTTTTATCCCGCACTTTTTTTACACCTCCGGAAATCTTAAGGGCAAACCTTGCTGAAGTTATTTTGAGAATGATTGCCTTAAAACTTGGCAACATAGAAGATTTTCCCTTTATAGACAGGCCGGCCACAAGAAGCATACGCGACGGATTTGATCTTCTATTAGAATTAGGAGCTATCAAACCTGTAAAAAGGGGCAAGAAATCAAAAGCTGGAAAATCAAAAGAAGGTGATGTTTTTCTTCTTACTGAAAAAGGCAGGCTTATGGCCCAAATGCCGGTTGATCCAAGGCTTTCCCGGATGCTTATAGAAGCAAACCATGAAGGATGTTTAAATGAAATAGCCATTATCGCATCTGCTCTAAGTATTCAGGACCCGCGTGAAAGACCCGTTGAAAAGACTCAGGAAGCCGACCAGATGCATGCACTATTCAGAGATCCTTCATCTGACTTTATTACGCTGCTTAATATTTGGAAAAAATATCATGATGCCCGGCAAAAGGAAAAAAGTACAAACAGAATAAAAAAATTCTGTAAAAAGCATTATCTTTCCTTTAAAAGGATAAGGGAATGGCGTGATATCCATGCGCAGATTGCCACAATACTTCAGGAATCGCTGGACAGGGGTCGGGGGTCAGGGATCAGGGGACAGGGATTTGGGATCAGGGGTCGGGGGCCAGGCAAAGCAAATAATTCAGAACAGGAATTTTATAGCAAACAATATGAAGCAATCCATAAATCCATATTGAGCGGTTTTTTATCCAACATTGCCGTAAAAAAGGAGAAGAACATCTTTCAGGCTGCAAAAGGTAAAGAGTTGATGATTTTCCCTGGTTCAGGGCTTTTCAACAAAGCAAAAACATGGATAGTCGCTGCTGAAATGGTGGAGACATCCAGGCTCTTTGCCAGAACGGTTGCCAATATCGACAGCAGATGGCTTGAGGCCCTGGGCAAAAATCAGTGCAAATATACTTACCTGAAGCCGCACTGGGAAAGAAGGAGAGGCGAAGTCGTCGCCTGTGAACAGGTAAGCCTGTATGGCCTGATAATAGTCCCCGAAAGGCCCATATCCTATAGAAGGATTAATCCTGAAGAAGCATCGGAGATTTTTATCCGCAGTGCGCTGGTTGAAGGGGATATTAGAGAACCCTTACCATTCATGGAGCATAATAGAAGGCTCATTGATGAAATCAGCAGCATGGAAAACAGGTTAAGAAAAAGGGATATTCTGATAAGCGATGAAGATATTTTCGATTTTTATCACAAAAGGCTTGAAGGAATTTATGATATCAGAACCCTTAAACAGCACCTGAAGAAAAGAGGCACAGACGGATTCCTGAGAATGAAAAAAGATGATCTTCTCCGATATTTTCCGGATGAAGAAGAACTGTCTCTTTTCCCCGACAAGATTACTTTGGGAACCCACCAGTTTCAATGCAATTACAGTTTTGAACCTGGAAGCCAGGATGATGGTCTAACCATTAAAGTTCCGTCAGCACTTGCGGCAACTGTTCCTGCAGAATCTGTTGAATGGCTTGTACCTGGATTGTACAGGGAAAAAATAGTCGCACTTATTAAAAGTCTTCCCAAAGATTACAGAAAACAGCTTGTCCCTGTGGCAAATACCGTAGATATAATTGTAAATGAAATGCCTGAGGAATCAACCTCTCTGATAGCGGCTCTAAGCAAATTTATTCTTAGACGCTTCAGGGTGGACATACCTCCTTCGATATGGTCTGAGGCTCAACTGCCCGATCATCTTAAAATGCGGATATCTATTACTGGTCCAAAAGGCGAGGTTATTTCTTCCGGCAGAGACAAAACTATTCTGAGCCGAAATATATTCAGCATGGCGGATCAGGATAAAATTGACGAATTTGAATGCGCAAAAAAAGAACGGGAAATAATCAACATAACAAAATGGGACTTTGGCGATTTGCCCGACACCATCACCATAACAGGGAAACACGGCACAAAATGGGTTGTATATCCCGGTTTTGAATTAGAAAATAAAAGCATAAAGTTGCGGCTTTTCCGGAAAAGGGACGAAGCCATAAGATCTCATGAAAAGGGCGTTGCCGCACTTTTTGCCATATATTTTTCAGAAGACCTGAAATTTTTAAAAAAGAGCCTGATCCTGCCGAAAGACAAGAAAAAGATGGCCAACTATTTTGCAGGGGCGAAGATTTTTGAGCAAAGGCTTTATGATAGTACTATTAACAGATTGTTTTGCAGAAACATAAGAGCAGAAGATGACTTTTACTCATATGCCGGATCCATAGGACATGATCTGCTTAAAAAAGGGCAGGAGTTAATAAACAGAATATTACCGGTTCTTGAAGTCTATCATGAAACAAGATTAGCTATCTACAATTTGGAAAATGCAAGCAAACCAGGCAGCAATACTGTGCAGTTTTTTAATGGCCTGAGAAACGAACTGTCAATGCTTGTTCCTGAAAGATTTATGGATTTATACAACAATGAGAGGCTGACCCACATTACAAGATATATCAAGGCAATTGGTATCCGGGCACAAAGAGCGTCTGTAAATTTTGAAAAGGATGAGTTAAAAGCAAAAAAACTTAAAATTCATGTTGACGGACTTAATGAAATGTTAAAAAAACTTTCTTCTTTTGTATCGGAAGAAAAGAAAAAGGCAATTGAAGAATACTTCTGGCTGATCGAAGAATACAAAGTATCTATTTTTGCCCAGGAACTTAAAACCGCCTTTCCTGTTTCCGAAAAAAAGCTTGATAAAAAGTTAAAAGAAATTGAAAGAATGGTTTGAATACCCAGGTAGATAGACTGAAGGCTGAAGTATATCAATCATCTCGCAACGCTCGAATTAAGCTATTCAGCCCCACAGCATCTTATAAACTAATGTCCCGCAAGCCAAATTTGCCGTAGATTTCATCGATCTGATTGAGCAAACCCGCAGGAATAGCGGGCTATTTCGAGGATTTTTGCGAATAAAGATCGATGAAAGATATGGTGAAGTTGGGATGCAAAAATGCCAAGTTATTTTTGACCGAGCCCTAAGATTGCTATTTACCGTGATCTCTGATATTATTATTTTTAATTGAGTAAGCACAATACGCCTGTCATGACCTTTTTCTTGTTTTGAGGACTTTGACGTTTACCTGAACTTATTGAGAGGGTACTTGACCTGTCCTGAATCGTTTTGTTTTGTATTGTGTTTGTAATACCGAATAGAATTCGCTAAAATCCATTTCAACCATCTACATAGTAGTCTTAACTGTGCATAACATATTATGGTTGAGACCATAAATTTTAAATCATGTGAATCTTGACGAACTCGTAAAATATCCCATTTTGACCGAATCTCGACCTATTA
>JAJSZT010000061.1 GCA_030272815.1 Deltaproteobacteria bacterium
TTTTTGAATGGTTTTGATGTTCACGCTGACTCTGACTTTCGCCAGTGGTGGAATCCGGAAAAATTTGATTGGACGTACAGCAAGTACTTGCCAAGATATTGGAGTCATCACTTTGAGCAGTGGTGGGACCCTGACAGGTATAGCTGGCAGTCGAGCTGCGCCTTGATTCGTTACTGCCCTCAACATTTCAACACCTGGTGGGATCCTGAAAGATTCGACTGGAAACCGCGGTCCACAAGATTTTTGATGAATTATTGCAAAGAGCATTTCGACACCTGGTGGGATCCGGAATCCTTTCCCTGGGAAACAAATGTTATATACCTTATTAAAGATTTCAATGACGAATTTGAAACCTGGTGGGATGAGGAAAAGTTTCCCTGGGGCACAAAATTCCTCTTTGGCAATACGATTGCTGAGGAGATACTGATCCGGTACTGCGTTGCTTATTTTCCGATCTGGTATTGCACAGACTATTTTCAACTGACCGACAGATTGTGTGATCTGCTCAAGATGCACTGTGGAAATTTCAAAGATATTTGGGCGCAGGATTATCTCTTATACAAGCTGGCAAAGTGAATAAGGAAAGAGGTAATACTTTAGCCCTTTGAAAAAATCCGACAGGATAACAGGATAAACAAGATTTTGTTTCAAGTGAACAAACGAGGTTAAGTCTCACTTTGGCTATCCAGTAAATCATAAAAAATCATAGCCTGAGCAAGGTGAACAAATGAAATGCAAAAAAAAATGAAAAGTTGAAATCAAACGTAAGGTAAAGGATTTTAATAAGGATTTACAGGATGAGTTTTAATGTTTTAATCCTGAATATCCTGTTAATCCTGTCAAAGAAGTCTCTTTGAAAGACCTAAATTGTTACAAGGTATGAGATCATGGATGAAAATAAAATCATCAAAAAGATTATTTCCAGAATGCTTAGAGATCCCAATTGCCTGCCAATGGGACTCGCTCTTTTGAATTATGACATACATTTTCTGAATCTGGATGAAGACATTACCGTTTTCAGAGGGACAGATACCATCTACCTTAATAAAAAGAGCAAGTTTCTGAAGGCCAGGAACAATGAAGAGGCTGTAACCTTCCTCTTATTACACGAAATTTGCCACATAATGTTTTTTCATGATGCAAGGCGCAAACAACGGGATCATACCCTGTGGGATATGGCCACCGATTATATGGTCAACGGTCTTCTCCTCTACCTCAGCAGACTGTTTGACGAAAACCTGATCAAATATGATCCTCACAAGATGTTTTTAGGTGAAGACCATTTCCTGTTTGATTCCAAATACTCCAGCATGCTTGAAGAGGAAATATATGACGAACTTGCTAAAACCTCCGACATTATTTCCAGGGTCACGCAGGATATGTTCTCCGAAGACAAAAACAATGCCCTGTCTGAACAACATCTAAATGGAATGCCTCGCGTTGTTCGATCTGAAGTTATGCTTCGCAAAGAAACAATCAGACGAACTGATATTAAAGGCATGCCTACAATGGGCAGTCAATCATCTAATGACAAAGAGTTTTTTAACGAAGAAAACGATGATGAACAAGAAGGGATCAAAGAGGACGTTGAAGGCAATTCACCTGTAAGGCCTAAAGATAAGGATCTTTTCTTCGAATCAACGAAGCAGCAAAAAAATGAAATATTCCTGTTTAAACGAATGTTTGAAGAAGCGCTTCGTGACCATACTTCAATGGAATCAAGAAAATTCTTAAGTTTGTTGTCTGGTGTAAAAGTTGACTGGAAAAGGATATTGAGAGACTCCCTGAACAGGGCTTTAGACAGATCTGCCGAACTGACATGGAGCAAACCAAGGCTATCCTGGCTGGTTAACGCAGACAGACTTCCCTACCTGCCAAGCTACACAGAAGAACCGAGGCTGGGAACCGTTATTATGAGTATTGATGAATCGGCATCGATGTCTGACAGGACAGTCGCCAACGCTATAGATATTATCTGTCAGGCTAAAAACAAATACAAAAAAATCTATGTGATCAAACATGATGTAAATGTTACCTGGACTAAAGAATACGAGAACATAGGACCCTGTGAAAAAAAGACATTGCTCGAGAGAAAACACTCAGGGGGTACTTCTCATAGAAATGTCTTTAAAGAAATCATGCGGTACGTCAGGTCTCATGAAGGGAATTTAGTCTCAGCCTACATAGGTATTACCGATATGGAGTCTGACATCCCGGAATCTCAAGATTTACTCCCCGGTTTTATACCAAAAATATATCTTACAAATGCCGGATCATTGCCGGAAGGAATAATCGGAAAGGTGATTAACTTCAATTAACAAACAAGGAGATCATATGGAAACGACCCTGAACTTGAATCAGGTAACAAGCTTTGTGGACCGAAGCATTATGCTTCAGTGCGATGCAAACCAAAATGGGCATTTGTCCTCTATACCCTGGCTGTCAGGCGCACCCGGCATTGGGAAATCCGAAGTGATTCGTCAGATTTGCAAAGAGAGGGGCTGGGGCCTGAAGGTGGTTTATATGGCCACGATCATGCTGGAACAAATTACAGGACTGCCAAAGATTGGAAAGGAGGAGGATACAAAGACTGAGTTTATCGTGTGGTCGAGGCCGGAAATCTTTAACTTCAATCATCTAGAAGTTTTCCCAAAATCCGATCAAGATGCGATTATTATGTTTTTGGATGATGCCCATCTGTGCAACCGCCAGATTCAGGCCTATATGTTTCAGCTTTTAACCTATAGATCTATCCACGACCACAGGCTGCCAAAAAATGTTGCCATTATTTTAGCAGGTAACAGGGGTAACGACAAAGCCGGTTTTCAGGAGATTCTTGCGCCTGTTGCAAATCGGATGTTTTTTGTCGAGCTCCATGCAGACGTTGACCAGTGGATGCAATATTACGCGTTAAAGAATGGAATCAGGAGCGATATCATCACCTTCCTCCAGAACTATCCGGAATTCCTTACAGGAAAACCAATAGAATCCGGGTCCTGGCCATCTCCAAGATCGTGGAGCTATGCCTCTATGACCATTGATTCCTTTGGAGAATCCCTGACCGATCAGGCCATGTTTACCATTCTGACAGGCCATGTTGGCACAGAGGCCACCACCAGATTTATAGAATATTATGAGCTGTACGCCAAATGGAATGCCGCAGAAATCCTCAGCAACCATAGTTCGATTCAATTCAAAAGCTTATCCAAGATTCAATCTTATGCCATGCTGAGTTCCTGCGTTACCTATTTACTTAAAATCCTTAGACAAAATAAGTTCAAGTCGACAGAATTCATGGATCGCCTTATCGACAATTTTGCCCGCATTCTGGCCGAGATGATCCGCTACCACAAAGAAATCGTGCCATTGGGACTCAAACTCCTCCTCCTTGGCGAAAAGGCCGAAACAGGCAAAACAACCATAATCCAGAGGCTGACCACAGACAGACAGATTATCCAGGAACTTTTTGATATCGTGTGAAATCGGGCTGCCCTCATCTCATCCCTCGGATCCCTTCTTCCTGAGCCGGTTGTAATGCGCTGTCTCCAGTAAATAGAAAAGAAATCCGTTGTACGTCAACAGCCTTAAGATTATTGTGAAAAACATCCCGTCCGAAAGGATATATATAGTCAAGTAAACTGGTATCTATAAAGATCTTTGTGACACCACGCTGATTTTCTTTCATAGCGTTAAGCAGTTGGTGTGCAGAAGTCCCGTCGAAATCACCCTCTAATTTTATATGAAGATCGTTGCTATTTCTTTGAACATAGATTCTAAAATTAGATGCCATGTGTAACACTCCGTTTTTGTCGGCGTTGATGGTCCGGGTAACCATGGCACCATGTGGTGCCCCCTACCTTAGCCTCCTTGAGAAAGGCATTTCCTTCAACATCCCGATAAGTTTCCTTAGATATTTAGAATAAGATTAGATTTATCTAATTTACTGGTCAAAAAAACCTCGCCAATTCAGCCACGAATGAACACGAATTTACACAAATAAGGCAAAATTATTCTATCTATTGTGGGGTTTAATGATTGTTCTGTCATGGTTCCTATAGACTTTCAGATAATTCATTTCACAAGGCTATAAGGAAAAATCTGAGTAAGTCGTGCTGATGTATACGTCGTCGAGGATTTTGACTGATAACGCAGTGAAATTATTTATCTGAAAGTCTATATGTGCTCAAAGTTTTCGTGCCATGGGTATACCGCAATCAGGGCATTTCATCTTGCTGCACGAGATACCCGTGATATGTTTCACTTCCTTTTTGCACCTCAGACATATGCAAAATCCTTCGGGGCCGGCCCCAACTTCCCATCCGACCTCCCCTGCACTTGAAGCAGGGTTTTCTTCAGGATGCCTTTCTTTTCCGGATTCCGGGTGCTGCTTGTCGCACACTCCCCTGCTTCGGCCTGTGCCGCTTCCTTTGCCCTGTGGACCTGTTCCATTGCGATTCGGCATAAAAATCCTTTATCGTTCAGTCAACTGCCTTGCCTGCTCATTTCCTACAGCTTTACCAAATCTGTCTTCTATTTTTCCTTGGCTATTTTTGTCTCTTTTATTTCTTCTTTTTCTTTTATTTCCTCTTTGCCCACACTTTTTCCAAGCCTGTAAGCTATGTATACGACTAGACCTGTAAAAATAATTCCAACTGGAAAATGCATATTTTTCACCTCCTTTAAAAACTCAGAACTGCAAGCCGGGAAACAATATCTTCGCCTTCTCTTTTAGTTGCTCGACGTCTTTTTCCGCCACCACTTCTTGCCAAAAATCAGGGGAAAGAAGATCTGTGTCGTATTGAACGACCACAGAGCCTGCAAAGAGATTCGGCCTGATATTCTTGATAGCCTCGATCTGATTCGATAGTTTTTGTATCTCTTTTTCAATGCCATTCAGCTTCGGCAACTTAGTCACAATACTGTGATTAAACCTCAGTCGTATCCGGCCTGGAATGTGATGGGCAATCTCTGCTTCCTCGAGCAAAGGCATGAGATAATCTTCAACAGCCATAATAGTCCTCAAGCTCCTTTCTCCTATCTGGTGATGTGACGTCTTGTTTCCCGCTTCAGCCTGCCTGGTTCTTTCTTGTACAGGCTGTGGTGCCAGAAGGAGAATCCAAGCAGAGCCACACCAGAGGCAATGTGTAAGTATTTTACTTTCTTATTATCCAGAAAAAAAGTCGTTCCCGTTGTTACCATCAGGGAAACAACCATCCCTGCCTTGGCAAGCTCTTTTGATTTATTGTTTGACATTGCTTTTCCCTTACTTTTTCTCTGCCTTTTCAGCTTTTGCAGGCTCTTTTTCCTTTACTACGGCTTTTTTGACCTTTTTAACCCCTTCTTTTGCTTCTTCACTAACTCTCGCAAAAGATTTCACGATTACCCGTTTCACCGTGTCGCTGGTCAGAAAAAAGGTGGCCACGCCCCCTATAAGTATACCTGTCCAGAAAGAGGAATCGTCCGTCCTGAAAAATCTCCCCAGCCGCTCGGTCACAGTAACAGGGACCTGCGCCTGGGCATAGGTCTGTCCGTATTTTAATTCATCATACTTTCTGACCTCGGGATGGCCCTCGGGGGCTTGATCTTTGGGATGGGTATTGGGGCCGTCATTTGCCGGTGGATTTGGTCCTGGATGATGCATTTTTCTCCTCCTTATTTCTTTTTTTCGTTAATGTCGTGTAATACTTCCGCTTCTACATCTGCAAGCTGTTCTTTGAGTTCTTCAACGCCCCCTTTGACAGAAGCTGAGGCCTTGATTATGGTCTTCATGATCCCCTTTTTAACAGTGGAATTGGTAAGAAGCAAAGTAGCCAGGCTCCCGACCAAAATACCTTTCCAGAAAGAATCATTGTCGAGCTGAAAAAAGCTCGCCAGCCCCGAGGGAGCAGAGATCTCCTCAGTCATCTCTGGTGGGTGTCCAGGGCCTACATGGTCAGGCTTTTCCATATCTGTCCCATACTTCAATTCATCATGGCCTGGTTCCTTATGATGGCCAGGCGCAGCGCCTTGGCCGCTTGCGTTGTCACCCGGGGCATAGCCGGTATTGTCGTAGCCTGCCGCTGTTCCCGGGGCATCGTGTGCCTGTGCTGCCGGACCGGCGGGATTTGCGGGCTGGCCTACGCCTTCGGGTTGGCCCTGTGGTTGCTGGCTGCCTGGATTGCCGGGATCGGACGATCCGCCCGTCTGCCCTGTGCCTTGCGGTGCGGCCGGCCCTGGCTGCATGTACATGTAAGGTGGGGAGACTCCGTAACCGGGCGGCATCCAATAACCGGGCATTTGTCCCTGGGGAAAACCGCCCTGTGCCATATAATACCCGGGATGCAGATTTGGTGACTGAAAATATCCGTACGGAAAAGGTGTCTGCCCCGGAACAGGCCCGGGCTGTAAACCCGGATTTCCGTCACCAGCGCTCTGAGAAACCGGATTTCCCTCCTGAGCCGGACCCGTCTCCTTTCCTTCTTCAGAATTGCCGGCGCCTCCGGTACTTCCCATCTCTTCGTCGCAAGTCTTGTTATTCTCCTTTGATTCCATCCGTTCTCCTCCTTAAATTAGCCCTTCTTCTCCAGCATTACCTCTGCCCTGGCATCTTCCCACTCTTCTTTCAGCTCTGCCGCAGAATTTCTGATGCCCTTGTAAGCCCCGACGCCGCATTTCATGATTCCACTTCGTACTGTTTTGCTCGTCACCAGAATCGCCACAGCGCCTCCAATCAATAATCCTTTCCACAAAGACGGATAGTACACCATTGTCTCACCTCCCTTTTTGGTTAAATGGTTATGGTTCATAAAAAATAAGCTTACCGGAATTCGTGACCACATAGAGGGTAATCCCATTATGGATAAGGGCTCCGGTAAATGGAGAAATCAACGCAAATCCTGCCAGAACGACCCCGACGAGATTGAGAAAGATAGAAATCCCGTAATTCTGATGTATGGTTTCTACGGTTTTTTTACCGAGGGTAACCGCCTGACAGACCAGGTCGAGTTCGTCTTTTTTAAGTACAATATCAGCATGTTCCAATGCGGCATCCGCTCCGGCAGTGCCCATGACAAAACTCAAATCCGCACAGGTAAAGGCCGGTGTATCATTAATGCCGTCTCCCACCATGGCCACGGTACTTTGCGGGTGCTTTGCCTTGAATTCCCTGATGAACTCAGCCTTATCCTCCGGCAACATAGACCAGCCGATGTCTGTTAAAGGAAGCCTCTGAGCCACTGCTCTTGCATTGAATTCATTGTCTCCGGTCAGCATGAAAATATTGTTGACACCTTTTGCCTTTAGTTTATCCAGAGTCCTAACAGCATCCTGCCTGATTTTATCTTCAACCCCTATCAGGCCGATCAGCTTCCCGTCCTGAGCCACAAAAAGGACTGCTTCACCTTTTTTTTGTATGCGGATCTCCTCTTCATGGCCGGCCTCGTGGTCCACCTTAAAGTCTTCCATAAAGTGATGACTTCCAACCAGAATCTGATGGTCGTCTATTACAGCCCTGATCCCGTGCCCGATAATAAGTTCTGTCTCCAGACTGGAAGGAATTTCTATTTCGCACTCTCTGACCTTTGTAAGCACGGCCAGTGACAGCGGGTGTTTCCATTTTTCCTGAGAAGACGCAGCAAGTTGCAAGATTCTTTCAGGAGTTATGTCAGGGTCAATAGTAATGATACGGGAAACCCTCGGTGTCCCGCTTGTAATTGTCCCTGTCTTATCAAAGACTATGGTGTCCACATCCGCCGCTTTTTCCAAATATTTTCCACCTCTTACCAGAATATCGCGCGAAGCGGCATTGCCCATGGCCGCGGTCATAGCTGCGGGTGTTGATAAAGCAACCCCACAGGGACAGACGATAATCAGCATACTCATGGCCCGTCTAAACGAACGGGTGAAAAAATATGTTATTAAAAAGAGGCTTAAGGAGACAGGAACAACAATATCGGCAAACTTATCAGCCATGCGCATTATCTCTGACTCAAGGGCCTCCTCGCTCTCTATCATTTTAATAATCGAACCCATGCGGGTTTCATCACCGATCTTTTCAACCCTGACCGTGATTTCTCCCATGTCCAGATGGGTTCCTGCCATGACCCTGTCGTCAACCTTTTTATAGACTGGAAGTGATTCACCTGTCATGGAGGCCTCATCCACCAGCGCATCACCCTCTGTGACCATTCCGTCACAGGGAACCGCGCTTCCAATGCGGAGGACAATAAGATCGTCTTTGATCAGTTCACTGCTTGGAACCTCTTTCTCCCGGCCATCTATGATCTTCCAGACCATCTGCTCCTCACCAGCCACCGCCAGCATGGTGCGTATAGTCTTGCGCGTTTTCTCCATGGTCTTATCTTCCAGGTATTCGGAAAGGTTGATCAGGTACATGACCACCAGGGCAGTTGCGCTTTCTCGCATAATTATTGAGGCAAGGGAAGCCGTACAGACCAAAAGCTCCATGTTGAGCTTACCCGTGGCCTCAAGCTTCCTGATCCCTGTCTTTAAAATAGGATAGGCTAAAAATGCGGTTGTAACTGAAGCAATATTGAAGAATCCCTTATCTATTCCGACTGTTTCTCCCTTCGAACGAAGCCTCGATATCCAGACAGCAATCATGAGTATTCCGGTCACGGCAAGGACAGGACCGGGCAGATGTTCTTCGGCTGGTTCATATCTTTTAACAGAATCGTCACGTTTCACAACAGCTCGGTGCTCAATGCCGGCCTGGTAGCTACTGCACGCTTGATCGAGCGCAGCATCCAGCTCATCGAACCGTGGTAGATCAGAGGTTGTAAGCACCAGAGAACCGCTTGCGGGCCTTAGTTCACAGGCCACCACCCAGTCAAGACGCTCCACCTCATGGGCCAGAGATCGCATAAGGGAAGGGTTATGCTCTCCGGTCTTTATACGCAGTCGATTCTTGATGTTTTGTACCACATTGTAGGAAATAGACATAAGCTCACTTTGTTCAAAGATTCAGGGTTCAAGGTTCAGGGTTTCCACTCGTTCCCAGGCAGAACCACGGAACGAGTCAAAATTCTTTTGAACGTCGAACATCGAACATCGAACTTTGAACATCGAATAATGAAATCGGTGAGTTTATGCTGAGGGACCAAAGTGCTCCGCCAGTTTATAAATTGGCAGAATTCCTTATTCAAAATTCGATGTTGGACGTTCGATGTTCATAGCCTTTTCCGCTCGAAGTGCGCTAAGTTCAATCAAACGCTCCGGCTAAAAACTTATTCATAAGTCCCTGGCCAAGGGACGCTATCCCCTGGCGACTCAAAATATCCTTGTGTTCCTCCAGGCCTAATTTTTTTAAAATCCCCTTTAAGGGGGCCACACTGATGCCGGAATCTCTTATCCCATACACTGTCAGAATGAACCGGAGCTGATGAACCAGCTCTATTTTCTCTGCCAGAGCAGGATTTTCGTAACGAATCGCCTCGATTTCCTCTGGAGACGATGGGATTTCCTTAATTTCATAGTCATCCGTGGTCGCCTCAGCGTCCCTTTCCGCCTCTTTTTTGCCTGACTCAACAAGACTTTCAAGCAGGCCCGGCTCTATCTTTTGCGTGTCATAGTCTATATCGATCTCGTTTTCCTTCGGATCAAAACTAAAATCCTGGACTCCCTCAATCTCCCTGAAATGTTTTGCCATCTGGTCCGGATTGATGGACCCTTTCTTCACGGTGGTAATATCAAGCTTAAAAACCATTCTGCCGTGATTGTGGCTCACCACCTCTGCCCTTTTCAAAAGTCTTTTTATCTCAAGATATTCAAACACTTGTCATCCCTTTCACCAATATCTTCCTTATCTTTCCTGCCAATTATGGCGCACACGGCACACGGTTCGGATTCAAGTTTTCCGCTCACAGCACAAACCGGCCTTGAAACCGGTGGGAGCTCTGCCATGTCAAAGCTAAGCAAACGGGTGGAGTTTAGCCAAATGCCTGCGGAGTGAAAGATATGCAAAAAGCCGCCGATAAGCGGGGTAATTAATCCCATGGCGCCAAGGATAACGCCCGCCAGATTGGAATAGGTGGCGATACCGTAGTTTTGCTCGATGATTGCGATTGTCTCTTTGCTTAAGGCCCTGACATAGGATATTTTCCATAATTCACTGGTAGCCAGGGCAATATCAGCCGCTTCAATAGCTACGTCAGACCCGCCTGCACCCATGGCGATTCCGATATGTGCTTTTGACATTGCCAAAGCATCATTTACCCCATCCCCGACCATAATGGGCAATTTCCCCTCGCGGGTTAGTTTTTCGATCACTGCTGCTTTATCTTCTGGTAGCAAATCTGCATGGCAAAAGTCAACTTTAAGTTCCTTTGCCATTTTATCGGCTACTATTGCCTGATCTCCTGTAATCAAATGAACTTCTCTTATCCCGTTATTCTTGAGGTATTTTATGATTCTCCTGGCGCCAGGCCTGATTCTGTTCTTTATACCGATCAGCCCGATCAGTTTACCGGACCTGGCTACAAAGACAGTACTTTGCCCCTCAGTAATCAGGCGGTCTGTATCTTTCTCATACCGCCCTATCCTGATACCACGCATGCTCATCAAATGTTTGTTGCCCACAAGGATTTTGTGGCCATTCACTATGGCCTCCATGCCCCGTCCAACAATCACCTGGCAAGCCGCATGGCCCAAGACTTCTATCTCCATTTCCTTTGCCCTGTCTCTGATCGCCCATGCCAGTGGATGGTGGCTGTGCAGTTCAGCCGAGGCGGCTGCACCTATCAGTTCATGCTCGGAGACTTTTTTGTTATGAATTACGATGCTTTCAATCTCGGGTTGAGAGCAGGTGACTGTGCCGGTCTTGTCAAAACAAATAACATCCGGTTTGCCCACTTCCTCAAGGTAGAGGCCGCCCTTGACCAGGATATTTTTTCGGGCAGCATTGGCAATGGCCGCACTGACGGCCGTGGAAGCGGCAAGCACAGTGGCACAGGGACACGACATGACCAGAAGAACAGTCAGCACCCGGTAAATGCTTTGAGTCACGATCAGGGTTCCCGTCGAAACGATTATACCAAGCCTGGTCAGCCGGGCGGACAAAACATCTCCCTGATCCATGACAGGAGCCCGGGTGGCCAGGGACTCCTCCACCATTTCGAGCACCCTTGCGAGGTATGTCTCTTTCCCCACTTTTTCGGCCCTGATATGGATAGCCCCATCGTGTACGACAGTGCCGGCAAAGACCTTGCTCCCTGTACTCCTGTACTCCGGAACAGAGCGCCCGGTAATATGGGCGTCATCTATCGTAGCATGGCCTGAAACAATTACCCCGTCTGCCGGGATACGTTCTCCGGTATGAACAGCTACGATGTCTGCGACTTTCAGCTCTGAAACAGGGATTGCAACCTCTACACCATCAATGACCTGATATGCCTCCTTCTCATTAAGGGACAGGATGTTGCGGATAGCCCGTCTGGATCTTTCCGTAATGTAATCCTTGATCAAGCTGCCTAGCCGCATAATAAAGATGATCTCCAGGGCTGTCAGGGCTTCGGCCATAAATATAGCTACAATAGCCGTAAAGGCCATAAACTGATGCAGGCTGTATTTCTTCTTCTCAACAATATCCTGCACAGCTTTCTTTAATATAGGGTAACCAAAAAAAACAGTTGTCAGGGCTGGAAGACTAAAGACCGTCTGGTTGATGGCGGTTTTTCCGAAGACCGACTTGATCAGATAATAGACCGCAATAAAGGCAAGAGCCGACACCTCCAAAAGATCCCTGAGCAAGGACCTCGGTTTGGGTGTACCGCTACCTGCCACAGCTTTTACAGAAGGCTCCCTTTTAAGGTGGTAACGGGCAGGAAAAAGTTCGTCCAGTTTTGCGAGGACAGTCTCTTGTGTAACCCTTTTTTCGTCGTACAGAATAACGGCTGAACCCACGACAGGATTGCTCGTGACCGCAACTATCCCTCTCATTTCTTTCAGGGCATCGCTGACAGTTATGCAGCGAGCCTGATTCTTCATCAGGAAACTCTTAACCCGCATCCTGCCGGGTATTGAATGTCTGATTCTGTAATATGACAAAGCCATGTTGCTCTCTCCCTGGCGCTGCTGATTGAGGCAATTTTTACACCCCCCCTTGCTGCCCCCCTCAAGGGGGGAATAAATCGGGGAAAATCTGCCTTTGGGGATTTTTTGTTGACCCTTTCAGTTATTTCATATCAAGTGCCTGAACCCAGATAACTGCATCCTGGGAGAGTTCCTTGCCGTTATGTTTCAAATCTCCTCCGGCACCAAGCGCTGCAAATCCCCACCAGCCTGCCCTGGGGATACCGAAGGCAAACACACCGTTTTTGTCGGCCTTGATGGTCATGGTAATCAGGGCATCATGGGGTGCCTCTACCTTAGCCTCCTTGACAAAGGTATTTCCTTCAATATCATGGTTCAAGTACTCCACTTCGATCTCAGCGTCAGGCACCGGCTCGCCTTTGCAGGTAACAACGCCACGGAAGACATTTCCTGTCCACAGGGCATAAGGCTTGTCCAGAGGGATAATTTCAACCGGCAGTGGGTCACCAACCTGAGCATCCCAATCGGTTGGGGCGCCGGCCACATTAAATATAACCTTGGTGCAATGCTGAATATAGACGTCTTCTGAGCCCTCGTAATATGGTGCAGGCACAAAATAGAAGACATGGTCGCCCATCCCTTTTAGTTTTACATTGGCCTCATAAGCCTTGCCATTATTTGTCAGACTTGCAAAAGTTACAGGCTTGAGGGCATCAAGCAGGTCCTTTTTCTTCCCCTTGTGCATTTCACCAAAGGCTATAGGCGGGTGAATCTTGCCTTTTTCATCTTTTCCGATATCCATGGTGTGACCTGCCTCAAACGGGTGTGTAAAGACAAGCTTAAGGGTAAGTTTTTTCGACTTTGGGACACTGTCCGGACTATAAATCATCTGAAAATGGGCATAGGCCGGGGCGCTCAGTGCAAAAGCCACCGCCAGGGACAATGCCAAAACTAATTTCTTCATGTTCATCCTCCTTTACTGATTGTCATTTGTTATTTGTTCAATCGTCAATCATCTAATCATTTCAAGGGCAAACACAAGATTCGCCCCTACAGTTTTTCATACGTTCCAATTCCCCCCTAAATCCTATTCCGTAATTTCCGAGCCAGGAACCTCTACCTCGTGGCCAGGACCAGCATCAAGGATGACTGTGTAGTCACCTTCGGGCTTTTTAAAGGTAAACTCACTATCCTCATCCATTTTTCCTTCTATGAGGACATTTCCGCCGGTATCCACCACCTTCATCTTGACCCCTGCGCCTGAAGACCCATCTGAAAACCCTCCCTCGCAGGTTATGGTTCCGTCCCCATTATCCTCGCAGTAACATAGCGGGGTGTGGGCAAAACCCTGGGGGACAGGAAAAATGGCCGATACCAGGCAAATTAAAAAAAATATTAACGCTTTCCTCATAGTAATACCTCCTTATTCCGATTCTTTTTTAATAAGACCCATGGATACCAGAAAAACTATGGCCAGCAGGTAAAATAGAATCATGACCTGAAACCCGCTGAGGCCGAGCAGATTTCCGCCTGTAAAGACAAAAATCGATATAATGAATCCTAAAACAATTGGATAAAAGGCGGCAAAAAGCATCCACTTTGTACTCCCGGTCTCAACTCTGACCATAAGCAAAGTAGCGATACATGGAGGATACATGGCCATAAAGAGCACGATGGCCAGGGCATGAAGGGCTGTCCAGCTCGTTTCTTTTTTCTTTATTCTCTGTTCCAGCGTCTCTTCTTTGTCCTCTTGCGATGACTGGTAAATACCGCCCAGGGTTGCCACACTGTTCTCCTTGGCGGCAAATGAACTGATCAAGGCAATATTAACCCGCCAATTAAAGCCGGCCCACCTTGTGACCGGTTCCAAAAAACGCCCGGCGCGGCCCATAAAGCTGCTTATTATAGTTTCCTCTCTTCTCTCTCTTCGAAGCCCGTTCCTTTCCTTGTCCAGTTTCTTGTATGCCTTATAGGTCTTCATCGCATGTTTATCTTTTATTATTTCGCCATCGACCTCGTATTTCCCCTTTTTTACGATCTTAAAAAATGCAAAGTTTCTTTCCCTGAATTTTTTATCAATGGCCTCTTTTGCATCCTTTTTCCCGGCCCCCATCTTCGCCTTTTTATAATCCATCCAGTATCCTGCAAATTTTGACAGGTTATCTCCAGCCAGGAGATCGGCATAAGGGTTGTTTGCGCCCGTTTCCTTAAAGAATTCTTTTTGTATCTGATCGGCCCGGTCGCTATAGTATGCATTCCTTTTCTCGCTGATACCAGGAAAGTAGATGAGCAGATACACAATGGCGGAAACCACGATCACGATAGTGATAATTTTTTTAATAAAAAGCCAGGTTCGTTCCAGGCTGCGACGCATTATACCCTGGAAAGTGGGCATGTGGTAGGGTGGCATCTCCATAACAAAAGGAGCGTTTGGTCTGCTCCTGAGCACTGTAAGGCTTAAGCCCTTGGCCACGCCAAGAGCTATGATAATAGTAATGGTAGATATGAAAAACATGGCTACGCCTTTGCAGCCGGCGAAAAATATCCCGATAAGAAGCACATAAAAGGGAATCTTGGCCAGGCAGTTCATAAGCGGGACGATCATAATGGTGGCCATCCTGGCTTTTTCGTCTTTCATAGCGCGGCAGGCCATGACGCCCGGTATGGCGCAGCCGCCAACAAACAATCCTCCCAGAACCATAGGTAAAATGGACTGGCCATGAAGACCGAAGTGTCTGAAAATACGGTCCAGAATAAAAGCCATCCTGGCCATGTAACCCGTGTCTTCCAGGATGGCTATGAGGGCAAACAGAATAAGGAAGATAGGCACGTAATTCAGCACGGCGATAGTTCCGTCTATCACCCATATTGGCATGGAGCGAAAAAAGGGGTCAAAAATGAATCCCTCGGAAGGAAGTAACGAAGCGACAATATCTCGAAACCCGGCAAGGAGTGGCCACGTGTATTCAGTGATCTTGTAACCCTGAACTATGGCGAGTTCATACATAAGATAGATAGTGGCAGCCAGGATAACCGGGCCAAGATAACGGTTGCAAGCGGCCTGGTCGATCTTGTCCGTCAATGTTTTTCCTGTTTTCTTTTCGCAGGTCACACTTGTTTCAACGATTCCCTCGGCTGTCCTGTGCCGTGCCACGGCAATAACCTTTTGCGAAGAGGTCTTTTGATCGTTGACAAACGCATTTCTTTCCTCTTTTACTAATTTGAGCAGCTCATCACCATTCTTTGAACATTCCCTGATCAGCTTTTGCGCCTCGGGGTCGTTTTCCATCAGTTTTATTGCAAGCCATCGCAGTGGATAACGTTCAGACAGATCCGGATCACCTGAGAGGTGTTTTTCCAGTAAACTTAGCGCAGGCTCCATGGCTTCCCCATAATCAATGCGAAAGGGAGTAACTTGCCCATTTTTTAAGGTCATCTCAATGGCTTTTTTAAGTTCATCTTTTCCCCTGCTTCTGTTTCCCACCGTTGAGACCACGGGAGCGCCTATTTCACGGCTCAATTTTTCGCTGTCGATCTTAAGACCTCGTTTCTCGGCCACATCCGTCATGTTCAGATTAACGATGAGAGGAATACCCATCTCTGCAAGCTGAAAGGTGAGATAAAGATTACGTTCCAGATTAGAGGCATCCACCACATCAACGACTACTGCCGGTCTTTCATTGAGCAAAAAATCTCTGGCAATACGTTCTTCCTGGGTATAAGAAGTAAGACTGTGTGTTCCGGGAAGATCAATTATTTCGATCCGATCCTCTTTAAGACGAAAGGAGCCGGTTTTTTTCTCCACGGTCACGCCGGGATAGTTTGCCACATGCTGCCTGGCTCCGGTCAGCATATTGAAAATAGTGGACTTGCCGGAATTGGGCTGACCGGCCAGAGCCACCATAATCTTTGTGGATCCGTTGCTCATAACAGAGTCACCTCCACCAGTTTAGCTTCTGAATGGCGCAGGCTGATATGATATCCTTTCATTAAAAACTCGACAGGATCCACAAGAGGTGCATTTCGGACAACCTTTATACGGGTCCCGGGAATAAAACCCATATCCAGAAGCCGCTGCCCTACCATCCCTTCGAAATTTATATCAACAACCTCGCACTCTTGATCCTGTTTGATTTCATCCAACGTCATTATTCATTCCTCCACATTCCACGCATCAGATCTTTCTTATTGGCGCATTTCATTGTTTAGTTCCATCTATTTTAATTAGAAATGACTAATCTTCAAAAGAAAAAAAATTATTCTACGATTATCTTTTCCGCCATCCCACGACCGATGGCCAGCCTGGAATCCTTTAATGCAATCATAACAGGCCCTGAACCGCTTCGGTTTAAAATTTTAAGAGTTGTTCCCGGCACAAGCCCCATGCTATAAAGCTTTGACCTGACCCCTCTTCCTCCTTCGATATCTATAAGAGTAACCTCTTCTCCCGGATCAATCCTGCTTAGTACCATTATTTTTATTTTTCTCCTCTCACCTCTTTCATAGTCTTTATCCTGACCTTGAATCCATCTGCAAATTCTTTCATCCTGGCTAAACATTTATCCGGTTCCTGACCATGAAGCCGGTATTCATCAAAATATTTCAGCCAGTCTAACCCCACCCTCGGGCAGAATTGAATAAATTCCATAAACTCTATAAACCTGTCCAGCGTTGAAGCGCTGACAGCATGTTCCATTTTGCAGGCCTCTTCATCGGCTTTTTTAAAATCTATATTTAAGATATCTGTCAAAAAGCTCCGTAAAATATGATGTCTCCGATGTATTTCTTTGCCGACATCAATCCCCTTTTTTGTCAGTTCCAGATACTCATATTTTTCATAATCAATTAATTCTCTCTTGCTAAGAGCCTTGAGCATACTTGTAACCGTGGGCATCTTTACGCCAAGCCTTTTGGCAATATCCTTTACCCTGACAACTCTTTTTTCCTTACCCAGATTAAAAATAGCCTCCAGATAATCTTCCATGGCCGGTGTCAGAGGTTTTTTTGAAATATCGTCTTTATTTTGCATAAACACCTTCTTATTAAAAACCTAAAACTATGTTTGGGATATCTAATTATCACTTGAAAAATTTCAGGTCAAGCTTTTTTATTATTTGGGGTGCAAAAAAGGTTGACAAAAATTTTCCTTGTAGTAATTAGATATATCTAATTTTATTTTAACTATCTAAGGAAACTTACCCAATGGAATACTATAAAAAGACTGATTTGATGAAGATTATCGATACTAACACCAAAGATCTGCACAATCGGATAGATATGCAGCGGCATATCCTGACCGCTGTAATAGAAAAGAATATAAAAAGGGCTGAAATATGTCCTGACTGCATCTTTTCAGATTGTCCGCACAAAAAAAGATTGAGAGATGTTTTAACCGAGGCCATAGGGATTCTGGAAGATACCAAAAAAGCGTTTAAATCAAAAAGATTGGAGGTGTTGCGCAAAAAATTGATCCAAGTGCTGGCAGAAAGCGGTTAAAATCTGAAAGAGTCCAATGCCGCGGAACTTTTTCAGCAGATGTCTCCTCGGTTTGCACAAAACCTATATTGCCCCTTGCCTTAAAACACTCAGTCATTATGTTGCGAGTTTAGTTATCTTGTACTAACTCACCCGGAAACTTGGCCTTGTATGCTGTTTCTGTTCGTCGGCTCATAGCTTTGCACTCCGGGTTGGACGTTCGTTTCACTTACTTCTCCGCTTTGCTCCGCCTTCAAACAGAACCTCACGATTCCCCCCTTGCCTTCGGCTAATACTTTTGTTAATGTGCTGAGCACATTAACAGGGTTCACGTACAGGGGACTTCCCGCCCGAAGCGGAAAGGAACGCAGATCCCATCTGGCTGCATCAAAATGAGATGTGGGAGTATATGACTGATGACGAGAAATCATGATCTCCCAACAAGACGGTTGCATAATTGGCATGAATGGGTAAAAAATAAAATATGATAAAAAACCGCAATTCAATAAAAAGGAGGTATCTATTCAGAGGGTATTATATTACCGCCCATTCGCTCCGCTCATTAGAGGCGCAGAGTACGCAGAGAATTTCATCTTATTAACTTTCGCTGAGAGGGCGAAAATTAATAAACCCAAGCCCTTCGGGCAGATCACGCTAACTTTGATAAACTAAAATATTCAGATAATTGCGACCTGTGCGGGTAGCATTTACTGTGTTTTGTCAATAAGTTGATTGCTATGAAGGATTTGTCGTAGTGGCGGCTTTACGCCGCCTTCCAAATTCGCTTTAGGCGGGATAAACTCGCCCTACAGGAATCTGTCGATGAGAATTAGAACATTCGGAAGGACTTGGGTAACCTATGTCCTATCATTTGTGGACTAACCGCACAGCTCGGATAATTGTGGCGGCCTCTAAATTTTTGGCCTTTCGATTATACATTGCAACTTCGTACCAAGTTGTGTAAATAGCACACATCCAACTCAAAAAGCCAAATATTTACCCATAGATCGATTATATAAACTTCTATCATGTTGTTGTGAATTATGCAGAGATAAACGTTAGCTGAAAACAAATAGGGATTTTTCAAACGTTTTTTAAATTCGCCTCATATATGGTATGTTTCGATATTATTTATCATTTTGAGACAAAACATAAATCTCACGTGCAGGAATATTGTGCTGAAATGAACTAACACTTATACGAGGACATTATACGAGAATCTTCAAATAAGTCCAAACGCTGATTTGGAGACAATTGAAAGGATCTATCGCTTACTTGCAAAGCGATATCATCCTGACAATAATAAAATAGGAAGTGTTGAAAAGTTTGAGAACATAACCAAGGCATATAAGACCTTATCGAACCCTGAAAAACGTGCTGCCTACGATGTTAACTATGAAAAGGAAACAAATCACCGATGGAAAACGGTATCAAAAGGAAGGTTAAACAATGGCAAAATCTTTAGGAACAAGGCTGAAGGAAAAAGGGTTAATCTCCATCAAAGATCTTCATAAGGCGCTCGAAAGGCAACGCATGTACGGTGGACGGATTGGTTATAATCTTGTTGTCCTTGATCTTATATCAGAGTCGGACCTTGCAAGTTTTTTTCAATTTTCCCCTACTGTACCCGCTAATATTGAGGAAACCAAATTGGACATCAATTTCATCTCCGACTTGTTATTAAAACATGCCCTTTTCCTAAAAAGTTTTACCGTTCAAAAGTTAGCGGAAAAGGCAAAATTAACCCAAAGTGTAATCACCCAATGCGCTAACAGTTTGCGTCACGATAGGATGATAGAAATTACAAAAAGTGACACATCGTTTTCATTGAGCAATTACGAGTTCAGGATCACTAATTCGGGTATTAACCGTGCGATAAATTTAATGGAGGAAAGCCACTACATCGGCCCTGCTCCCGTTGTACTAGATGATTACAGATACGCAGTTGAAATACAGACCGTCAGAAGCATCGAAGTTAAACAAGACAGTATTAAAAAAGAATTTTCAAATATCGTTTTCAGTGAAAATAAGTTGCGTACTTTCGGCGCTGCAATCAATTCTGGAAAACCGATATTTTTATACGGCCCTCCCGGAAATGGTAAAACAACCATTGCAGAAGCCATTGGAAATTCACTTTCAGGGGAAATTTACGTTCCTTACTCAGTGTTGGTGGGCGGACAAATTGTCACCGTTTATGACCAGGTTAATCATCATTTGGTTGATAAAGATACCGCATCAGACGATTATGATAGGCGATGGGTTCGAGTTAAAAGGCCGATCATTTCAGCAGGTGGTGAATTGACGCTTAAGGCACTTGATCTAGAATTTAATCCCAATTCCAAATACTATGATGCCCCATTGCAGATGAAGGCGAATAATGGTCTTTTCATAATTGATGATTTTGGCAGACAGTTAATAGATCCACGAACTATTCTTAATCGGTGGATCGTTCCATTGGATCGCAGGCTGGACTTCTTGACCCTTCACACCGGAATGAAGTTTGAAATCCCATTTGATCAGTTGGTCGTCTTTGCCACAAACATTGAACCCAAAAAATTGGCCGATGAAGCATTTTTAAGACGATTGCCATATAAACTCAAAATCGACTATCCAAATATTAAAGAATATGAAAATATATTTCGTAAAGTATGTGATTCTAATGGATTGAAATTTGATAGTGAAATTTTTGATTACCTTATGGCTAAATATAATGAATCGAACATTAAACCCATTGGATGCCATCCGAGAGACTTGATCGATCAGATAATCGATGAAGCTAATTATTTGGGAAAACCGCCCTCCATTACTAAAAATGTGATTGATTTGGCCTGGGAAAACTATTTCATTGATAGTTAGCATTGTATTTGCTTATCCTTTCTGTTTAGAAGTTATTTGAATACAATAGCACAGGCTATGGTTAGCTATCGCATATTTTAACGAGGAGAAAAAGTTATGAATTTGACAAATAAAATTATTGAAAATGTAAAAGAATTGCCGGAATTAAAACAAATAGAAGTTTTGGATTTTATCGAATATTTAAGATTAAAAACAGAAAGGCAAGAAAATATTGAGTGGTCAACTTTATCGCTTTCATCAGCAATGCGTGGCATGGAAAATGAGCAATCACATTACTCGCTGAATGATCTCAATGCCTGGCCGATATGATGATTGGCTCATTTGTATGATATCCTCCCAACTTCATCAAAAGATACAGGAATTAGACGAGGTTATCACTACAAAGGATTCAGATTTTATACAGTCCGGCTTAAAATTGCCAAGTGTAATCCGTGTCAGCAGACTTGCCGTTGTTGAGAAAGACATACTTTTGGGGAAGTTAGGGCAGATATCTCATGATCGGCTCAGTAGGGTGAGACAAAATCTTGCAAGATGGATCTCGGGCGCAACAACGTGATGAAGACTAATCAGGAAGGTCGTGCGGCTCAGTCTTCAAGCAAGTCTGGATAACCAAACTTTGAGCAAACTATAGTCCCTTCCTGCCAACTTATCACGGACGCCGCGCAGTATTTTAATGTAAACATAAAGTAGGTGAGTAAATGATTTGGATATTGAAAGTAGAATTACTATTTGGTGCGTACGCAGAAGAAGAATGGGAAGGAACAATCGAAATAGAGTCTTCATCAACATTAGAAGATCTTCATTTTGCATTACAAGATATTCTAAATTTTGATAATGATCACATGTATGAATTTTATGTTTCAAGGACAGAAAGAAGTCGCGATCGAATTAGGTACGATGACGAAAATGGACTTGTGTATGACTTAACATTAGAAAAGCTTTATCCATTGGGAAAAAATAGAAAACTATTCTATTTGTTTGATTACGGCGATCACTGGCTATTTAAAGTAACCAAAAGTAGAAAAAA
>JAJSZT010000062.1 GCA_030272815.1 Deltaproteobacteria bacterium
ATGAGCCTGCAATATAGGGGTCAATGTTTGGTATCAGAAAGGAGGGTGTATGCAACAGGCAAAATTTAGCGTTAAAGAGGCACAAGTACTTTTTTTGAATAATTTTAAAGCTTATGGGTTTAAGGATAAAAGTTCTATGGTCCGAACGGCTATTGACCATTTTAAAAATAAATTGGAACTTGAAAACCTAAGAAAATCCGCTGAATTATATTCTGAAATTTATTCTGAAAATGATAATCTAAAAGAATTGACTGAAACAGCCGTAACTGGATGGCCGGAATGACAATATTGAAAAGAGGCATGATTATTGATGTAAATCTTGATCCGACGCAGGGTTCAGAAACAGGAAAAGTCAGACCGTGTATAATTGTAACCAATGATGTTTATAATGAAAGAGTCCCTGTTATTCAAGTTGTTCCAATTACTGAATGGAGTGCAAAAAAAGTTCGAATAAAAACCAACGTTGAACTCTATCCTTCACAAGATAATGGTTTATCAAAAAAATCCGTAGCAGATTGTTTGCAAACACGTCCTATTGATCATGGTCATAGGATGGTAAAAATTCGTGGGAAATTGTCGCAGCCCAAGATACAGGAAATAAATCAAGCTTTAAAAATTATTTTTGAACTTAATTTGTAGCTATAATCGCCGGAGGCGAACAATGGGATAAACTCGGATTTGAAAAAGCTGGCGCTTTTTCAAACCGGTTATCCCAAGCGTATTTGGGGTCATATTTGGGGTCACCCATTATTTTCGAGAGGCAAATCAAATGGTAAAGAATATTGTAAATATCGTTCTTGCATTTATTCACCATTCCAATACATATGTGATTCCTTTCGCAGAAGGATAATAAGCCAATTCCACTTTTTGGTCCCTTGCTCAATTTTGGGATTGCCGCCCAAGACCCAGGATAACTTGCTGAAAAAGTATACAAAGAGTTGGCTAAAAGTGAAGAAGTAACTATAATCGATAAAATGAGTAGAAATCTAAAAATGGCCTGGCTTTTTCAGTCAGAGTTGAGCCGCTTGTTCTCCGGCAAGTCACTATACTGCGATAGGAGTGAGAGTAAAAATGCGAGCAAGTCGCGCCGCACTCTTAACGTCACCCTGCCGCAATGCATTGCGAATATCATCCAGCTTGTATGCATCATCAAGAGATAAATAAGGGGACCATCCTTTATTCATATCGATCAATTCGACATCAACCTCGGCAACATATTGTCCCTCGTGCACGAGCTTTGTACGTCGTCTTTTTTTCATTATATCCTCCTCAGAAAATCTGCTGTCCACCGATCGGCATCAGGCCAGTAAGCAGTAACCAAAACGGCTGGTGAAGAAGCGCCTGATCAGCGTCAATTATAATTCCCGCGCAACGACAATTAGAATTCCCAAAATATGCTTTCATCACTCAGGATTCTCTCATTCTCAACTATCACGAGTTTGGTCAGATTTGATTGAGGGAAATGCCCTTCCGAATTCACGACTCTTGAACCAGATAGTCTATACACGAGATTTGCATAGTTGTTTAACACCGATTTTCACAGATATTACAACCGCCACAATATTACCCTAAAAAGTAAGTTCGGTTAGAAGTAAATGCTGTCTATGTACGACTTTATCATCATTGCTAACAAAATATTAGGGTGCTGTTTTGACGATTAAAAAATCAATATGTCGATTATAAATATGCACAAAATTATTAAAATATGTTTAAAATGGGGCTTATTGCCTTATTTTATTGCAATCTATGAGCAGAATTTATGCAGCATTCTGATATTAATTATTTAAATCACAGTATTATAACCGTCATAATAAAACCCTAATATAGTGCTGTGCTTTTTTTGTATGCGTTTTAACTATCCAGCATCATAATGAATATCGCCCCGAACAGCTATGTTGGTTTGTTGTTATTGTGGCGATTTATCTATCTGTGAAAATCGGTGTTTAATATATAGTTTCCGGCTAAATATCAAATTCAAAAACACTTAACAATCGCCATTTCGTTTTGAACCGCCGAATTTCGATATTCAATAACAAGCCCTATTCTTTGGGTCTGTAGTACCAGGGGGAACAAAAAATTCTAAAACGAATTGCAAAGGGGAAAACAAGTATAAACAAAATTCTGATCGTCATTTGATATATAGTAAACCATTCGATCTTTCTGATAGAAGTGATTACAGATGGTTTCAAAATAATACGGAAATCAAGCCCTCTTTTTCCGCCCCATGACTTAAGAGAGTGAGAGAAAAAAATTTCCTCACCAGCATAGACCAGTTCACTGAAACCTCCTGCGCCCTCAAAGCCTTCCCTGAGACAATAGATGAAACATCCGGCAGCCAGGCCGAACTTTACAGATAACCAGTTCCAAAAATCGTAATAGTTCACCACGGATTTTCACGGAATTACACTGAATTATCAAAATGCCCTTCTCAACACCGCGAATGGCCTGCAATCCCGCTATAGCATTCATAAATCAAACCTGCTAATAATTTACAACAATACAATTAGTTATGCATCATTTTATGAGTTGTCCATGAGAAATTCGGGCTAACGGGGATTGCAAGTTAATGTCAACTATGTTAATTTTATTGTAACCGTTCACGGCTTGAAATTAGAAAGTAGAAATTGGGGAGAGATTAAAATAGAAATTGGAAATTGGGAAAAACAGTACAAAAGCATGAAGGCCCAATTTCCAATTTCAATGTTCCGTGAACGCTTACATTTTATTTTAGTTTTTAATTTTTTCCGAGCCCTAAGCTTGAGTTTTCAAAAGGAGATATGTGTGCATAAAGTTTTATTCCTTCCTCACAATAAAGAAATAATGGTTAAAGATGGAGAAAACCTCATCCGTGCCGCCATGGAAGCGGGAGTACATATTAATGCCTCGTGCGGCGGGGAAGGTGTTTGTGGAAAGTGCCGCGTCATCATTGAAAAAGGAAAAGTTGACGGAGGAATATCTGAGAAATTAAACGAAGAGGATATTTCCAAAGGATACCGCCAGGCCTGCTTGAGCACCATAATAAGCGATATAGTTGTCCGTGTTCCCATAGAATCAGAGATAGATGCCGGCGTGCTTAATATGCAGAGCACCCCGCGGCGGGCTGCCCTTATAAAGGAAATAAATCTGGAGGATTTAAAAGAAAAAGGTCTTTTCATACCTCCTGTAGAGAAAAAATACCTTAAACTTACTGAGCCGACCGCACAGAACAACAGGCCGGATGTAACCAGAATAGTCAGCCATCTTAGGAAAAATTATAATAAGCATCATCTGGAAATTGAACTTTCTGTTATTCGAAAAGTGCCGGACGTAATAAGAGAAGATGGTTTTAAATTTACTGTGACAATAGCTAATCCTGTCCGTGAAAGCGGCCTTATACGTATTATAAATATTCAGCCCGGTAATACCACTGACAGGAATTTTGCAATTGCCATGGATATTGGCACTACAACAATATATGGTCAGTTGATTGATCTTAAAACAGGCTGTGTCCTGTCAAGTTATGGCGATTTTAACGCACAGATAAGCTATGGCGAAGATATTATAAGTAGAATTGTGTATGCCGAAAAACCAGGAGGACTGGAAAAGCTTCACGACGTCATTATACAATCTATTAACAAGATAATAGACCGAATAATAAAGCAGGCCGATGTTGATACTGACAATATTTCAACCATAACACTGGCAGGTAACACAACCATGACACAGCTCATGCTTAAAGTGAATCCCAGGTATATAAGACGTTCTCCATACGTTCCAGCCGCAGCCTTATATCCACCTATAAAAACGGCTGATCTGGGAATAAACTTAAATGATCATGTTACTGCACTGGTTTATCCTAATGTCTCAAGCTATGTGGGCGGAGATATTGTAGCCGGCGTCATGGGATCGGGGATGTACCTTTCTGAGGAAATTACTCTTTACATGGATATAGGGACTAATGCGGAAATCGTTATTGGCAACAAAGATTGGCTTGCATGTGCTGCCTGTTCTGCGGGTCCAGCATTTGAAGGAGGCGGCATCAAATTTGGAATGCGTGCCACAACAGGAGCTATCGAAGATTTTTCCATAGATCCTTTTACCCTGGAGCCCATGAACATAACTATTGGGAATGTCAGGCCAAAAGGCATCTGCGGTTCAGGGCTTATCAATATGGTGGCAACTATGTTTGAAATGGGTATTATTGATAATCTTGGTAAATTCAACCACGAACTTGATACAAATCGCATACGTCAGGTTGATGGAGTATATGAATATCTACTCGCGCCTGCTCATTTAACCCGGATAGATAGAGATCTTGTTCTCACAGAGCCGGATATAAATAACCTTATACGGGCAAAGGGCGCCATGTACAGCGGATGTATGACTCTTCTTGAAGAGGTGGGTCTCAGTATTAATAATATTGACCGTATTATTCTGGCCGGAGGTTTTGGAAGCTATGTAGATTTGGAAAAGGCCATGATCATAGGCTTGTTGCCTGAAATAGATCCTGATAAAGTTACTTTTATCGGCAATGGATCGCTCATGGGGGCAAAAATAAGTTCGCTCACAAACCGCATCAGAAAAGATGTGGTAGAGGTGGCAAGAAAAATGACAAACTTCGAGCTTTCGGAAACTGCCTCTTTTATGGACAATTACGTGGCCTCTCTCTTTTTACCTCACACAGATATAAGTCTTTTTCCAAAACTAAAAGCGCGCCTTGAAGCTCGAAAGGCTGTTAAGATAAGGAGAAAGGTTTGAAGATAAAGTCAAAAGCCCTTGAAGTAAATATAGCCGACTATCATATTGATGTCACCATAGATGCCAAATATTCAGTTCTTCAGGAAGTCATGTCCAGCTATTATGGACTTATGGATGGATTGAATACCTTTCTTAAAGAGCTTTCTCATCCCTACAGGAATTGGAAATTTATTATACAGGAAGCAAGAAGTTATTCTCTGGACTATTTCTATCTTTTAAAAAACCATCCAAAAGGCCACGAAGCCGCAGCTCTTTTTGTAAATATTTTTACGACCGCAATTAAATCAAGTGACGAAAAAGACACAAAAGCCGACGGCGCTGACAATTTGCTACTCTTTCTGCAGAAAATCATTAAAGACTCCGGCCCGGATATCAAAAGGTTTATGCCGGTAATCAATGACTCATTTGACCACATCAGGAATTACAATGATGAAATCTTCTTCCTTTTTATTAAAAGTTTCTATCAAATTAAAAAACTGGCCAAAGACCTTTTAACATATTCATCTGAAATAAATATAAGCTATAAGCCAATCAATCTATTGCTATTAAAATATTTTAAGCACTCATATTCATACTGGCTGAGTGAGGAAGACCCTCAGGCCTGGTTTGAAAAAGAAACGGATATGATTGATAACGACTTGAATTTAAAAGAAATTTTTAATGGAATATCCCTTGACCAAATTAAACAATGGAATCTCGAGCTGGATGATATTGCCCGGGAAAAAGAAATTGATTCTGAAGAACTTTTAAAAAGCCTTCTACAAATGCAGGGATACAAAGAAATTGCTGAAATATACAGGCAAATTCCTCACAAGCTTCTTCAAAAAGGAATCAAAGCCTGCGAAGGAAATAGATGGAAGCTTTTGTTCCTTTTCCATATTATGAATACTTCAGGCCTGTCTATGGTACATGAAGAAGCTTTAAGGGATATAAACAGAACTGTAAGCTGGCTTATAGAACATGAGAAGTACTATAATATAGACAAACTTATTGATAAAACTTTTTCTATTTTAAAAACTCGAACAAGCAAGTTTCCCGCCGTAGTTCTGAACTGCGTGCTGAATATGGGTAAAGGTGTCTACAAAACAGATGAAATTGATCTAGTTAATCTTTTTATTGATTCAACAATCGATATGGGCTTTCAATCTCCAATGATAGAAGGCGTTGGAAACGACTGGCAAGTAAAAGTCAACAGCACTCATATCAGTAATATAAGAACCTGGTTAGAGCTGATCGAGCTTAACCCGAAATGGTCGGCGAATCTTCTTTCTTGCCTTATAATCCATCTTTCTATCAGCGGTGTATTTATCAAAGATACCGATCTGTTCCCAAGAGATATTACAAAATTCTTAAATAGCGATATTAAACCGGTATATAATCTTGCCAAACAGTTGATGAGGCTGTTTCCGGTGTATTTTAATGATATTGGCGCTGAAGGAAAACTGAGAGACATTTCTACTGATATCGACGATATAATCGGCAGAAAAGATGTGCTTGTCCATTTTCTACGGAAACAAAGCCATGTTGAAAGCAACAACCTGATAATCAGCTTTATGGAAGCTGTCCTTAATTTCTGGAAGACCAGAAAAAAAAGCCTTCTTGAGCCATTTGTCCCGCCAAGCATTTATAGCCAAATCACCACTAAAGGGCCATATATTGACGGTGTTCACCTTGCAATGACAAGACTTGAGCAAAAAGGTTTGAGCTTACCTGCTGACCTCATTACCATCAAAGATGAAAAAATAAAGGAATTTTTTGCAGATATTAAAGAAGTGCCGCAAGTAGATCTGGAAAGGCTGAAACTTGCAATATCTTTTTATAAACTTTTAAACCAGAAATACCATCTCGATTTTATTGAAATAGATTATTATATTGCGCGGCTTAAAGTCGAAGCCTTCCCGGATTTGGACAAGCTGAAAAAAGCTCTGGCTGAGCCAAGGCTCAAGAAAAAACTTTCCATGCTGATCGATTATATTGAATTGTTAAAAAATCTGATTCTGTCACATAAGTCATATGAAGCCAGAGAAGATATTTATAAAAAAAGACATATCACGGTGGATATACCATCGATGTATGGATACTACCATGAATTGAAATTTGATGCACTTGGTCTTACTTTTCGAATAGAATCTCTGGTGAATGTTCTTTTTGAAGAACTTATTCAAAATATCGACCTCAGCCTTATAACAAGAGCCGCATTTTACCAGATTTACGACCGCTTAATTTTGTTTGACAAGGCATTAAAAGTAAATGGAATTTCTTCAGTTGAAATGGAACGTCAGATAGAATTTCTATCCCATTCACTTGGAACAAGAGGATTTACTTTTACTCAGTACGTCGATATATTTAAAGGATTTGCCGGAGCGGTAAAGAATATAATAAATGACTATTTTAACAACATCCACGAAGAAAATTTAACAAGAGTTTTAAATCAGATATCAATCGACCAAATACTACCCAAATACCTCCCAAAGGAAGGCATGGCCGACCATGAAAAGCTGAAACACAGAATATCTGAAATCTTTTTGCGAGACAGAACATCTCTTGCGCTTGGACTTAGACAGCTAGACATTTTTTTAACTAGAATACTAAACACCCTCTTCCAACAATCTAACAAACTACCCAAAGATAAAGTTCACCTGCTGCTTAACTATGATCCCCAAAGGGCTATGACCTCCATAGTTGAGAAAAAAAGCAGGATTTTCGGAATAATTGATCTTGGCAACAAAGGTCTTAACATAATTAAGATGAAAAATTATGGTCTGCCTGTCCCTCCTGGTTTTATAATTACTACAGAAGTATTTCGTTGCAGAGAAATAGTTGACAGCTATCCGCCGGCTAAACAGAATTTTAGAAAACAGGTCGCTAAGAATATATCTGCTCTGGAAAAGCTCAACGGCAAATCTTTTGGAGATCCAGCCAACCCTTTGCTTCTTTCAATTAGAAGCGGTTCTTCCATATCTCAGCCCGGCATGTTGGATACTTTTCTCAATGTTGGGATAAATGAAGAAATAGTAGAGGGGATTGCCGCCCAAACCGGAAATGCCTGGTTTGCATGGGACAATTATCGCAGATTTCTTCAGTGCTACGGGATGTCATTTGATATTGAAAGAAACGCGTTTGACGCAATCATAAGTGATTTCAAGAAAAGATCAGGATTACCTTATAAAAGAGAGTTTACCGGCGAACAGATGAGAAAAATTGCGCTGACCTACAAAAAAATTATAAACGACGCCAAAATTTATATTATAGAAGATCCTTTAGAGCAATTGCACCTGACCATCAAAAAAGTCTTTGGTTCATGGAATTCATCAAAAGCAAAAACTTACCGTAAAATCATGGGCATATCAGATGACTGGGGTACTGCCGTCACCGTTCAGGAAATGGTTTTTGGAAATCTTTCTAATTCATCCGGCAGCGGAGTAATCTTTACACACAATCCCAGATGGTCCGGCGACAGCCTGAGATTGTGGGGTGACTTTACCCTTGGAAACCAGGGAGAAGATGTGGTTTCAGGACTTGTTAAAACTTTACCTATCTCTATTAACCAGCAGGAAATAGAAATGAGGGAGACCGACATAACACTTGAAACACATTTCCCCGAAATTTATAAGGCTTTAAAAGAGTTGGCCAATGAACTAATCTATAAAAAAGGCTGGACTCCGCAGGAAATAGAGTTTACTTTTGAAGGTCCTTCAATAAAAGATTTGTACCTGCTTCAGACCAGGGACATGGCAATGAGAGAAAGAAAAAAGGTACTAACTTTTGACCCTGAAGAAATAAATAAGGCAAAATATCTGGGCAGTGGTATCGGGGTAAGCGGAGGAGCAATGAACGGCAGGGTAGTCTTCACTCTGGAAGATATTAATAAATGGAAAAAATCTGAACCAAAAACATCTTTGATTCTTGTTAGAGGAGATACTGTCCCTGATGATATCAGGGAAATTTATGCGGCTGATGGTCTTGTGACGGCACGTGGAGGTTTAACTTCCCATGCGGCAGTTGTTGCTCACAGGCTAGGAAAAACATGCGTTATCGGTTCAGGCAATCTGGTATGTAATGAAAAAGAAAAAAACTGCCTCTTTAATCAGGTGTTTTTAAAATCAGGGGATTATATAAGTATCGAGGGGCGGGAAGGTTCGGTTTATCAGGGTAAAATAAAAGTAAAAGAAAATTAGGCATCCTTCACGACAAGTCAAAAGTAGTTTACACTTTGTTGATTTTGTATTTTGGCAGTGAAATTTGAAACTAGAAACTAGAAATTGGAAAAAATACAAAGATGTAGATGCGTTATCTAATTTCAAATTTCCAGTTTCGACATCGGCATTCAATTCGATAATATACGCTTTTTCGAAAAAAGTGTAAACTGGTGAATGAAGGATGCCGAAAATTAATGCGATATTTCAGGAGGAGTAAGATGGGGATGAAACTTGGCGTAAATGGATTTGGAAGAATCGGAAAACTTACTGTATGGCATCATGTAGCCAGAAAATACTTTGATGAAATTATAGTTAATATCGGACGGGAAGCCGGCACATCCATTGAGGATATTGCCCATTATGCAGGCAGGGATTCAAATTACGGTCTGCTGCACGGTTTTCTTTATGGTCAAAAAGCAGCGCCTGTTATTCATGATTTGGATGAAAAAAACGGCAGTATGACAATTGACGGTATAAGGGTTAAATTTTTAAGGTCTTCCCGGAATCCGCTCGAAATCGGATGGAAAGATCATGGCGTTAATCTGGTAGTTGACACAACAGGGCAATTTCTTGATCCAACCCTTTCTCCAGACCACCCTAAAGGAGCTTTAAGAGGACATTTTGAGTCAGGAACAGAGAAAGTTATAGTCTCAGCTCCATTTAAGATAAAAGATAAAAGCAAAAAAATGCCGGAAGACGCTGTAACTACAGTAATGGGAATCAATGATAATGACTATGATCCCAGACGGCATAAAGCGATTTCAAATGCATCCTGTACTACTACTTGCCTGGCTCATATGATGAAACCTATTCTCAATTTTTTTGGCCATAAAAAAATTCTTTCCGCCTCAATGGCAACCGTTCATGCAGTCACGGGGTCACAGGAAGTTCTTGACCGTCTGCCAAAAACAGGGACAACCGATCTGAGAAAAAACAGAAGCGTAATGAATAATATCATACTAACCACAACAGGAGCAGCCAATACACTCAGGCTAGTCATTCCTGAAATGGAACAAATCGGGTTCATTGCCGAATCTGTAAGAATTCCAACTTCAACGGGTTCTCTTATCATTCTAGTAATCAATCTCCAGGAGGAACTATCTGGAGAACCGATAAGAAGAAAATTAATAAACAACATGTATATGCAGGCAGCGGCTGAAGATCCAAACGGATATCTGCACTATACTGACATACAGAATGTCTCTGGTGATATTATAGGGATACCGATTGCAGCAGCAATAATTGAAGGCCATGAAACTCATACCAGCACCGCTGATGTAACCATAGATTTTAACAAAGTACCTGGATTGGATAAAAAAATTATTTCTTCACTGAATGATACAGTCATAAGAATTCCCGTAACTCAATGTGTTATATATGGCTGGTACGATAATGAAATGGGAAGTTATGTTAACATGCTTGGAGACAGGACTGTTTCGGTGGCAGAAAATATGTGACAGAGAAGGTGGAAGATAGAAGGCTGAAGACTGAAGACTAAAAATTAAGGATTCAAACACCCTTCAGCCTTCTACCTTCTGCCTTCAACCTATTGCTAAGCCTGACAAATTCTTCTACGCTGAGGGTTTCTGCACGTCGGGTTGGATCTATGCCTGCATTTTCCAGCGCATGCATAGAGGTTTCAGCAGCAATATGAAGCTCGCTGCCTGCAAGAGCATTTTTAAGATTTTTTCTTCTCTGTCCAAATGCAGCTTTTATTACTCTATAAAGAAACTCTTCATCATCTGGATATTTCAGACTGCCTCTAAAAGTTATTTCAAGAACTTCGGAATCAACTTTTGGTCTCGGAAAAAATTGAGAAGCCTTAATATCTGCAACTTTCTTTATATCTGCACAATAATTAAGCATAACCGTAAGTCTCCCATATTCTTTACAACCCGGCTTCGCTGTGATGCGTTGAGCAAGTTCTTTCTGAAACATAAGAGCTGCGCGGCTTACAGCACTTCTGGCTTTTATAAGTTTAACAAGAACCTGGGAAGAAATATTATACGGAAGGTTTCCTAAAACTATTATTTTACGATTGGCTTCTTCAGCAAATTCCTCAATATTAACTCTCAGTATATCTTTCTCAATTAAAATAACATTAAAAAGGCTGTTTGAAGTAAGTTCTGTTTTTAACAAAGAGATTATCTTATGATCCTTCTCAACTGCATAAACCTTTTTTGCTATCCGAGCAACAGGGATCGTAAGGGCTCCTAAACCAGCCCCTATTTCTAAAACAACATCTTCCGGCATTACCCTGCAACGATTCACAATCATTTCCGAAGTAGCAGGATTTTCCAGAAAATGTTGGCCCAACTGCTTCCTGGCATGCATTTGCCAGGCGGCAAGTAGTACTCTGGGTGATGTCATATTCAAGATTTTTTTCGCAACCGAAGTTTAATAAATATTCTGCGGGTTATAAAATAGGCCGCTATAGCTGGGAGAATGCCAAGAACAACTCCGCCTGTAATCATAGCAATAGTAACATCCGCTCCCAGTTTTAACAGCTCTAAAATCGACTCATATTCTGTACTAAAAGGAGCTGAATTGCCAAGAATAGACACCCCAAGATCGTAGCTACCCTTGTAAAATAAAGGTATAGTAATAGGATTGCTGAACCATACACCGATTGCGGCGGCGGCTTTGCTCCCCCGTAAAATAAATGCCAGAGCTAAAGCAATAACTGTATGAAAAGGAATGGTAGGAGTTACGCTGATAAATACTCCTATAGCCATTCCAAGAGCAACATAATGTGGATCACCATTAAGCTGTTTAAATCGAGTTATAAAATGCTGGATTTTCTCCCTCAAATTCATTTAATTTTACCGTGTCTGATGCAGCCGTTCACGGCTTGAAACTTGAAATTGGAAAGTAGAAATTAGGGAGAAATTAAAATAGAAATTGGGAAGAACAGTACAAAAGCATGAAGGCCAAATTTCTAATTTCAATGTTCCGTGAACGCTTACAAACTTGCCTGCTTGACTATCTGGCTCAAATTTTGAGAGGTTTGCTTTTTGTAAAAGGTGATTGTCGGACAGGCTCCTATTCAACAACGTTTCCCTTTCCCTCGATAAATCGGCATCGCACCGTTACCCAGGAAGAGGAGGAAGAAGGATAAACCCCGCCTTTCAGGGAGCGATCATCTGTGGCAGATTAATCTTGTTATATCCATCCGCAAGGCTGGTATTGACATGCACGACACCCCTGTTCAGATCCTTGAGGGGATAGTCATCGGTAACCACAGGGAGGTTGTCAGCGGCATCCTGGTCCTTCAGCACGGTTCCTGCCGGCACATAGTGTCCATCTGCGACACTGACCCCCATGATGATGCATCCGGGTTCGATCACACAGTTTTTCCCTACCTTTCCTTTAAAGACGAGCGTTTTCATGCCGACAAACGTATCATTGCCTACACATGCAGGGCCGTGAATCTGAACCTGATGAGCCAGAGAGACTCTTTTGCCTACGTAAACCGCGAACTTTTTCCCCTCAACTTCAACCAGATTTTTTTCAATCAGATGGCCATCGTGCTCTGTTTCAAGTGCATGGATGATCACCCCTTCCTGCACATTCGCTTCGTCTCCGACAAAGATCGGCTGTCCCTCATCGCCCCGCACCGATGCAAAGGGCGAAACCATAACCCGCTTGCCCACCGAAACACGTCCGATAACCGTCGCAACGGGGTGAATGCAGGCCGATGAATCGATTTCAGGCATGTATTGCTTCTGACAAAAATCGGTAATCACACTTTGATGTATCATGTTGTTCCTCCCAACTGTTATTAAGAATCATAACGACATTCTTTTATAATCAAGACTGGCTTTTCAAAACCTGTCTCGTATATTAAGAATAAACCAAAGTAAACCAGGTAATCAAGAGGGAATATAATGGAGTTGTCAAGCTTGAATAATTATGTCACGCATTTTAATCTGACATGAGAGTTTTCAACACATCCTTCTTTCCCACGATCCCAACCAGCTTCCCTTTATCCACCACAGGAAGGGTATGGAAATTCTTACTCACCATCAGGGCGGCCACCTCTTCAACACCTGTCTCGGGCCGAACGGTGACAGGCTTTGGAGTCATGGCATGGGCAACGGTCGTAGCCGCTATCTTCTGAGCCTCTCTTTCAAGCTGCTTTATAGAAGTCAAGGGAATGAACCCATCAAGAATGGTAAAAAAGGAGGGGATGGGAAGCTTTTTTTGCTGCGCGATCAAGTCACTCTGGCAAAGGATCCCCACCAGACTTCCCATTTCATCCACTACAGGGACGCCATTGATACCTTTTTCCAAAAGGAGCTTTGTGGCATGAGCAATCTCCGTCTCGGGCAAAACAGTGATCAGATCTTCTGTCATGATATCTTTTACTTTAAGCATGGGTACACCTTGCTAAATTGAGCGATTTTTTGTAACACTTTAGCTTTATGAAACAAACCGACTATATTTTCAAAAAGCTAAAGTGTTACCGATTTTTTAGTTTAGAGACTTAAGTCCCCATTGTCCATGATGCCAGGTATCTTTTCTGTTCAGCAGTCAGATTATCAATAGCAATTCCCATTGCTGCCAGTTTTTCTCTTGCAATTTCCATATCTATCTCTTCGGGTACCGGATAGACATCTTTTTCAAAAGATTTTTTACTTTTTACCATATATTCTATACTTAAGGCCTGGTTGGCAAAGCTCATATCCATAACACTTGAGGGATGCCCTTCGGCAGCAGCAAGATTTATCAGTCTGCCCTCACCAAGAACATTTACAATCCTGCCATTTTCGAGAGTATGTTCATCTACAAAAGGTCTAATTTTTCTTACAGATTTTGTAATGTTTTTCAATCCATCAAGATCAAGCTCAACATTAAAATGTCCGGAATTTGCTATAATAGCGCCATGTTTCATAATGTTAAAATGGCTTTTTCTTATAACATTTATATTACCGGTAACAGTACAGAAAATATCGCCTATCCCTGCTGCCTTACTGATCGGCATCACGCTAAAACCATCCATTACAGCTTCAAGAGCGGCAGTGGGATCAACTTCGGTTATAATAACATTTGCGCCCATTCCTTTTGCTCGCATCGCAAGGCCCTTTCCACACCATCCATAGCCACAAATAACGAAATTCGTACCGGCAATAAGGCGGTTTGTTGCACGTATGATTCCATCCAGGGTGCTCTGACCCGTACCATAACGATTATCAAAAAAATGCTTTGTTTTTGCATCGTTCACGGCAATAATAGGATATTTTAGGACTCCGTCTGCAGCCATGCTTTTAAGCCGAATAATTCCGGTTGTGGTTTCTTCAGTACCCCCCTTCACCTGGTCCAAAAGCTCAGACCTTTCTGAGTGAATAGTAGAAACAAGGTCTGCGCCGTCATCCATTGTGTACTGAGGATCGGCGTCAAGGACTGAATTAATGTGACTGTAATATGTCTTATTATCCTCACCCTTTATGGCGAAAACAGAAATTTTGTCATTCTTTACAAGAGATGCCGCCACATCATCCTGTGTACTTAAAGGGTTTGAAGCGCAAAGAAAAACCCTGGCGCCCCCTGCTTTTAAAGTTTTCATAAGAGATGCTGTTTCAGTTGTCACATGAAGACAGGCTGCAAGGATTAAGCCTTTTAATGGTTTTTCCTTTGCAAATCTTTTCTCTATGCGGTTCAGGACGGGCATGCTCTGGTTAGCCCATTCAATTCGAAGAGCCCCTTGCTTTGCAAGCTTAATATCCTTAATATCGTAATTCATTATATCTTATTATCTCCTTTATATACCTGCTTTTTCTCTAATAATATCTTTCATATGTGTGCTTTCCCAGGTAAATTCCGGCTCAGTCCGGCCGAAGTGGCCATATGCCGAGGTATTCTTATAAATCGGCCGCAAAAGATCAAGATATTCAATTATTGCTGCAGGCCTTAAATCAAAAACCTCTTTAATTATTTCTTTAACTCTGGATTTGGGTACAACTCCCGTGCCCATAAGATCTACCATAACAGAAACCGGCTCCGCCACTCCTATGGCATATGCTATCTGCACCTCACATTTTTTTGCTAAACCGGCTGCAACAATGTTTTTTGCTATATGCCTGCCCATGTATGATGCGCTGCGATCAACCTTGGAAGGATCCTTTCCTGAAAAGCATCCGCCGCCATGGCTCCCCTGACCGCCATAAGTATCAACAATGATTTTTCTCCCCGTGAGGCCACAGTCTCCCATGGGACCGCCAATTACAAATTTGCCTGTAGCATTTATAAAATAATTGGTATCCCCATCTCTCATTTCTTTAGGGATAACCTTTTTTATGACCTCTTCTATGATAGCTTCTCTCAGTTCTTCATATTCTATGTCTGGTTTGTGCTGTGCGGCTATCACTACGGCATCAACCCGTTTTGGCGAACCATTTTCATATTCGATTGTAACCTGGGATTTCCCGTCAGGCCGGAGAAAATCAAGAGAACCGTTCTTTCTAACCTTTGCAAGACGACGGCATAGCTTGTGAGCATATATTATGGACATCGGCATTAATTCAGGAGTTTCATCGGTTGCAAACCCAAACATAAGCCCTTGATCGCCCGCACCCTGATCCTTAAACAAGCCCTCACCTATATTTACACCCTGAGCGATATCTGGAGATTGATGGTCTATGCTGGTAATTACCGAGCATGTCTGCCAGTCAAATCCCATCTGTGAAGAATGGTATCCTATCTCACGAATTGTTTCCCGAACAATCTGAGGCATATCAACATAGCATTCTGTTGTAATTTCACCTGCGATAAATGCCAGGCCGGTTGTTACAAGAGTTTCACATGCAACCCTGCAATTTTTATCTTTCTCGATAATGGCATCAAGAATGGAATCTGATATGCGGTCGGCAACTTTGTCAGGATGCCCCTCAGTAACAGATTCTGAAGTAAAAAAGAATTGTTCTTTGCTCATAAATGTCTCCTTTTTAAAGCTGGAAATATTCGCATCAGCAGTAATATACTGCTAATTTTTTCTATGGGTTAAGAATAGTGTTGTCTATAAGACGTGTTTTTCCTACCTTGACGGCAAGAGCCATTAAAGCCTGCCGGTCTATTTTTTTCATATCAATAAGTGTTTTGGGGTCACATATAGCAATATAGTCAATTTTGGTATTTGTACCGGACTTTATTATTTCCGAAGCCGAATCAATAATTTTTTCCGAATCATTTATACCGCTACTTAGAAAAGCTTGAGCCTTTTGCAGCGATTTGTAAAGGCATAGTGCTGAATTTCTCTGCCCGGAAGTCAGATAAACGTTTCTTGAACTCATGGCAAGACCGTCATACTCCCTAACCGTTTCAGCTCCAATTATTTCAATATCAAAATTCAGATCACAAACCATCTGCCGGATTATAACTAGCTGCTGATAATCTTTCTGGCCGAAAATGGCAAAATGAGGTTTAACAATATTAAATAATTTCGTTACAACAGTTGCGACTCCTGAAAAAAATATTGGCCTTGAAATGCCGCAAAGATGATTTGGAAGTTCTTTAAGATTTACATATGTCTGAAATCCATTTGAATATAATTTCTTATCATCTGGAGTAAACACTACATCCGCACCATTTTTTCGGGCAAGCTCAAGATCCCTTTCAAGATCTCTGGGATAATTCTCAAAATCTTCTCCAGGAGCAAATTGAACCGGGTTTACAAAAATACTCACTACAAGACAATCTCCAATCTTTCCGCCTTCCCTTATAAGAGAGAGATGCCCTTCATGTAAATATCCCATGGTTGGAACAAACGCAATTGTCTTATCAAGACGACGCATGCGGTCGGAGTATTCCTGCATCTTTTTTACTGTAGTAATTACTTCGATGACCTATACCTCAAACCAATTTTGACGGCTTCATAAAAAATAGCAATCCTTAAAGATCGCCTATTGTTAAATAAAACTTATTAATTTTTAAGACAAAAATAATTAAATGTCAAATATCGCCGTCAAAGCTGTGGCGCTATGAGCATCGAATAGGCAAAGGAAGATGGAGACCTTTGCAAAACGCCCCCTTTTGCCCAATTTCGGCGTCAGGCTCAAATTTTAAGCCTCGAAATACTCAATGTATTCCTGCATTTAAAATTTTCGCCTTCCTTGAACTTGAACAAAATTGAACATTTTTCAAAGGTCTCAGATGGTATGGAGTCTGTTTGAATTTATTGGCGGGGACGGCGAGACTTGAACTCGTGATCTCCGGCTTGACAGGCCGATAAATGTGTTTTCCCCCTCTTTACTTGTACTTCCTAAAACCTCTTGATTTATAAACATTTCTCAATACCACTTTTCTCTTGACTTACTCTTTTTTACCTTGATATATACAAAAAAGGTTGGAAATAGGGTTGGAAAAATAAATCTTGCTTTTTCCAACTTTGAGCTTCGTAAGCCGGTCATCAAAAGTTTATTTATTGTGTAAGCTAAAGTAGTTAAATAGGTAACCGGCTAAAACAATAAACCATATCGGAGGCATTATGTCAAGGCGTAAAAAAACATCATATCCAGGTGTCTTTTATCGTGAGTCAAAACGAATCGGCGGTAAGGGAACTGAAAAGGTTTATTATATCGTCTTCAAGAAAGACGGCAAAGTTTATGAGGAAAAAGCGGGCCGGCAATATGCCGATGACATGACACCTGCCAGGACTGCGCGTATCCGAGCAGAACGGATTGAAGGCAAGCGGTTGTCCCGTAAAGAAATCAGACAGCAGAGAGATGAAAAAAAGACCGCTGAGGCTAACAAATGGACGCTTGACAGGCTTTTTAATGAATATATGAGCACCAGGCCTGGCAACAAGTCAAAAACAACGGATCAAAACAGGTATGAGAATCACCTGCAACCTGTTTTCGGCAACACAGAGCCTTGCAAGATAGACCCCTTAAGTGTCGATAGGCTCAGAATTAAACTGTTAAAGAAATTGTCACCACAGACGGTTAAGCATGTTTTAAATCTGTTCACATGGACTGTAAACTTTGGCGTAAAAAAGAACTTGTGTAAAGGTCTCTCTTTTCATGTGCAAAAGCCGAGTGTATCAAATGCAAAAACCGAGGACTTAACGCCAGAGCAACTAAAACGATTGATCGATGCTATTGATAAAGACGAAAATATACAGGCACAAAATTTGATGCGAATGGCTTTGTACACAGGTATGAGACGGGGAGAACTGTTTAAGTTGAAATGGCGGGATATTGATTCTCCGCATGGCTTTATCTGTATTCGAGATCCAAAGGGCGGAGTAGATCAAACAATCCCCTTAAACGATGCGGCACGGGAAGTTTTGCGAAACCATATCAAGACAGACAGCCCTTTTGTGTTCCCAGGACGTAATGGGCAGGAACGAAAGGCAATATCGAAGCAGGTTAACCGGATAAAAAAGCGAGCAGGACTGCCTAAAGACTTTAGGCCACTACATGGGCTTCGACATGTGTTCGCTTCTATGCTGGCTTCAAGCGGCAAGGTCGATATGTACACCCTCCAAAAACTTCTTACTCATAAAGACCCACGTATGACACAGCGATACGCTCATCTCAGAGATGAAACCTTAAAGAAAGCCTCTAACCTTGCAGGGGATATTATTAATCAGGTTGTTCAACAAAATGATAATGTTGTTGGTTTTGAGAATGTCAAAAAGAAAGGATAGGTCAACATGGGGGAAGTTGTACCAGTAGAAAGAATTACCACTAAGATTTATCTTATCCGCAACATTAAGGTCATGCTGGATAGAGACCTTGCCGAGCTTTATCAAGTTGAAACAAGTCAGCTAAAGCGGGCGGTGAGACGTCATATAGATCGCTTTCCCAAGGATTTTATGTTTGAATTAACCAAAGATGAATTAGAAAATTGGAGATGCCAATTTGGCACCTCCAATAGTATTAAGATGGGGTTGAGATACATGCCTATGGCATTTAGTGAAAGGCGTTGCCATGCTTTCCAGTGTCTTGAACAGCAAAAGAGCTATCCATGTAAATATCCAGATCATGCGAGCTTTTACGCAGCTTAGACAGATGCTTTCAACAAATGAAGATTTAAAAAGAAAGATAGAGCAAATGGAAAGCAAGTACGATGAACAATTCGGAATTGTATTTGAAGCCATAAAACAGCTTATAGATACCGAGAGCAAGCCCAAAAGAAAGATAGGTTTCTGACTATAGAGAACGATATAAATTGCGTGGCATAGGGTAGCTCCCGAAAAGCCGTAATCCGTAACGGCCTGGCCACGTTAACCCATTACGGAACTGTGAACGGAGGCAGCATGAACCAAGAAGAACACTTTCCGCGTCTGCACAAAAATCAGTTGGAACTTTACGCTTTAGACTGGGTTAAGCAATACCCTGATGTACCGATAAAAAGTATTATCTTGTATACTTATATGTCGCCGTACGAAAACAAAAAAGTTTCTCTTGGATCGATTGACACACAATACGCTATTGTTTTCGAGATTGACGAAAAAAAAGAAGAGCCAGTAGAGGTAGAGCCAATAGATGACTGGACATACATTACTACGGACAATATCGACGGAACAAAAGAAGAACCAGTACCAGTAAAGGTAATGCTGAATGAAGATGAATGGGCTGAGTATAGGGACAAGAAAATAACCGGTGAAATTCCGACTAAACCTTATGAAGAACTTTGGGCAGATACGTGTGCAATTACTTGTGAGGATGTAGATATTATAAGGCCGGCAGCTTTCAAAAACGTTTACAGACAAACCCCGTCAGGAGATTACAGAGGGGAATGGACAGTTATCCTAAAATTCCTGAACACCACATTACCGAAAGCCGTTAGAACAGACCGGCCAAGCTGGATTTTGTACGACTTAAGCGAGACACACAACGTACCGAACGAGAGTTTAACAACATCACATAATAGCCTGCATGATGTTATTGAGTCCGACCACCCTGAATTACAAAAGCACGACAACGTTTTTTGTCTTTGCGGAAACGATTGGTATGTAAAATATAACGGCAAGTCAGATACAATTCCGGATTTAAAGGGGATGAGATATATAGTTTTTTTGCTCGAAAACCCGGATGACAAGTTTAGTCCACTTAAATTAGAACAACTCGTTTACGGCAAGCAACCTGAGCATAACAAAGACTATAGTGAAATGAGTCCTGAACAATTAGAAAAAGAAAGTTTAAGCACGGATGAATCATGTTTTGAAGATATGGCGCAAGAAGAAAAGGTAAAACTTAAAAATACCGCATTGGAGACATGGGAAAGGGCTAAGAGTGGAAACCCAAAGGATGTTGAGGCATGAAAAAAATGTACAAATCATTTAGACCGAGAATACGGGTGCTTTCCCTACGAAAATAACAACGAGCTGAAATTTATATTCAAAAAACGATTTAAGCCTGAAGCCAATAAAGCACGCTTGAGAGTATCGAAAAACATTGAAACAGCCATAGAGAAAATAAAAGCAAGTAACTTTGAACTTGCAGAATACCTTTCAAACAAAGCACACCTGCACACCGGAAATGTTCTTTGGTATAAACGTGATCCTGATATTGATTGGTTTATCCAGAAGTAGCCCCCACCAAAAAATACAAACTTACCAAATGACCCGTCTCGCTTTTTAGTGTGACGGGTTTTTTTGTTAAAAACCCACTTTTTTTGAAAAAAACTAAAATGTTACCTCAAAAGTAACACCCTTAAGGGTAGAAGCAAAAATTCAAGAAGCACTATTAAACCTTTATCCTAAGAGGGGACACTATGAAATATTTAAACGAAAAACAAGTATCCGAAATGACAGGCATCGCAGTGCAAACGCTCAGAAATTGGAGACATTTTGGTAAGGGCTTCCCATACCACAAAATCGGGCGCTGCATCAGATACAATGAGCAAGATGTAATATCTTATATGGATGGGAAAAAGATTACAACTGCTGATTTTTGGAAGTATGGTGAGTCTCCCGCTGAAAAGCTTTTGTCTGCTGTCGAATCAACCCAAAGGGCAATATAAACGAATAGGCAAGTGTTATGAATATTGAAATAACCAGCTTCGACCCGTACCGCAAAAACACCCTGCAAGGCTTTGTATCCGTCTTGTTGACAGGGCCTAGGTTTGAGTATAGTGGACCCCAAAAATGAGAC
>JAJSZT010000063.1 GCA_030272815.1 Deltaproteobacteria bacterium
TTAGTCTGATGAGAAGATTGTCTGCGCTTTTGCTATCAACACAGATCAGCAGTCCTCCGGATGTCTGGGGATCGTACAGAATATCCAGAACAGTCTGTTTCACAGAAGGAGAAATATCGACCATACCCTCACGGAACTCCCTGTTCTTATAAGCTCCGGCAGGCACAAGCCCCATTGCCGCATAATCAACGGCTTCAGGAATTATCGGTATTTTTTCAGACCAGAGACTGATTCCAAAATCGGAATCGACAACCATTTCAGCAACATGACCTATCAGGCCAAAACCGGTAATATCAGTGCAGGCGTGAACAGGGAACCCTTCCATTAGTTGAGCTGCATCCCGGTTAAGTGTAGCCATAAGATGTGTAACAAATTTTATGGCTTCCATGGAAGCAAGCCCCCCTTTAATGGCAGTGTTAATAATACCAGTTCCAAGCGGCTTGGTAAGTATCAGTCGATCTCCAATTGTTAGATTTTTCTTTGTGAGGATCCGATCAGGATGGACAAAACCGGTGACGGACAAACCGTATTTCAACTCTTTGTCCTCCACGCTGTGTCCTCCTACCAGAACTACATCCGCCTCCTCCATCTTGTCCAGGCCGCCCTGTATGATTTTACGGAGGATGGATATATCCATCTCTTTTATCGGAAACGCCACAATATTCATGGCCGTCTTGGGAATACCGCCCATTGCATAGACATCGCTTAAGGCATTGGCAGCGGCTATCTGTCCAAACCAGTACGGATCATCTACAATCGGTGTGAAAAAATCCACGGTCTGGATAATGGCAATATCATCCGTGATTTTATAAACTCCTGCGTCGTCCACATTATCCATACCTACGATAAGATTTGGATCAGTCGGAAATTCCAACCCGCAAAGCGCCCTCTCCAGGTCCCCTGGAGGCAATTTTGATGCTCACCCAGAACCTGTAACGGTCTCCGTAAGGCGAAGCTTCTTTGCCTTCTGTTCTACCATTTTTTATTCCCTTTTATGATTGAGAGTTTCAAATGTCTTTATGAGCGCAGCGTCGCAGTTAGACGCATCTGGTTGCTGATAAGGTCAAGCGCAAACAATATGTCGGTTACCACAACGTCTGCAGACAAAACAGCAGAGGCGGCCGCGCCTTCATCCTGCATAACCGCTATGCCAAGAGCCGCCTTTTTTAGCATCATAACATCGTTGCGGCCGTTTCCGATGCATACAGCCCTGTCGGCACCCAGTCTATCTACGTATTCCATTTTGCCTTTATCCTGAGCCTCAACCGGTAAGACATGTATCTTGCATGGAATATCTGAGAGCTTTTTCTCGACCCCTCCAAAAGTATCCGCTGTCAATACATGAATTTCGACGTGCCGCGCAAGGGCTATTAAACGTTCTTTCACCTCCTGAACTGGTTGGCCGTCAACAGCTATCGTGCCGTTATAATCCAAAATCAGGCGCTCAAGCCGCAAACTGCCAAAACCCGGTATATCTATTTCGATCATGATGAGCGCACCCTATATATTAATCACTTTGTCGGCCAGTTGCATGGCTGTTACGATATCCAGCATATTGGTTGTCTCTCCTACCTGTTTTTTATCCAGCAAATCAAAATGGGTCAGGCAGGTCCCGCACACCATGATATGAAGCCCGTCCTTTTCATAGCCTTTCAGAACAGGCAATACCTCGGAATCCTTAATTGTGAGTTTAACGCCGTTGTTTACAAAAACCAGCCGCCACAGCTCGGGTCCCATCTCTTTTAGCGTCTTGATGTAGCTAATCATGAGTTTTAAACCAAGCTCGTCATCGCCAAAGCCCATGCGATCAGTAGCCAGCATGACCATGATTTTCTTTCCACCAGTTGTTGATTTCTCATGGGTTGAAACTTCAGGAGCAAATCCTGCTTCACGCTTCCCTGTAACATGAAAATCGCTTTCCTCCTCTTGTACAGAGGTTTCATAGTTCCGGGATTCTAAAAACCTGCAAACATTTTGTTTGGATGCCTCATTATCAACGATAACCTTGATTACATTCGGGTTTGCTTCTTCGATGGCTGCTTTTGTCTGCAATACCGGAGCCGGACAGGCCAGGCCCCTGGCATCAATTTCTTTCATTTTTTCTCCTTAAACTCTAAATAAACGGACACACAAGTTCATTTACATCAAAAATATGTTTCTTCCCGCAAAATGGGCATGGTGATAAAAGCTCAACCTTTGCATCCCAGGTTTTATTGCCGGAGCCATCTATCAAGACTCCTCGATCATCGATGATCCTGAACCGATCACTTTCAAAAATTTTATTATCCTCCTGACAAACAAAGGTAAACTTCATTTTGTGGTTGCCTTACCGGTTACCTTTTCCTGTAGAATCTCCTCCAGCGCTCTTGGTATCTGGCGTATTATCTCTATCACCTGGGTTGCCGGCGTTGGCCGGGCATAATAGCCGGCTAATCGATTCGCCTTTGCGGCAACCAATGAGCCCAGAACAAAACCGATGATCTCCGGCCTCATGTACTGGACTACCGCCGCGCGATGCAATCCTACTGCACCTGCGATATCCCTCTCAAAGCAGGCCACGCAGATACCCATGTTCCCGGGATTCCCCAGCTTCTGTAAAAGGGCGGCAAATACACCGATAAGCCCTCCTACTCCAATAATCCCCCAACGCGTTGCAAAAAAATTCTTAAACATCCTGGTTAATATCCTCCTTTCCGATATCACAAATAATTCATAAAGAATTGTGCGGATAATAAAAGAGGATAACCTATTTGTCAAATCGGAAAATCCAATATATCTGGGGTTGGTGATAGGAAAAGTTATAGTTTCTTAGAGGAGGTTGTTAGCAAAAAATCAAAAATAGCCTTGCACAGAGGTGAAGCAGTTCTTTTTTCATCTTTCATAAGATAAAATTTCCGCTTCATTTCAAGCCCTTTTACTTTTAATGCCTTGAGAATGCCTGTTTTTAGCTCAGTTCCAAGTGCCCTGGAAGACAGGATGGATATACCGAGGCCTGCTTTTATTCCCTCTTTAACGGCGGTGGAAGAGCCGAATCGAGCCACGATATTTAGTGATTCTATGGATGCTGATTCATGCTTTTGGAGATAATTCTCCATAATTTTTAAAGTACCTGAACCTTTTTCCCTTAATATAAAAGGCTCTTTAGAAAGTTCCTCAACCGTGATCTTTTGTTTCTTTGCCAGACTGTGGCCGGCCGGAACTACCACTACCAGTTCATCATCCCATAATTCATAATAAGTTAGATTTTTTTTTGAGTTTTTGGAGCCAACAACACCCAGCTCAAGATAACCTCCGGCAACATCCTCTTCAATCTTACCTGTATCAGCAATGGTGAGCATAACGGATATATCGGGGAATTTATTGTTAAATTGTTCAATGTATTTTGGAAGTATATATTCACCCGGAATTGTACTGCCGCCGATATGGATTTCTCCTTGCTTTACTCCTATAAAGTCTTCCATTGCAAGACATGCCGTTCTTTTCATATCAAGCAGAAGCCGGGCATGCTTATACAGAAGTTTTCCAGCCCTGGTTGGAACGACTTCTCTGCCTAAACGGTCAAGAAGTTTTGCTCCGATAATTTTTTCAAGATTTGATATTCTTTCACTGACTGAAGCCTGTGCCAGAAAAACAGCAGAAGCAGCTTTTGAAAAACTTTTATGTTCGACCACCTTGCAGAATATTTCCAGTTGTCGGAGGTCAAAATCAATTGATGATTTTCGAGGAGAGTGTTTCATTGTTTTATGAGTTGTTCATGAGAAATGCGGGCTAAGGCAGTGATTAAAACTGTCTAGGCTTACATATAATTTCCCTGATACGCAGATCAAAAAGGTCGGACTGGTTTGCAGGCTTTATAACCAGCGCTGCATCAGCGCCTCTGGCTGTCCCGCCTATTGAGATGATATCATTACCTGTAAACGCGCCAGCATCAGCCGCCATTATTGATACCTCTACAGCAACTTTAGTTCCCTGCCCGAAAAGCCTTAAAGTATCTGCTATAAGCAGTGCCGGATAGATACCGGTATATTTTTTTGTTATAGACCGTTCGACGCCGGAAAGAGCATGTGTGGCTGATACCACGACCACGCCTTTTTCTTTAAGATCATTTTTAATGTCATCTGTCATTACTTTTTTAAATGGTTCCTTGAAGCCGCAGTGGTATGTTACAACGGTAATGCGAAAACCACTGAAAATTTCCAGGGTTTTGTATGCTGTATCTCCTTTTGTAGAAGCTAAAACAACTTCGTTTAAACCTAATTCTTTTCCCCTCTCAAATGCGAGATTGAGGGTCTGTTCGGTATTATTTTTTCCTGGTTTATCAAAAAACATGATAACCTCCTTGAAAGCAGCCGATTTAGGTTGTTGATTTTATAATTATTATTTAATAAGTTACGCCCTAATTGGGTAACTTCTCAATAAATCCGGACAAATTACATGATACAAGACTCGCCCACTGATAATAAAATGCAAGAATATCTGAAACTCGCATCTAAGTGAGCCTAAAGAAAAAACAGTGGCCAATCCTTTTAATACGTATTGGTTAAGCGATAGATCATATGTTTTAAAGATAAATTTTTTTATGCGCTGTTTTTTCTCAAAGCTCACTAAGATGCTCAAACAGTCAGCTATTTTACATTTTATCACCAGCGGACTCGTCTTTTTTATCTTTAGCCGAACTTTTTGAGAAGTTCCCTAATTGGGCTTTTTTCTCAATTAGGGTATAATATTGTATATTAAATACAGCCGGAGTCAATAGTTTGAATTAGTGTAACCGTTCACGGCTTGAAACTTGAAATTGGAAAGTAGAAATTTGGGAGAGATTAAAATAGAAATTGGAAATTGGAAATTGGGAAGAACAGTACAAAAGCATGAAGGCCAAATTTCCAATTTCCAATTTCTATTTTCCAATTTCAATGTTCCGTGAACGCTAATTAGTATAGCTGCGGGGATTTAAAATGATTATAGATTTCCATACTCATATTTTCCCAGAGGAGATAAGAGAGGACAGGGAAAAATATTTTCCATATGAACCTGCTTTCAGGCTTTTGTACAGTTCTCCTAAATCAAAACTCGCTGGTGCAAAAGAGATAGTAGATTCGATGGATATTGAAGGTGTTGATAAATCAGTAGTTTTTGGGTTCCCATGGAGAAGTTCGGATTTATCTAAAAGACACAACGATTATATTCTGGAAGCTATAGATAGATTTCCGGGGCGTTTAGCAGGTTTCTGCTGTATTGATCCTTTTAACAAAGAAGCGGTGCCTGAAGTTGTTAGATGCCTTGAAGGCGGGCTTTCAGGCATTGGCGAGATTGCATTCTATCAATCAGGAATTGATGAAGCTTCACAGGAAAAGCTTAAGCCGCTTATGGAAATATGCGAAGATAAGAACCTTCCTGTTTTAATACATACTAACGAACCTGTAGGGCATTATTATCCTGGCAAGACTCCTAATACGCTTGAGCAGATCTACAATCTTGTCAGAAAGTTTTCAAATAACAAAATTGTTCTTGCACACTGGGGCGGGGGGATGTTTTTTTTCAATCTTCTGAAAAAGGAAGTCGGAGAGTACTTGAAAAATGTTTATTTTGATACAGCCGCATCTCCTTTTCTGTATTATCCTCAAATATATCAAATAGCGATTCAGATTATTGGAAAGAACAAGATTCTTTTTGGCAGCGACTTCCCGCTTTTAAAGCCGGCTAAATATTTCAAGGAGTTCGAAAAGGCCGGTCTTTCAAAGGACGAAATAAAAAGCATTTGCGGTAATAACGCTGCCGGCCTTCTTAAGTTGAAGTTGTAGTTCGTCTTTTTTATCATGCATAATTTGTAATAGAATATAGAATAAAAAAAAGTAACTACTTAGGTGGATAGACTGAAGGCTGAAGGTGGAAGGCTGTCAGGGAGCTTCAGCCTTCAGCTTATTTCGGCTTACGCTGTACTTTTATTGTTTGAACTAAATTGAGCGATTTTTTGCGAAGAAATGTGCCGAGATCTTGATGCAGCAAGGTTTGCTAAAACCGGAGGCATACCAATGGATATGTCGAGACTTTTCGCAAGTCCTTAATGCGCAAGAGATCGGTGCAGATCGAGTCAAAAATCGCTCAATTTAGGTTGAAGGGAGTTGATGATTGGCTTAATTTTATTTTTATGTTCGGGCGGTACAAGCAATAGCGTCATTGGCAAGTTTTTTATAAGTCCTTCTCCCGGATTCGTCAGGTTTTTCATAGCGTAACTTTTACGATTATCTTCTGATTCCATAAAAAGCAGAACATCTGTAAAATTTCCTGAAAAACCCTGCTGATCAATATGTTCTATATACTGTAAAAAAACATTATTTACAGTCAGGACAAATTCATCCATTTCAGCTTTATCAACGCAATTCGTTTTTGAGACAATACATCTGCAACTAAACGGTCTGGCCGTATAAATTGGGCATTCATCATTCATTAATAACGGACATCTTCCCCATGAGCTGTCTATTTCTTCGTCCGGAATATCCTTTCCCTGAATACAAAGATCAGCTATTTTGTTTGTAGTTATTATTGGCTGAAAACGTTTTTTGTAAGATTCGTCCTTAATTTTTTTGAATAATTCTGATTTCCCATTTTCAATCAAGTGATCGGCTATCTTATAACCTTCAAGTGATGTCATAGTCACATTGCGTGTGCAGCAAGTAGAACAATATTTTTGACATGCCAGTTCAAGACCGTCGGTAAGTGCGTCATAAATTTTGTAAATCTGATCCAGAACATCTATTCTATCAGACAAGTCCATTTTTCCTCCAGACCTTACGAAGCCATCATTATTCATATTTAGTGCCTGAACGAAAACCCATGACACAAGATTTGTTGGGTTTCGCTCACTGAAACCATAGTTTGGTAATTGTTTGATATTCGTAGGTTGGGTTGAGGTACGAAACCCAACATAACTGATTACGCTCAACCCAACCTACCAAAAACCGGACTTTTCGTTCAGACACTATTTAAAAAGACGTTGTTTTACAAGTTGCAATATTTATTTAAGAAATGATATGCATATTTTAGCAATAGAAAACATATTCCCAGGTTAAACCTAAATTGAGCGATTTTTCACTCGATCTGCACAAATCTCTTGCGCATTAAGGACTTGCGAAAAGTCTCGACATATCCATTGGTATGCCTGCGCTTTTCACAAACCTTGCTGCATCAAGATCTCGGCACATTTCTTCGCAAAAAATCGCTCAACTTAGGTTAAAAAAACAGGTGGATGTTATGAAAAGCAAAGTCTATTTTATTGATTTTAGAACCACATACAAGGAAAACCTTCTTTCGAAGATTGGAAGACTTCTTGACACTTCGGGCCTTGGTTCAGCAGTCAAAAAAAGAGATCTTGTTGCCGTTAAAATACATTTTGGGGAGCAGGGGAATACTGCTTTCATACGGCCTGTATTTATAAGGAAAATTGTTGAAAAAATAAAAGAAGCAGAAGGTTTTCCATTCCTGACAGATTGTAATACGCTTTATGCCGGCACACGAAGTGATGCTCCGCATCATCATATAACAGCTATACAAAACGGATTTGCTTATTCTGTGGTTGATGCTCCGGTTGTCATAGCGGATGGGCTGAGGGGGCGCAGTGAAACTACTGTGGTTATAAACCAGAAGCGCTTTAAAAAAGTATACATTGGATCTGAGATTATACGGGCGGATTCGCTATTATCAGTGGCACATTTTAAGGGACATGAACTTTCAGGTTTTGGCGGGACAATTAAAAATATTGGCATGGGATGCGCATCGAGAAGGGGAAAGCTGGCTCAACATTCAACAGTGAACCCTAAAGTTAAAAGAAAAAAATGTGTCGGCTGTGGTGAATGCGTGAGTCATTGTGCCAGAAAAGCCATAAGACTGATAAAAGATAAGGCAGCTATTGATCCTGAAAAGTGTATGGGCTGTGGGGAGTGCATCATTATTTGCCCCAACAATGCAATACAGATTCAATGGAATCAGGATATACCCGTTTTTCTCGAAAATATGGTTGAATATTTGATGGGTGTTTTAAAGAATAAAAAGGGCAGAACATTGTTTTTGAATTTTATTACCGATGTTTCACCCGAATGTGACTGTCTGCCACATAATGATGCGCCTATTGTAAGAAATATAGGTATAGTTGCTTCAAAAGACCCCGTTGCTATTGATCAGGCCTCTGTAGATCTTGTTAACAATGAGCAGGCTCTCCCTGGATCGCGCCTTAAGAAAAATACTAAACCTGGAGAAGATAAGTTCAGGGGAATACACCCAAAAGTGGACTGGTCCATACAGCTTGAATATGCTGAAAGTATTGGGTTGGGGAGCCGTAACTATGAACTTGTTAAAATATAACGGCTTTGTAAAAAGTTCATTTTTTGCGTTGCGCTGCATCCTTCGTCATTGCGACGTAGCTATAAGTACGTCTCTTTCCTCAGGATTTGCGCCTCTTGAAACTGAAGCTTTTTACTTTGCCGTCCAAATTTCGACTTTTTAAGAAACCATCAATCTTGAGTTAATTGAAAATTGTCTTTATAACGGTTCCAAAAATCTTCCTGAGTAAACTTATGTTCCTGGGTACCGTGGTGCTCAACTGAAAAACTGGCGCAAACAGCACCCATTTTTGCAGAAGTAATCAGATCTTTTCCCATTACCATACCTTTAATCATTCCTGCGCGAAAGGCATCGCCTGCGCCTGTCGGATCAGATACGGCAAGTGCTTTTGCTGACGGTATTTTTGTTTCCTGGTCATGTAAATATACTATTGAGCCGTTTTCACCCAGAGTTGTAATAATACTTTTTGTAATTTTAAGAAGATCTGGGTTTTCAAGTTCAGTAGCTTTCTTTATCATTTCCAGCTCATAGTCATTTGATATCAACATTTCGGAATCGGTAATTATCTCTGCCATCTGGTTCCCTGACAGAGCTGGAATAGACTGGCCGGGATCAAAAATATAGGGAATACGGTGTTCCTTGTAAGTCCGGCCGTAGTTTATCATGTCTTCGATATTACCCGGAGCTATAATTGCTATTGCCTCTTTCCGATCAACTCCGTCAAATTTATAGAGCGAGGGATATTTCATCGCTCCCGGGTTAAAGCCCGTAATCTGGTTATCTCCTTTGTCTGTTGTAATATAAGCACCTGCGGTGAATTCTTCCGGAATTTTTCGGATACCGGTTAACGGCAGGTTATGTTGATGCAGCCATGCTTCATAGCTGTCAAAATCTTTGCCGGCAGTTGCCAAAATCAGCGGCTTTTCTCCTAATAAAGAAAGGCTGTAAGCAATGTTACCTGCCGTGCCTCCAAATTTCTCGGTAAGGCCGTTAACCATAAAGCAGACATTTAGAATATGTATTTTTTCAGGTAAGATATGATCTTCAAATTTCCCAGGAAAGTCCATTATACGGTCATAAGCCAGTGACCCGGACGCAAATATTTTCATACGATCACCCCTCTAAAACATCCTTTTTAAATTTATTTAGGGCTTGGTCAAAAACAACTTGGTAGAATTTGCGCCCGAATTTGCCGTAGATTTAATCGATCTGATTGAGCAAAACCGCAGGAATAGCGAGCTATTTCGAGGCCAATTTTACTAAGATCAGGTGCGAATGAAGATCGGTTAAAGATATGGTGAAGTCGGGATACAAAAATGCCAAGTTATTTTTTACCGAGCCCTTATGCCAATACGTTCAATAAAGCGCGCTGTTCTTTCTTTTTTCTAATTTGAGTTCTATTATCAACTTTTATTACCAAAAATCAATACTTCTTAATCAGAAATTTACAAACTCATTTTGTAAGCGTTCACGGAACATTGAAAATAGAAATTTGTAGTTTGACCCTTTATGGTGTGTATGATATTGAAATTGTATAATTAAACCTATACCTCGAAAGGCCGCAAATTGCGGCTTTTCGCTGGCCATGAACACCAATAGCCGCGTTGCTCAGGCTTGCAATAGCCTGCTATTACGCGTCTTCGCGCCTTGCTCTTGATGCTCATTGCTCACCGAAAAAAACGCAATTTGCAACCTTCCGAGGTATAAATTGAGCGCACTGCCATATCAAAATTATGACACCGTTCTTTCCAGGCGGAGAACTGACACATGTTTAGATTTTTACATGCTGCTGACATTCATTTAGACAGCCCGCTGCATAAGCTCGATTATTACGAGGGCGCTCCAGTCGATGAACTTCGCCAGGCGACCCGTCGGGCATTAGACAACCTGGTTCAGACTGCTATCAGGGAAAATGTGTCCTTTGTTCTCATCAGCGGAGACCTTTATGACGGAGATTGGAAAGACTACAACACGGGCCTGTATTTTGTATCACAAACAAGCAAGCTGCGTGACGCAGGCATTCCTGTATACATTGTGGCCGGAAACCACGATGCTGCCAGCAAAATTTCGAGGGCGCTCCGGTTTCCTGAAAGTGTGCATCTGTTTCCAAATCAAAAGCCCGCAACGCTTCGCATCGACAACATAGAAGTCGCCATTCACGGCCAGAGCTTTGCTTCGCCAGTCGTAAAAAAGGATCTTTCAGCTAAGTACCCGCCGCCCCTGTCCGGCTGTTTCAACATCGGCATGCTTCACACTTGCGCTACAGGTCGTGAGGGGCACGAGCCGTACGCCCCTTGCACCCTGGACGGGTTGCGATCAAAAGGATACGACTACTGGGCTCTGGGGCATGTTCATCAGCACGAAGTGCTCATGAATGATCCACTAATTGTGTTTCCGGGAAATATTCAGGGCCGCCATGTTCGGGAGACCGGCCCAAAAGGCTGTGTGCTTGTTTCCGTTGATGACAGTGGGCGGCCTGAGTTGGAATTCAAAACTTTGGACGTTATTCGCTGGGTTATTGTAAATGTGGATACATCCGGTGCTGATAGTGGTTACGAGGTGGTTGATCGATTCAATAAACACCTTGAAGCTTCTTTGGACGAAAATGAGGGCCTGCCGTTGGTGGTTCGTGTTGTAATCAAAGGAAACACGCAAGCCCATAGTGAACTTGCTTCAGATATGGAGCGGTGGACCAATGAGATCCGGTCGGCGGCTGTGGATACCAGCGGAGGGCAGGTTTGGGTTGAAAAAGTGAAGTTTCGCACGAACCCGCCCTTATCTGACAAAGCCTTGAAATCAGCGGACGGGGCCATAGGAGAGCTTGTTCATCTTCTTGATGAGTTGCATTCTGACCCGGAACGTTTGCATGATCTGGCAGATGAACTGGCAGACCTTGAAAAAAAAGTTCCCAGAGAACTGAAAGAAGGCGCAGACGGAATGAAATTTGACGATCCCAAATGGCTTGGCAGCTTACTTGATCAGGTGCGCCCGATGCTCCTTCAACGGCTTATTCGTAAAGAGGAATCCGAATGAAAATTTGCGAGATAAGGCTTATTGCTTTCGGTCCTTTCACTGATGTTCGAATTGACCTGAGTGGAGGAAAGGAAGGCCTGCACGTCATATACGGCCCCAACGAGGCAGGTAAAAGCTCAGCCTTGCGGGCGCTGAGGCACATGCTTTATGGTATCCCTGAGCGGTCATTAGATGATTTCCTTCATCCATATACGAAAATGCGAGTCGGAGCTGCCATTCAACGCAAAGACGGTGATCTCCTGGAGTTTGTCCGCCGTAAGGGCAGGAGCAACACCCTGCGTGCAGTGGATGATAAAACTGTACTGGATGAGTCCATTCTTCATCAGTTTTTAAGCGGCGTGAATGCCGATGTTTTTTCCACCATGTTCGGCATAGCCCATGCCGACCTGGTTCGTGGTGGCAGAGAAATTATTCAGGGTGGCGGAAGTATGGGCCAAATTATTTTTGCCGCAGGATCAGGTGTCGCCAATCTCCGTGAAATTCAGCAAGATCTCCAATCCGAAATCGATTTTCTTTTTAAACCATCGGGGCAGAAGCCAAAAATCAATGAAGCACTTAGCAAACTAAACAAGAGCCGTAAAGAGTTGCGCGATGCTCAACTGCCAAGCCAGGAGTGGGTTAAACATGATCAGGCGTTGCAGGAAGCGCAGGATCGTAAGCAGGCTGTTGATCAGGAACTGGCGCATAAACAGCGAGACCGACACCGCCTGGAACGTATCCGGGAAGCGCTGCCCATTATTGCCCGGCGCAGAGAATTGATAGAGGATTATAAAAACTACGCAACTGCCGTCCTGCTCCCTGAAAATTTCAGAGATGAAAGACATGGGCTAATCACAAAGCTCAGCATCGCTGAAAACGATCGCACTCAGACACTACAAGTCATCGAAACACTCAAACGAGATATGGCGAAACTACAAGTTTCCGAAGGGCTGATAGAAAATTCAGGGCTTATCGAGGAGATTCATCAAGAGCTGGGCAGTCATCGCAAGGCAGCCAGGGATCGCATCCGGCTTCAGACGCGCAGAGATATTCTAAGGAGCGAAGCAAGGGAAATTCTTCGAGACCTGCGGGATGATTTAACCCTTGAAGATGCAGAAAAACTTCGCATAAAGAAAGCCGACAAAGTTGGGATTCAGGAACTTGGCATAAAGTTTGAGCGGATCATAACTCGTATAGAAAATGCCCGGGAGGCAATACCAAAGATCTCTGATCAGATTAATGATCTCGACACGCAATTGAAAACGCTCGATGAACCCAAACCGATAGATCAATTAAAAATTGCTATAGAACAGGCAGAAGAGTATGGCGTGCTTGAAAACCGATGGCGTGAGGATCAGACAGAGATCCGAAATGATGTAAAAACACTGGAAATAAAGTTAAGCAAACAGTCATTATGGGCAGGCTCCATCGAAGAGATTGAAGGGCTCCGCATACCATCGCTGGAAACTATTGATGAATTTGACGACCGAACTGATAAGGCAGAGCGTACGGCTGCCGAACTAAAATCTGAAAGCAAAAGACTGCATGGCGCGCAAGCAGAGATTGAACAACAAATCGAACAACTCCAATTGGAACAAGAGGTGCCTACCGAGGAAGACTTGCAGGATTTAAGAGATGCGCGTGAGCAAGGCTGGCAGTTAGTGCGCAGCACTATAAAAGGCGATTCCGTGCCCGATGAAGAAGTTCAGGATTTTATCCGGCGATTTCAACCCGCTATCACTCTATCGGATGCTTTTGAAGCCAGTGTTTACCAAACAGATGAAATTGCGGACAGACTCAGACGCGAGGCCGATCGTGTCGCGAATTTAGCGCGACTGATAGCTGAAAAGGTAGCTCAAGAAAAACAGTCCAAACGTTTAAAAGAAGATCTGGTCATCGCCGAGAAGAAGCTCACTGAAATTAACAATGAATGGGCGAAGTTATGGGAGGTCACCGGGATTACGCCTCGAACGCCAAGGGAAATGCGAGGCTGGACCCAGGACCACGCTGCTATGACCGAAAAGGCAGCGGAAATTAGAGAACGGAAGTCCAAAACAGATGCTCTGCAAAAAAGCATCGACAAGCGCCGCAATGCATTGGAGCAATCCCTTCATTCTCTCTCTGAACCTCGTACAGTTAGAGATGAATTACTGGCTGATTTGATCAAAAGGGCACGAATAGTTATCGAACGGCAGGAAGAATTGATAAATATCAGAAAACAGTTTCAGGGCGAGAAAAAACAGAAGGAAAAAGAATTAGCTGAGGCGAAAGCCCGCGTTGAGCAAAGTGAAAAGGATCTTTCTCAATGGAAGAAGGAATGGGAGCCGGCAGTCCGCCCCCTTGGACTTGTTGTTGACTCTAAACCCTCCCAGGCGAATGCGGTGATGGACGATCTATCAAGCCTTTTTGAAAAGCTCAAGGAAGCAGAAACTCTTCAAAAACGCATCAAAGGGATCGACCTGGATTCAACGGAATTTGCTGATAAGGTCACCGGCCTGGTAAAAACAGTAGCCCAAGAACTGGCGGATTTGCCTGTCGATCAGGCTGCTACTGAACTCAACGCTCGATTGAACCGGGCACGAGCGAACCAGACAAAGCTGCAGGCCTTTGAAAAGCAATTGAGCAAGGAACAGAAGCGAGATAACCAGGCAAACAAAGAGATGACCAGGATTAAAACTCGGCTCAAAGGCATGTGTGAAGAAGCCGGCTGCAAAAGTTACGAGGGCCTCCCGGAGGCCGAACGCCGTTCCGAAAAACGCCGCCGGATCGAATCCGACTTGAAAAGTCTCGACGAACAACTGCTAAAGCTGAGCGCCGGCGATACAATTGATGATTTTGTTAAAGAATCGTTAAACGAGGATCCGGATGGGATAGATACAGAAATTGAACGGCTGGCAGAAGAGATTGATAAGTTGACCGGTGAAAGGTCTGATCAAGATCAGACTATTGGCAGTGAGAGGACCGAGCTCAGCAAGATGGACGGCAGCGCGCGAGCGGCAGACATAGCCGAACAAACCCAGATGCTTCTGGGACGACTTGAAAACGATGTCGAGCAATACGCCCGGCTGCGACTTGCCTCCACCATGCTAAACCAGGCAATTGAAAGGTATCGTGAAAAAAACCAGGCGCCTATTCTTAAACGGGCTAATTCTTTTTTTGCGCAAATGACGCGGGGCTCATTTGAAGGGGTCAGGGCGGACTTTGACGATAACGGTCAGCCTGTGCTTGTGGGTGTCCGCCCGGGCGGTAAAGAGGTAGTGGGCGTGGAGGGCATGAGTGAAGGGACTGCAGATCAACTGTATCTTGTCCTTCGATTGGCTGGTCTGGAGGAATATCTGGAGCAAAACGAACCGATTCCATTCATCGTGGACGACATTTTGATCAAGTTCGACGACGACCGCGCTGTCGCAGCCTTGAAAGCGCTGGCGCGGTTGTCCACCAGGACTCAGGTCATATTCTTTACGCATCATCGGCACATGGTGGAACTGGCAGAGGAGAATATCGATCCTTCGGTTTTGATTAAGCATACTTTAAACGCTTGAAGCAAGCCGGTCTAGTCCGATGCTCATGAATGCCAAATGGATTAAAAGCTAATCTGTTGCTTCTAAAACCTCGAAACCTTTTTTTCTCAACTCCACTGACCAGCAGGCAGCCTTTTTCCGCACATCAGCCGGCGCAGAAATCGACCTGGTATTGACAAAGGGAAGAAAAAAAATCGCCTGTGAATTCAAGGCATCAACTGCGCCGCAGGTAACCAGGGGATTCCGGAACGTACTGGATGATTTAAAAATCAGTGAAGCATGGATAATTGGGCCTGTTAAGGAGGCATATCCTATTAAGAAAAATGTTACAACAGCACCGATTGATATATTTCTTGAGCATGTCAGGAGCAAAGAGTGAGAAAGGAATTAGACAGGAAGAAGAAACAGCACTCGACTTCCTTGACGGTCATAAAAAGTGAATGAACAACTGGAAAAAGGCTTTGTTCTGGATGATGAACGGCTCAAGCAGGGCAAACAGGTTTTAGGTAAAGATTATTTTGACGAACTGTTGGAACGTATCCGGGAAATCCGAGCCACCCTGCTTTTCAAATTAATGAGCGGTGAAGTGCGGGTGGAAATATGAAATACAATCCTGATATTCATCACCGCCGTTCCATTCGAGTAAAAGGATATGATTATTCACAGGCAGGATTATATTTCATCACCATTTGCACGCAAAACCGATTGTGTTTATTCGGGGAAATTGTCGACGATGATAGGGGCACAACGATTTGTGCCCTGAATGAATACGGCAGAATTGCGGAGAAAGAATGGATAAAAACGTCAAAAATGCGTCCCAACGTTCGTTTGGATGTATTTGTCATAATGCCAAATCATATGCACGGAATCATTGAAATTGCGGATGGTAGGGGCACGATGCATCGTGCCCCTACGGTGGAACAATTCGGCAAACCGACATCGAATACAATTCCGACAATCATTCGTGGTTATAAATCGTCCGTTACCAAACAAATAAATATTTTGCGGAACCAACCCGGCGTTCCTGTTTGGCAACGCAATTATTACGAACACATTATCCGTGATGAAAAATCCTATTATCAAATATCGGAATATATACAAACCAACCCCCTGAAATGGCAGGATGATAAATATTATGTCTAAGATCACCGAATCCGCTATCGAGGTAGGGGCACGATGCATCGTGCCCCTACAGTTGAATGGCGGTGGGTTCACATTTTATTCCAGCATTTCTAAAAAACAGTCTAATCTTTTAAGCATCTGGTGGTAAAGAGGATTATAAGTAAGTCTTCGCAGCGTATAGTTTGCCAGATTTTCTTTAGTTATTTCGCCTTGCCAAATCTCTGGATCATTCATGCATGCTATTCTTTTTTCTTTGTTTCGCTGGTAATGCGAACACCATTTATAATCGCCATTTTTTCCGTAATGCGGATCTTCAGAAGGAATGAGAATAGATATATGGGAAAAGTTCAGTATCCTTTCTTCGGGCAAAAAACTGTTTTCAATTACAATTCTTGAGTGCTTGTTTACAGGACGCTCTTTTGTTTTTGTGGTGTACAAAATAAGCATACTATTTTCAGCAGATACATAATTTTTGAAGAAATAGAGTGTCTTTTCTGCATCAACGGTAATATCGTCAGCACTCAGAGCAATAAAGACAGGAGTATTTATATGTTTTCCTTCTTTGAGTATCAAGTCGTCAATATCACATGCAAGTTGATATATCTGGTCGGCGGCATTTGATGGGAAGGACTCGTACCTTGCATAATCCATATCATCTCTTATTACCAGCCAGTCTGTAAAGAAATTTGCAAGGCCTGCGAATCCGGCCATCTTAGTTTTAATGCCCAGTGCTGGGGAAAAAAGTATGAGGCCCTTAATGACAGGATTTTTTAATGCCTGATGGATACTCAATGCTCCTCCGGTTGAAAAGCCGCCTATATAGACTTTTTCTGCATGGTGCTGAAGCCTGTGTATTCCATATTCGGTAGCTTTAATCCATTCATGATGGCTGACTTTCGTTAAATCAGCCGGAACCGTTCCATGCCCCGGCAGCAAGATAGATCTTACAAGGAATCCTTTTGACTGGAGATATAATGCAACCTGCTTAATAATATAGGGAGAATCTAACAGGCCGTGGATAAGAAGTATTCCTTTTTTAAATTTGCCATTCTCATTTTGTGGATATAAGGATAAATCTGGTTTTAGCTCAAAGGGACTGTTAGCTTCGAGCATAATCGTTTTATTACGTTCATTGATATCTACACGCGTTTTTTCAATCATTGATCGTGTTATTCGAATATATTCTTCGAATGGTACATCATTGGTAAACTTAAAACAGGTATTTACCTCAGATTGTTGAAGGCGAGGGGGATTTGCTCGGCATCCAATAAATATGGCGATGATAAATACTATAGTGAAGGCAACTGATCCGGAAGGTTTTGCAGTTTGGTTACTTAAATTTGCCATAAAAGAGCCAGCGATGGGTAAGGTGATGCAATAAAAAAGGCAGGAACACAAATGCCACGCATTTTTAGATGGTATTTCTTATGAATTTTATTTTTGAATTTCAACGAGGTAAATTAATAAGTTAAAAATAGTCACCCCATAATTCTTCATCCCACAAATTGTCATACATATCATCCCAAGTTATAACTTCATCAAAAATATTTTTTAAACCGAAACTGTTATGTGTAGGTTCATAATCATAATCAGATTCAAATCCATTTCCATCGAAGTATAATTTTTCAAGATCAGGCATAGCCTCCTCCGTTTTAGAGAAAAAGTATGATATTTGAGATTGAAAATAATTAGGTGAGCAGCAAAAAGATATTACAATGGAAGTTTTATTTATTCTACATTAATGCTTATCTGTTTAGGCTTTTTTTCCTCAGGCTTTGGTACTTCTATTTCAAGAACCCCGTTTTTGAAATTTGCCTTAATTGCTTCAGGATTTACCGCTTCCGGCAAAGTGAAAGACCTCTGGAATTTACCGAAACTCCTTTCTTTTCTGTAGTAATTTTCTTCCTTGGTTTCTTTATCAAAAAAACGCTCCCCCTTTAATTGTTAACACATTGCCTTTAACATCTATGGATACATCATCTTTTTTTATGCCAGGGAGTTCTGCTTTTATGACGATTGCATTATCGGTGTCAAAAATATCTACCGCTGGTCTCCAGGCGGACATGCCGACCTCGTCTTCAAAGTCCGTTGAACCGGCAAAGGCTTCATTAAACATGCGATTTATGCGGTCTTGCAGAGTCGATACGTTTCTCAAAGGATCCCATCTTACAATAGTCATACTAACATACTCCTTAAATCCGGCGTATTAAATATTCTTTTTTCTTGAACCATTTAAAATCAAGTGTCAAGATAAAAGTAAAGGTAAATTTACAATATTATAAATGAGTAGTAGCCTTGATTTATGAGCTATACAATACCTTGTATATGGTATTTATTAAACTCATTATGAGTTGTTCAAGGGTATAAAAAATGATTATTCAAAGCATAGCAGGATTGGTGGTTTTTGTAGTTTTAGCCTGGGCTATGAGCGAGAACCGCAAAAAAGTTTCTATTAAAACAGTGTTCATAGGTTTGGTACTGCAGCTTACAATTGGAATGGCGCTTTTAAAACTGCCCTTTTTCAGGGATTTTTTTCTTTTTTTAAATCATATTGTTTTGTCTCTGGAAGAATCTACAACAGCCGGCACATCTTTTGTTTTCGGCTACCTTGGGGGAGGAGCGCTTCCCTTTAATGAAAAATTTCCGGGTTCGAGCTTTATTCTGGCGTTCAGGGCGCTTCCTCTTATCCTGGTAATCAGTGCGTTGTCTTCACTTTTGTTTTATTGGAGGATTTTGCCGCTTATTGTAAAAGGCTTTTCTAAATTTTTGCAAAAGACAATGGGTCTGGGTGGGGCAGAGGGATTGGGAGTTTCTGCAAACATATTTGCAGGAATGATTGAGTCTCCTCTTTTTATCCGTCCTTATCTGAAAAATATGACAAGAAGCGAGCTTTTTACTTTAATGACATGCGGCATGGCTACAATAGCAGGTACGGTTATGGTGCTTTACGCCAGCATCCTTAGCAGCATTATTCCCGATGTTATGGGCCATATTCTAACCGCATCAATAATAAGCGTGCCGGCTGCAGTTACTGTGTCTAAAATCATGATACCGGAAACAGGCAAACCGACTTCAGGTGAATTGACCCCTCCAGAAGAGTCAGTAAGCCCTATGGATGCAATTACCAAAGGAACTATTCAGGGGATACAGCTTCTTATCAATATTATTGCGATGCTCATAGTTCTTGTGGCTCTGGTACATCTTGTTAATTTGTTGCTTGGTTTTTTGCCGCAAATTTCCGGCAAGAAAGTTACCCTTCAACTGATTTTGGGCTGTGTGATGTCTCCGGCAGTCTGGCTTATGGGTATTCCATGGGATGAGGCGTTTACCGCAGGAGCGCTTATGGGCACCAAAACCATTCTAAACGAATTTATTGCTTATATTGACATGAGCCGTCTGGCAGAAGGTGCATTAAGCCCTAAAAGCCTGATGATTATGACATATGCAATGTGCGGTTTTGCAAATCCCGGAAGTCTTGGAATTATGATAGGAGGGATGGGCACTATGGTTCCACAGAGACGGAATGAAATAGTTTCACTGGGGTTTCGTTCAATAATTGCAGGCACTCTTGCCACCTGTATGACGGGCGCAGTTGTCGGGATTCTTAAAGTATAACCTAAAATCTGCATAAACAATCTTGCAGGATTAAGGTATAAAGTATTTTATTCAATCCTTCTTATCGGTTCTGTCAGCCTTTCTATAATTGATTTATGTTCAGGATATTGTGAAACCAGCTTTTTCCGGTTGCCTATTTCAAAATCGCGGAAGTCAAAACCAGGCGCAACAGTACATCCCACCAGTGAATAGCTGTCAGAATTATTAACAGTAGCCCCGAACCAGCATCCAGCTTTGATTGTTGCCTGAAAGACCTGCTGGTTTTCGATTTCTGGTCCAAGAATTATCTTATCATATTGTTTTTGCTGATTAATAACATGAATTGTTAATGGGTTGCCTGTGTAGAAATGCCACAGCTCGTCAGATTTCATACGATGAAGCAGTGATACCTGGTCCCACTTAAGCAGGTAATAAATTGCCGTGGAAATTAAACGAGGGCTTGTAAATCGGTTAGGCAAAGCATTTTGTTCCAGCAATTCGTCCGAACTGTATGTTCGCCCATAGAAGCCGCCTTCTTGATGTTTAATCAGGGTGAGTTTACTTATCCAGTAATCAGCATTTTTCATCAAAAATATCTGAACTTGCAAAGGTTTTCTTACAAAAGAGGCTGCCCCAGAATAAGGCAGCCTCTCATCAAGACTCGGTTTTTCTTTTTAATTTTACTCGGTTTGCTTATTGATTGATATGATAACCATGTCACTAGTGCATTCTACCACTACATGATCGCCCACATTAAAGTTCTTAAGGTCTACATTCGGACCAGCGGTTAAAGTTACTGTATTGCCGGATTCCTTATCTACTACTATAATTTGTCCGATATCAGGCATTATATCGCTGATCATCCCTGTCATTTTTTCCACCTCTGTTTCCTGTGACTCCTGGGAAACTGCCTCTGTTTCCTGTGACTCCTGGGAAACTGCCTCTGTTTCCTGTGATTCCTGGGAAACTGCTATTCCGGCAAAAGAGAGAATAAACAGGGCAACAACCAACATGGAAACCAACTTCCTTGATATTAATTTCTTTATCATTATCTTTTACTCCTTTTATTTATGGTTAGTTTGAAAATCTTCTGGCTTTTCAGTTATCATTGGTTATCATGTGAGACGTCACTACCTCCTTCCTGTTCTCCCTGGGGCTGTTTTTCCACAGGGGCGGGGAGAGTTTCAACGGAAGGTATAGTCTCCTCCACTATCGGTGTTATCTTTTCCGTTTCCGCGGGCGGAGAACTTTCCTCCTCTTTGCAACCAACAAAACCAAGGCACATTATCACTACAAAAAACATACACATAAACCTTTTCATCTTTTATCACCTCCGTTCTTTCTGGTATTTATAAAACAACTCTGTCAACTCGGAACAAGAGAAGGGCTTATCGAGAAGGCTTGCCTTGTATTT
>JAJSZT010000064.1 GCA_030272815.1 Deltaproteobacteria bacterium
CCTGGGAGTTTGAAGGATTCGTCCAAAATTTCTAAAATCATTTCCGTCCCAATAACCCAAAAGAAAATTAGGTTGTACTACTTTGGGGATACAGATATCTTCATTGATCAGCCACTCTCTTGAATATGGGGATCGCTCAAAAAATTCTTGTAATGTGCAACCAATTAAACTGCACTTTTTCTCAAATTTTTTATAAAATTCATTTTTTGATAAGGCATAAGCTGATAAATATTCCCTGAATTCAGGCGATTTTATTAATTTAGCAAACAAGTCGTTCCCACTTGTAGACAAACCCCGTGAAACAGTTTTCTCTCTTTCAGAAGATATAATTTTATTCAATAATTCTTTATGAAGTATAGAATTAGGTTGCTCAAATTCAGAACCAGTTAAATATCTTCGAATGTCATTTCCTATTCCATATAGTTCACGTGTATAAAACCTAACACCGGGCAAGTCAGATACGTCCGGATTTATAACAAGTATTTCACCAGAACCGAAATTGGCGTTTACTCGTGCTAATCTTAGAGAAATGCAATTACCATTTCCTGCTGCAATATCAATTTCTTTTATATTTCTACCTTTTGGGATAAGACCTTTCTGCAGAATGGACTCTAAGTTACTTGATAGATCTTGTCCCCCATGAACAAAAGGAATATTTTTGATTTTCATGTAATCCAATTTAAGCCTATTTTAGCATAACTTTGATGTAGTGGGCCTAAAAACCCGATTTGTTTTCGTGCATTATTGCATGCGAAAAAGAAAAATAGGGCAATTTTGCACGATAAAACCCCATACTATGGGTATTATCGTGCGATTTTGCCGAATAAAAAGTCTTGACATTATAACAGAATGACTGGGGAAATACATAATCTTTTAATTCTCCTACGCCCTATCCAGTTATTATATAGTTTCTGACTATTCCCACAGATTTTATGCTTGTTAAACAAGAATTAGCAAAAAACACCGTCCTCATCGTCCATACCGTCCTTTCTGGGTAAAAACAAGTAAGATTTTATTGCGCAGTTTACAGGTCGTAAGCCTAAAAATCGCTATAACCTTCCTAATATATTTACAATAACCATCATTTTACTATAACATTTCCCCTTTAAGTAAAGAGCGGGGCACTACTATTCTGATTGTAGCGGATAGATAGTATGATAACGGTATACAGATTACACTTGTTTACCGGTAAAGTATTTGACCGATAATATTTGATACTTGGTATCGGTAGTGATGTTTAGAAATCCTAACTCCTTGAGTAAACCTTTATATTTGATGATGGTAGGGCGGGAAGTTTGAAGCCACTTTGCGAAAGTTGAATCGGTTTCTTTTATCCTTCTTTTCCGGTATTGCTGTTCGATTACTATTCTTAACCAGAGTATGAGGGCATAGCCCAGGTCATCATATAATCCTTTGCGAATGAAATCCGAATAGATGGTAAATTGATTTCCGTCTCCGGGCTTTTCGGGCCTTTCATTTAGCATCTTGATTAAGTCTTGTATTTTACCATCCAAATCGGCCTTATTTGCGTGATTATAGGTGAGTAAAGGCAAGAACCTGTCTGCTTCATAGAAATACTTCTCAGGAGCTTTCCCTGGTTTCTGATGGTCTATTGAAGATACATCAAGAGTAGTATCAGGTTTGAATATAATTTCCTTGGACGGTTTGGGCGATGAAGACGATAAAAAAGAGATACCAACCGGCTTGTCAGTTTGCTTTTGTATCTTTCTTGCTGCATTTGACAGGTGTTTGAGAGAAAACCCGCTAATGATGTTTTGAAGGTTTTTCAGCTTATCAGCAGGATCTTCATCAGGTTTCATGCCTCCGAGATAATATATCGTACAATCCAAATCTTTGGCTATTTTATTGATACCGGCCCTGCCTGCATTATCCCAATCATAAGCGACTATAATGTCTTTTATGTTTAACTGTTGTAAAAGGGATATCGTTTCATCAGTGAGACGGGTACCAAGTGTTGAGACTACAATAGGTTTATTTGCATCCTGCAGCAGTCTGTAAAAAGCGAAATAATCAAAGATGCCCTCTACTATAATAATAGTAGTATAGTATTCAATATATCTTGCAGCCTTATCAATGCCATACAACCATCCTCTTGTGCATATTTCTGTATCCTGTTTCTGTTGTTTAATCCAGTGTGTCCCTCTGTTGTCTGGACGCCTTCCCATAAAGCCGTGAATCTTGCCGTTAATATCGTAAATCGGAAACGTAATCCGGCCTGCAAAGAAGTCCCCATATGCTTTTGTAAATGGATCTGTGCTTGCGAAATCTACTTGCTGCATATAATAGCCGTATCCTTTAGCTGCTTTATCATCAAGAAAACGGAATAGTCCTGCCCTTACAAATGGGTTAAAGATTTTGTAATCTTCATTGAACCTGTCCAGATAGCTGTAAATTAAAGCCCTGCCCATGTAATTTTTATCTGCAAAAGGTGAAGCATAGCCAATATTAAACTTTTTGATTAAGTCTATGTCCAGACCCCTGCGATAAAGATATTTCAGTGCCTTATCCTCTTTTTGCAGCAAGAATTCATGGTAAAAGTCTGCTGCCTCATGCAGAGCTGTTATAACATCTTTATCAAGTTCTTTTGGTTCAACAAAATTGACTGGCTCATCCGGCTTATTTTCCTCGTCGGGCATAGAAGCTATACCACCATAAAACACAAAATCCGTAATGCCCATATACTCTGCAAATGTATCCTGTGCCTCCCTGAAGCTACATTTATTAACTTTTATGATAATGTCATAAATATCCCACTCGGTGCCACACGCTCCAAAACAATGAAACCGAACTTCATCCTTACTGTCCACATATACCCTGAAACTGTCCTTGGAGTCATTATGAAACGGACAGAAGGCACTATACCTTTGTTTACCAGTGGACTGAAACTCTATATTCAAAAGCTTCTTAGCATAAGCAATAATACTATCAAAGTATCTGACGGATTTTAACTCTTTATATGTTGTCATAATCGATACCTATATTTTAGGTCCAATAACGGTTACGGTTTACTATACTATTATTACCTGTTTTACAGGATTTTATTTGGTGTTATTGGATGATTGATAGTGTAAAAAATATTACAATGTGTTGCGGAAGGCTGTAATGTAGTGTAACGGTATAATGTGTTGTAATACTATACTATTATTACTACACTATTATTTCATTACACTACATTTTACACTTTGTAATTACACTGTCACGGATACCACACACACACTTTTCCCAAAGACATACCTACCGCCTTTTTACGCACGCACACTTGGGGTGGTTTGAAATTAATGTTTTGCGCACTGTCACGGAATTTAGAAACAACCATACCATTTCAAGACAGGACAGTTTGTAAAGGTATTATAAAGGCTCCCCTGATATACACACTTTCTTTTTTAATGTATTTGAGCTGGCGTTATCCGATTTTTGAGCCTTTCCGGAATCCACGGCCTTCTGGAGCAGAAAAAGCGCATTCCTGGGGAGCCCCCGGGTCTCCTTGATGATAGGTTCCAGAGTGCCGTCCTGATAAATAATGCCTTCCCATTCGCAGACATCGACCAGCATGCGCCTAATATCGTTGTCTTTGACCGGCTGGAACTCGACGGACATACACCGGTTCCGCAACGGTTCGATAATTTTCTCCGGGTTGGTGCTGCAGAAGATAAAATACACCCCGTCAATTACATCCTCCACTTCCTTGAGCATCATGCTTTGAGTCGCTTCAGTCATCCTATGGCACTCATCGAAAACGAAGATTTTGTATCTGCCCATAAAAGGGGCGCAGTCGAAGTTAGCCCTGAGAGTTCGCATGGAATCCATGCCTGTGAAGTTGGCGTTGTTGAGTTCAAGGAAATCCATGTTACTCAACGCCATGATCCATTTACACTGTTGGCATTTACCACACGGCATGCTGGTCGGCCCCTCCTCGCATAACAGCCCCATGCCGATGATTCGGGCACAAGTCGTTTTACCGGTGCCGGATGCGCCGTGGAAAAGGTACGAGTGACCGATGGTGCCGTTTTTGAAACAGTTGATGATGATCTGCTTGATTTCTTCCTGACCATACAACTCGTTGGGACTGTAAGGTCTGTAAATTCGGGGAAAATCCCCATGTCCTCTTTTGACTAACATAGTATAATCCTCCATTTTTATTTGTGGCCAGCCACAATTTTTCTTAGGGCTTTTGGACAGCTCATACGAAAAGTCATTAGCCGTATCTTTCTGGCGAAAGGACTCTAACACCAAAGATCTGAACTTCGCATGAGCGATCCTGATGTATTCAGGGTTCTTTTCGATTCCGATGCTTCTTCGTTGAAGCTTATGAGCTGCTATACAGGTAGTTCCAGAGCCACAGAACGGGTCAAGAACAACATCGCCTGGCCGGCTGCCCATAGTAATAAGGTATGACATCAGCGTTAAAGGCTTTACTGTAGGATGGTTGTTTCTACTTGGCTGCAAACCTTTTTTAGTCATAGTTCCTTTTGCTGTGTCGGTTCTATTATCTTTCTCACGTACTGGAAAGTTCTCACATCCTGCATCCTTTTCTTTTTTACTTGCTTTTGGAACGATAAAGAATGGTTGGTTTTGTTGAACTTTTTCTGGAAGATCCTGTAGGTTTAAATCAGCCCAGGCGTCTAAAGAAAAAAATCCTGAATAGCTTCCAGAATTTCTAATCTCGTCTACTACGGGGGAATATACGCCCGCACGTTTTTTTCCATCGTCAAGTATATCATCGCTTACAATTAGATTGGCAGGAAATCGTCCTTTCTCATGGGCTTGCCTTATAATATCCTGATTCCTTTTTTTTTCTGGACTCCATTTTACTCCGTCTTTATATTTCCATGGCAACTTGGAGTCTCTGTATGATATTCGGCAATTATCAAGCCAGGTGATACCTTTTCCATCCGCAAGCGCCTGCTTGGTATAGTTTTTCTCCTTGCACGGTTTCATTACAACAAGGATAACCTCGACCGCTGGTTTTGGTTGGAACCCGGCGTAAGCACCATCAAGCTGCCTTGCTTCTGGTGTTGCAGGAATGGTGTCTTGAATGACTATTTTTTCATATTTATTTTTACCCTGACCGTAATTACCACCTCTAATGTCAGGCATTGTTCGTTTGTTTATTACTTCTCTCTTTGCGCCTAATTTCTTATCTATAGCCTTGCTGATATTGTGTGCTTTCGGAAAACCATTAGCATAGGTCCAGTACAGCGAGGTAAATCCTATTACGAAACCGGCCTCCTCCAATATCCGGATCATCCGACTCAGAACATCCTGCCGAGGTAAGGCCATGATAAAAGCAAATGCGCCTGGCTTGAGCACTCTCAGGACTTCTATCCAGATCTCAATGGATGGAAGCGCCTTATCCCAGTTTTTCCCCATGAACTTGATTCCGTAAGGGGGATCTGTTAAAAGTTGATCAACTGAATCATCCTTAATCTTTTTTAATTCATAAAGACAATCTCCTCGAATGAGTTTTATCATTGATCCATTAGTTGACAGATTATCCTGAATGGGCTTTGTCCTTGGCCTTTTTACTGGCAAATTGTAAGGGTTCTCAATGATGAGTAGCTTTAAAATTTTCTTTTTATGCTGCCTTATTTGATTTCTAATGTCATCGGTCATCACACGTTTAGAAGCTCGGCATCTTATATCATTCCCATCCATGAGCAGGTAAACACCTTTATTTTTAAGATTATCAATTATAGACTTTATATTCATTCATATCACCTCATCTTGTAAATCATCGTAATCATTGGCCTGCTCGTAACTGACTGATTGTGAACTCGCAATGTTAGTATCCGGTCTGATCTTATTTTCAGGTTCAGGCTTATTTAAGTCTTGTTCATCATGATCATAATGGGCGGTCTGGACGGTCTTGGTAATTGTAATGATGCGATCTCCCGACTTTGTCCATTCTATCAATATACCTTTCTCTCTCAGGAAAGTTGCACAACGGCGGAGCTTGTTAGATAAAAGGTTTGGCTGCTTGGGCCAGCTTTTTAAGCTTGTAACCCGCTCCCCAACTTGAGATTTCAATACTTCCAACAGATCACCGGTGCTTATCGATTTGATGTCCAAACAAAAATTACACTATCCTGCGGTGAAACGATTGCTCTCTGGTCGTCCCGAGATGCTTTGATCATAAAAGTTTTAACGGCCATCATACAGGAAAAAATGAAACCGTTTCTGCTAAAAACCTGTTATCATCTCAAGGGGCATGGAGGATTAAAAGGTGCTGTTCGGGATGTGATGAAGCAACTTCCGAAATACAAGTTCTTCTGCAAAACCGATGTGCATTCATATTATGATTCCATAAACCATTATACCATGCTGATGAAACTGCACGATTATATTGAAGACCGGACAATTATTGGCTACGTATGGCAGTTCTTGAACAGGTGTGTGGAATGGGGAGGATTGTATCAAGATTTTAAAAAGGGAATACCGAGGGGATCTTCATTGTCACCTTTGCTTGGTGCTTTTTATTTGTTGGAACTGGATCAAAAGATGGAGAAACTGGATGTAAAGTATTTTCGGTATATGGACGACATCTTGATATTAGCACCTACCCGATGGAAATTGAAAAAAGCGATCCGGGTGCTCAACCAGACGTTTAACGAACTGAACTTGGAAAAGCACCCGGAGAAGACTTTAATTGGCAGGTTAGAGCGAGGCTTTGATTTTCTGGGCTACCGGTTCGAGCCGCAGGGACTCACCCTTGCAAAGAAAACGATAACCAATTTCATCACCAAGGCTCTCCGGCTTTATGAGCAAGAGCCGCCCCACAAAAGGGTGAGGCGGCTTGGAGAGTATGTGGTAAGGTGGAATGGGTGGTCTATAGCCGGCGGTACAATATCTACAGCAGTGCCATTGGTCTCAGGTTCTCCCGCGGCCTTCAGCAGACACTATCCGCCATTATTCTTTCATGTTGTGTGACTCTAAGGTGCATTGGTCTTTAGATGACCAACCAAAGAACCGCAAACCCTGGTCATTATGTGGGGTGCAGATTCAATATAAAGTTCTATTATGGTGTTCTCCGGTGCTACTACTTGTCCTGCAACTGATATTGCAAATGTTGTCTCACCATCTTCTTCTATCGAGAACTCCGCTGTGCCAAGTGTAACTGTATGGACTAAACCCTCCTTATCTGTCACTTCCACTGAAACTAATGGTTTTTTTAGATATGAAACTTTTGACTCTGTTGTTCCGCGACATGAAATGTGATTTATTGTTACTGTTTTTCCTGCCGGTACTATAAATCTATTTATTCTTGCCTTTGTCGCTGGTATATCTCCAGGAACTATATCATCGCATTGATCGAAGATGAAGGGAATTAGATTGTTGGTGTTAATAACCGGCACTGGGTCGTCCGATTCGTTACATATTATAACTGGTTGCGGTTCGCCTTGTATTTTCGCCCCTGCTATGAAGGGAATCAAAATGCAGGTGATAAAAACTATAAATGCTATCTTTATCCTTAGGTTGTTTCTCATTAATATTCCTCCGTTGTTGCATATTGTTAATAATTTATTTACTTTGTTGGTATTAATTTTAATTTTTAACATCGGTCCCCATTTATTCCATCCGATGAAAGAACATTCTGAATGTTTATAGAAAAAGGCTTTACGAAATTGTTGTATAAGTTTAAATTTAAACGATGGGCTAATTGGGGTGTACTTTTAATAGGGTTAATTTAATTACTAACATTAATCACCGATCGTGTATTGTTTTTGGGTGGTAAACATATCATGCTCTTGAAATGTATGATTAGGATACCGCACCGTCGTTGAATTTCAAAAGCTCCCAAAAGAATTCTGGATTCTAATGGAAGCGATGCATGCACATTTTGAGGGGGTTCTCCATGGGTATGACCTCCTTTCAATTAGGGTTAAATGGACCGCGGCAAGAACCTCATTACCTATAATGTATGCACGAATCATGCCAAATTAGATAGTTATCGTACAATGATATAGATATTAAATGGTTATATCAATTTAGGGCGAGGATAGCTGTACAAATTCATGGAAAAAACTATGTAATTATGGTGTAAATTACATAAAAACTATTACATTATTTACACATCATGTAATGTAGGTAACATGCAAAATTATGTGGAGTTTGGGAGATATTTTAGAAGATTTGAAGCACAATCATGGCACATTGTGTGGCATTTCATGCCATTGTGTTAAAGTTCAGATAACTAACTGCGCAAATCATGAATCAAACAATTCTTATGCAGATAGTGTTTGTATATCACAAATATTAAAACGTTTCAATTAGTTATTTATAGCAGAAAGTAACAACCGGAACTTTGAGAACAGCGGTGAAGATACTTGACCAGTACCGATGCTGTAACGATCTGAGTCACAGGCGCGGTTTACCGCGCCCGGTGCACGCGGTTGTTCGATGGGTTTTCCACTTCTCTTAGAAAAGCCCTTTGTAGCCTGAGGAGTTCCAGGGGCCTGTCCACGGGGGTCATATGGGCGCTTCCCTGTATGATATGACACTGAGGGTCATTGGCAAAACCAGACTGCCATTTAGTATAGGCAGGGGTACAAAGATCGTAGTTTCCGCAAGTCATAAGAACAGGGAAATCCAACCTGGACAGTTGTGAGGTTACGTTTACCGTCTTTAGATTTCCCGGCACATTCAACTCCGAACCGCTTGCAACCATAATATCGTGGATTACGGCATTTCGTGCGGCAATCAATTTCTTCATCGCCTCAGGTAATGGCCAAGTGCGTGTAACATGCCGCTTGGTGAACTCCATGCAAGCTTCGTCATAGTCGCTCTTTGTTCCCACACCCCTCAACTCATAATCATCAATGATCTGCCCGGCTTCTCCATTCAAGCAACTCAAGCCCTGCTTAAGTTTTGGGGTAACATGATTGATGTAATAGGGAAAATTCAGTACCGGGCTATGGAGAGAAATGGACAATATGCCGTCGGGGTGTTTGGCGGCAAATCCAACAGCCAGGGTAGTTCCCCATGAATGACCAATCAAATGATACTTTTTCAAGCCCAGACCATCCCGTACCGCTCGCACCTCATCAAAATATCGTTCAGCAGTCCACAAGGACGGATTATCCGGACGGTCTGATTTCCCACACCCTAGTTGGTCATAGAAGATCACAGGGCGTTCATCAGCCAATGCCTGAAACGCCACGAGATTATGATGATTGCCTCCCGGACCGCCGTGCAGAACCAACGCAGGTGGTCCGCTGCCGGAGCCAATTCTGCCGTACCATAATTTGTAGGTATCACCGTTATAGATGTAGTCGACAAAACCTTCGTAATCATAATCAGGTTCGGTTAAGATCTTGTCTACAGATGCTTGTTCGTCATTCATGGTCTTTTCGCCCCGCGACAGACAGCCGATTGTCAATGCTGCAATAAATGCACAGAATACGATCAAACATAACAACCGTTGATAACTGATTTCTTCTACCATAAGCCCCATCAGCTCAACGCTGCGCTTCACCAGCACCGGTTTTTTGCCGTCTGAGGCAATATAACGGCAACATAACGCCCCTGAACTGCTCCTGGAGAAAACGGGTTCCACAGCGTGGGGAGGACTCACCCCGGTGAAGGCCTGAACGGTGCCCAGCCGAATGGTTTGGTAAATGGTCATGGCTGTCAAAGAGCATGTTCTTATCGGCATCATGCAGCAGTCGCTGAAATGTCGGTAACGTCCGGCTCTTTTAGGCCCGGCAGGGCGGATGTTTGATAACTTGCCAGTATCCAAACATATTAATTGGTATCAAAAGATTGTGATGTTTTTATGACATCTTAAATTTCAGGGGGACATAGTTCTTTTTCTTAATACAAATCATAAGAACACCGTCCTTATCGTCCATACCGTCCTGATAATAAAAAAACAAGTAAGATTTAATTCCGCAGCAGGCTTTTCTGTGTCTCTTGATTAGGGCAAGTCAATATGATTTATTATTTGCGTCAGATTTTTTCCTGAACAATTACAACTGTTTTTGTTCTGGCTTCCCTGTAATAATAGTTTTGACAATGCTGGCACAAAATCTGGGGGGCTGATTTCAGTGCTGTTTTAGAGGTGGGATTTTATCGTACTGACCGTCCAACCCAGCACGATAGTCAGACGGCTTTTTAGACGGCTTTTGACGGCTCTAAACGGCCTTTGATGGGTGCTAAAATAGGTGGAATACGCTGAAATCACGGCTAAATCGCTCTTTCACGCCGGCAACAGGGGTTCAAATCCCCTTGGGGACGCCACTGATACCCGTGTCAGGGGTAGGCAACTACCTTTGATTTCTAATATTCTTTCCCAGGGTTCACCTTCCTTGGGAAAGATTTTTATTTGTTCAAAGAGCGCTAAAATGGCGCTCTTTCTTGTTTTAGGGTCTGCGTGGCTTACTTCCTCCGAAAAATTCTCAATCACACTCCTGATGTCGTCGTCCGAAACCTCAAAAGTGCCCTGAACCGCTTTCTGATTTTCTATTTCCTCGGTAATAGCCTTTTTCTGTTCTTTAATTGAAGCCAATTTTGGCTCTACTGCCTCAATCTCAACCAGTCCCATACTATACAAGTCCATATATTTTTGCTGTCGCTTTTCAATTTTAGCCAAATTTTTCTCCAAGGGCTGGATGTCGGACTTACCATTCTGAAACCGCTGTTTTAAGCGGTCAATTACACCTTTGACATTCTTGAAATTCAGAATTTTTTGGCTCAAAAGCGTGAAAATCGCGTCCTCTGCGGTCTTCTGTGATATGTCGTTGTTAGGGCACTTATCACCTGGTTTTGTTCCTGAATTACAGCGGTATATACCTCTATCACCGACATAGTTAGTACCACATTCAGAGCACTTAATTGTTCCTGATAAGGCATAAACCCTTTTAGCGGTGCTTGGGGTTTCCCTTATCCGTTTTTTTTTCATTTCAAGAATAATACTGGCGATATCTTCGGTAATCAAAGGTTCGTGGGTATTCTTTTTAATTACCCATTCTTCCTTTGGTTTATATTTTTTTCCGTGTAAATAGCCGTTAGCCTTTCCCTTTTCCTTAATTCTTTCATTATGTCGATTAAAAACCGTATGACCTAAATAAACTTCTATATTATCCTCAATCGACTTGGCACTTGGTATTCCCCAATGGCTATTACCGCTTGGTGAAGGAATTCCTCGGCTATAAAAATCTTCAAGGATGGATTTCCTGCTTTCATATTTGGCTCGTCTCTCAAAGTATTCTTTGGCAATTTGGGCTGTATCCTGGTCAGGTTCCAGTATGGTTTTTGTAATTGGATTACCAGTTCGATGTTTTCCAACCTCTATTTCTTTCAAACGATACCCGTATGGTGCCTTTCCACCAGCACGATAGCCACTTTTCACATTCTGTTTCATTCCGGCAACACCTTTGACCTTGCTTTGTTGCGAATGTAGTTCGTCAAAGGCTGACATAATAGTTTCAAATACAGGGTCAAGATAAGTATTGGTCTGTGGCATATTGATAAAAATTATCTCTATCCCGTGTTTTTTCCGTAATGCCCACAAATAACTCTGTGTTTGATGCTGGTCTCTGCCAAATCTCGATGTATCAAGACAGTAAATCTTTGAAAATGGGGATTGCTTGGTCATAGCCAAACCTAACATTTCGTCGAATTCAGGCCTTATATCACGAGTAGATGATAGGGCTTTATCGCAAAAAACACGATAGACCTGCTCACCTTTTTCCTTAACCACCTTCCTGATTTGTTCTTCCTGTGCTTTACAAGAGACATTATGTAAATCTTTGCTCGACCTAACATAAATCGCTACCTTCTTCATTTATTTATTCCTCCTGTTGTTTATTTTCGATGATTGATGCGAACAAATCTATTATGATTTCTTGAATATATGTGTCTAAATCCTCAAAATAGCATAAATCTCCTGTCTCTGCCTGTTCAGGAATTAGGCTCTCTAATACCTTTATTTTATATCGTTTTTTTGTTTCCATTTGCTCGATACCAACAATTTAACGATTGTCCTATCGAGCGTGTCGATGCTTCCCAAAGTAATTAGGAGCATCTGTAATAATGGGGTAAAAATTAAACCCCGCCAGTTTAAAGAGATGGTGCTCGTAACGTTGCGTCTGGTGCTAAAACCTGGGATTGAAGCCCATTACCTTTTGATATTCCTCTGTCATCACCTCCTTTGTGAATACTTCGTGTTGTTTAGGGACTATGACGCTGTCATAAACTGATAGACCTAAAATCCCTTTATCCATAAGTTTCATCAAAATAGCATTCATTATGTTGCCGTCTATATTTTGAAGAGTAAGCCCTATGCCTGAAAATAAATATCTTGCTATGGGCTTGTGAGCATCCCTGAAAGTATTTACAAGCGCCACCAGAGGTTTTTTAATTGATGGCAAGGGTATGCCTCGGTCTTCCAATTCGTTCCGTATAGCGCCATAGGCTTTTCTTTCGTTTTCAGCGTTGATGGCTATAAGACCTACCGCCTTGTAAATGACTCTCATTTCAGGGCCTTCACAGACCGAATACGGGTCATCCTGATAGTCTATGCCTTCCTGGTTATACAGCATCAGGATGTGAAATGCTGAATAATCTATTTCAATTGTCTTCTCTCCATTTATATGGATAAATGGTCTCATATTTTTAGGTAAATTCTGATGGATTGCCCCATATGCTCTCCCGCCATGCTGAAAAGAATTCCTGTTAAAAACTCTGTATAAATATTCTTGGTTTAGTATGAATTGTAAATGTTCTATCCCAATCTTTTCCAAAGGAAATAATTCCAAGAAACACTCATCATTCTTTTTTTTTTCCCCATGCAGTTTCCGATTTAATGAAGCCAGAAAGTCAATGAACCTCAATTTAGCATAAAAATAAATCCTATGTAAACGATTATCAATAGGTGGTTTACACGGAAACTCCTGGGTAATGGTGGGTTGATTAATAGGCGGGTTACTGTTGACTGTATCGGTATACCTCTTTAATATGTATTGAGGTATTCTCCTGTGTACCACTATTTGATTATTCCTATATAATATCTGTTTTATTGCTATTCTACTGTTTATGATATTTCTGAATAAGTTTATTAGAAAATCGTTGTTTGTTAAAACTTTACTGTGTAACGTTACCGTTATATGATGTTCTTTTACAAATTCATTATAGCATTCTAAATCTTCACGCATTTTGTTAGTGTTTTTATCTTCCCTGTATCCCACCAACTTTTTGCTTTTATTTTTTTTTATTATCAATTCTTCTGCTTCTGGTTTTTGGAAAAAATCTGGTGAAATTAGTTGGTGGTCTATGAATAATCCAATAAGCGCAGGCATCGGCCAAATTCTTGATTGATATCCCTTTTTTTTATCTTCATATTTTGACCTGCCCTTTTTCCCCTCAATGTAGTCCAATGAAAATAGCGCATCAATAACAGGAAGTAATGTATGGTATTTAAAATATAATTTTCCATACTTTCGATTATGTGAGTATGCGCTTTTATCTCGTGAATATCTGACAGGCATCCCTAATAAATTGGAGAGCCACAGATTGATTAGGACTGCTTTAAGAGCCTGTTTCACTCTTTTTAGGGATTTAACTTTTAGACCTGTCTTGTCCACAATCTCATCGAATAAAGCGTTTACAAGGTTTTTAAGACTATTTGAAGTTGAGTTATAGGCATCCATTACCAGAGCATTTTGAAGCCAACTTCCTTGATTATGCAAATCTTCTGCTTCATCTGATAATACAAAGCCATCTTTATAGGATAAATCTGTATGTATTGGGTATCTCGGTATAAAGATAATATTTTTTCCTCATCTGGTTTAATTTTTAACAATAAAAAAAGCCCGCACCACAAGTTATAATACAGTTATCTCGTATTTTAACTTACAATACGGGCTGTTATCGAAAATGTTTTTTATATTAAGGGCCTTTTAAAACTGGCTCTTTAATATAAGCACTATTACTCATTTGTCAAGAGCAAGGTAGTAAAAAAAAGAATGATAATAATATTCGCAGGTAGTAATATATTTATGTAAAAGGCCTATAAACAAGACTATACATAAGTTTACTATTCTTCTGTATTATCCAAATTTGGGACATCTTCACTGAAAGAATCATAGTCATCTCCAAACATATCACGTTCCTGCTTCCGTTTTTCCTCGGCTATGTCCTCTGACATTGGCCCTATAATCATCCAATCTTCCCAATCCAACTCATCGTCAAAAAAGTCTTCCATTTTTTTCACCTCCTCCTGAATGGCCCCCTTTTGTTATGCTGCTTCTTTGATGCAGTTTCTATTATCTACATGGCCGGTAATGATAAGATTGAGTACCTTCTCTGTCTCACTCATTACTTTCAGACAGGCAGAAGGGACGCTTATTTCCAGTTTCTCTGCGTAAGTCTTAATATATCTGAAACTATTTCCTATTGTATCCTCTGCTGATTTACCGACCATTACAGCCAATGCTTGTGCTGACAATTCAGCTACTACTTCTTGAAGCGAATCTTGGCCTGGCTTAAAATTTCCTTTCAAAATATGGTGGGCTGAGTGTGCTAATTCGTGGAAAAATACGCATTCAGAAGATGTAGCCACTGCGATTTCTTTCTTGGTAGGGGAATAATAGCCATAATAACGATAATTGCCTGGAATGGCCTTTACAGAGATACCCCACTGTTGAGCACGCTCAATAAAGGGTAAGTCTGGTAATTCAATGTTTTCATATTCCAAGGCATCCCCTTTTGTGTCCTCGACCTTATAAACTGGTGAGCATCCAAACCCGGTCAATACCTGCTGTTCCTCTCTGTCATCATCGGACTTCCTGAAATAAGGAACGAGAATATACATTGCTTTGGAGCCTTTCTTCACATTGCGATTGACGCTATTCCATTGTTTGATACCTCTTGCGTCCTGCGTGCCGCTGAAAAACATCAATGTTCTGTTGAGAAGACTCCATCTTGATGATGGCAAATTAGGTATTGGGAACATTGAATATGCAACTGCTTCCGGGATGTCCCCGCTTTTGAATCGGTCAATGATGGTGTTTAGTGTCTCTCTTACTTTTGGCGTCATAGGGCTCCTCCTTTTCTTGCTGTGTCTGATTGTGTGAATTAAAAGCGCAGTCAGAACACTTGCTCTTATCTCGACAGGCCTCGCAAATAAGGCGCGTGTCTAAAATCTGTGGCAGAGTCTCAAAGACCCTTTCGATGGCCTTGGTCATCGGCACATTGAGTGCCCACGCTATTCTACGGAGCGAACTGGACGCTCCCATGCTCAACTCTGGGGTATAGGCCATGGCTCTTTCACCTCCTTTCAAACGCAAAAAGGGCGGCTGCCTTTAAGACAAACCGCCCTTTCTGCTGTTTAAATGATTGATTATGTTTGTGAGTAATCAGCCGGATGGCTTATTATAAAGAGGTAGGAGAGAGGGGGGCTTTAAAATATACTTCACGAAATATTCCGTTATTCATATATAGGGTGCCGCAGACAATAAATCTGGTTCGATTTTGATTTATGACAATGATGACAGGTTTGATTGATTGGCTGGAAATATATTGGCGGATGCCGCTAAATCAAGAGGACCACGATAGATTCCAGTTCTATGATGCTAAAAACTCGCTAACAAAAGTAGGTCACCTTACATTAGCAGTTATCTAAATAGAATATTACCGCAATTCTTTTTTATTCAAATAGTAACGAAAGCAGGAGCAGTGGATATTAGCATAGCAGGAGCGTGGCGGGATACTTGCTCCCTGATTATATAATCAGCATTATCAGATGGACGTATTTTTAGAAGGCAAGATTTTTGTCGGGGCTGAAATTTGTTGTTATGGACTGTTGATTATAATGAATCCACAAGTCTGTCTGATAATGAGTCGTTGATTATGTAAGAAGGAAGCAAGTATCATGACACGCGGGTCAATTGCTCGGTCTAAAAGTCCAAAAAAGGGTCGGTAGGAGAAATCGAATAAATGACTATATTCCTGCGGTCAATACTCTGTGCTTGCCTAAAAGCATAAAAGGTCGAATATGGGCATCTGGAGGCTCCTGAAAGGCATTTTGAGAAGATAAGAGAAGTAATATTGGTAGTAATAAAGTAGTAAAGCATATCGTCTAAATTTAAGAAAGCATCCCATTTTATCAGTAATTTATTGAATGAGTTCCTCGCTACTTAAATTGTAAACGGGGCTCGCGCCCCTTGCGGTCAATAGTGCCTTGTTGGGCGTTATCTATTTATTTCTTTAAAGAAATCTGAAATCATACTTCTTTGTACCTTATTAGTCGCATGCTTGATTAAGATATCTTGTAACTGACTTGAATTTTGATTAATATATAGTTCAATTAACTCATCAAATTCACTAACCGTGTCTATCCGAAGTCTTCTAACGCATGCATCATGAATCGTTTTTTTGGCTGAATCAAAATCCTTGAAACGGGATTTTTTTGCCAGTTCTGTTCGAGCAACACTCTTAACTGCTTTTCTGCGTATTTCGGTTGCTTTGATATTTCCAATTGAGCCTTTAACTTCATTGAAGATTTCTTTTAAAACAAACAAAACATCATCAATTTTATCACGCATAGTGCTCTCCTTTCCATTTGTAGGGCTTATAATTTCTTTACTTTGGTCAACTTTCCCATATATATTAAACTATCAGGAGGAATAAATATAGAACAGGGATTGAAATCAAAGTAAAATTTTGTAAACACCTTTATATTGGATAATTAATTCTTCATAGTAATTTATAGCGGGCTGTCCATCATATGATTTGTTTTTTCGATTAGAGCGGACAAATCTCTCAAATCAAGATTATTATGAAAATCAATAAGCACTTTGTGAATAATACAATAACCGGATGGATTATCGTCCTGGAAAAACCTACAATCAAGTTCCTTACAGGTATCTTTACAGATAGGGCACCATTTTGTGGTCATTTTTTTAACTCCTTGTTAAAAGTTAATCATAATAACAAGGTTAGATATTAGATTGGTTAAAGCAGTCAGTCAACCCATTTTTTGGTGTCTTTACGGCTAGTTGTTAAATGCTCTCTTTTGATTAACTAGTGTAAGTTGACCATTCATTGAACGCGGACAGCTATTTTCGATGCGGTTTTAGCCGTCATCAACATTAACCATATTTTTGGGGGATAGCTACTGGTCTAGCTTCATGCTCTCCACCAGTTAGTTCAAGAGTTAGGGGCTGTATGAAAACTTGGGTAATGTCAAAATTAACTTTTTGTTTATTTTCAATAAGTTTTCCAATGACAATATTGCTTTATGTTTGGAAGCAGATGAGAAGGCCCGTAATGTATTGGAGATGGGTGCTTTCTCCAATTTGGATTAGTATGCTGATACTATTCGGAGAAATGTCCTTTCAAATCAAAACTTTGGCTGCTTCTGTCCCTATATGCGTAATCCTTACGATTATTTTCATTATATTAAAACTTCTTAAAAAAGTCAGATGGAAATGGGGCTGGACACTTTGCCCTATTTGGTTCTGGCTCCTTCTAAATCTTGGGGCAGTTTTACACCTTTTTTCAATAAATTATTTAGAACCAAGAGGGCTTCCATTTTAATTTCAGTCGAACATGGTTCTTTCCAAATATAAAATCATAAAAGCACCGTCCTCATCGTCCATACCGTCCAGCCAAGGAAAAAACAAGTAAGATTTAATACTACTTCTTACCCTGCTCCTTCTTATACAATGCTATACCTGCCTTGGCTATATCTGCTCTTGTTCTTGCTTTTTTTGGCTTTGGCGGACATAATGCAGCCTCCTCTTTACGAATAACCTCTGCCATCTTTAATATTGTTTGATATGAAACTCCAAATTCTACTGCCCACTCACCAGTAGTCTTATCATACCACTCCTCTATCATTCTGGCTATATTTTCAGGTGTTAAAGACTTCTTGGGTGATGCTTCCTTTTTCTCTGCTGTTTTTCCTTTTTTCTTTGCCATAGGTTTATCCTCATCTAATGAATGTTTATCAGCCTTATTTTGTATCGATAATGCGTTAACCTTTTTTTCCATTCTTTTTAGTGCTGCTTTTGTTGGTAGTTTACCTGTGCGCTTAAAGAATTTAGGTTTTGGTTCTTTTTTCATATATGCTATCTTTGTTATTTTAATGATGATGTTAAATAATATATCTTTACTTTACGATGTCAATACAAATCTATATTCTACTATTCAGACTCTCTGTAATGCGATATAAAGAACGTTTCTTGTGTAGAATATAGTAGTGTATAGGTATTTCCTGAGCAATTACACCTGCTTTTGTTATGGTTATATCGGCGTTTTAAATTATATTTCTGTATCGCTTGTTTTAAGCACCTTACAGAAAACTGTATTCTATACTATACTGTAATTACTATTAAATTATACTATGTTAAAGATTGAAGCGGTGTGAACGTTAAGTATAAAACACTTTCCTCGGATACCACACACACCCCCTTCCCAAAGACATACCTACCGCCTTTTTTCGCACGCACAATTGGGACCCAAATACTATATATGACAATGATATAAAAAATCATCTGACATGTTTTTGGCTTTAATATTATTGTGTGAGATTGTGGCTATAAATCTGCTGATTTGAACAAAACAGAAGGCTTTCTGTGTCTTTTGGTTGGATAGAATTCGTAATATTTACAATAGTTTTTAATGCGAATATAACAAGACGGGTAAATGAGGAGTTTCTTTGGGGACGCCAATAAAAACAAGGCGTTACGCCTTTTCATGAAAGCCGCTTGTGGAGATGACGGCTCCACAGACGGCTTTTTGCTTTTCTGGCCCCTCATTTCATTCTCCTAACATTTGTTTGTAGACTCGGTCAATATCAATCGACACGACCTCCGCCGGTTTGGAGGGCAAGCTTTCCAGGGCGTCTCGCACCCTTTCCATGCCGATGCTCTTCAAATACCGCTCCGTTGTACTGGGGCTCTTGTGCCGAAGGATGGATTGAATCACCCCTACATCATACCCCTGATTGAACAGTGTAGAAGCCGTTAGGTGCCGGATAGCGTGGAAGCCAAAAGGTTTCACTTTGGCTTTGTCGCAAATACGCCGCATGAAATGAATCCTGCATTTGAAGGGCTGGCCGTAATACTCTCGGGTGAATGCCGTTTCATCCAGACACAGGAATACATTGGGCTTGTCTTTTATCGGCCTGTGTTCCCACCACCACCACCACCACCACAACAACGACTTGCGCAATTCCTTGGTCATGGGAAGCCAGTCGTACTCGTAGACTCCGTCCTTGCGTTTGCGAGTCCATAGCCGGACGCGGCTGTTAGCGAAATCCACATCCTTTGTCCATTCTATGCGGAACACCTCTCCACGTCTTGCTGCGAGATGCAGGAACGTCATGAGCATCACTTTGTCTTGGCCTTCCGCAACGGTATAGGCCTTCCAGAAGTCCTCCTCTGATGGCACATACCTTGGTGACCTCACCTCTGGCATCCTATCCTCGTGCCCAGTAAGCCCGAATTGTTGGGAGTCTGCCGAAAGGTAGATGAAATTCAATATTGTTACCCAGTGGGTGATCGCATATAGCGAAAGTCCCGCCTGATTAAAGGTTAGCCACCAGATCAGTAGAGAAACTCACGTGCAAAACCGGTAACGGAGGTACGAAGCTGAGTGAATCAAGGGTACAGGCTCTGTATTGAGCCCCGAAAAATGTATAGTTGTGGACATTGGATAATCACGCATAGCGGGAGAAAGCCGACGCTTTGGATTGAGCGGAAGGCAGCAGTCCTGAAAGCGCTATGGCAAGTATTCAGGACACCACCGGGGTCTGATGTAGCGGCCGACAAGGCCTCAATCTAGCGGGTGAAAGTCCCGTCATACCAATTGCTCGATTCGGGTATGTAGCGATACCACAGTTCGTGTAGGGTAACCGCACGTCCATTGCGTGGTGTAAACGGCCTGGCTGCCCTATGGCGTGGGAAAAAAAAAGAAGCGCTGTCGAGGTGGGGCAATCTGTAGGTCTAGCAAATATGGGAGCCTGGGGAGCGGCCAACAAGGCCGTAATCTAGTGGGTGAAAGTCCCATCGTGTCAATTGACCGGTTCGGACACGTAACGATACCACAGTTCGTGTAGGGTAACCACACGTCCATTGCGTGGTGTAAACGGCCCGGCCGCCCTGAAGACTCAGAGCTTCAGCGGTGGGTGCAATCTGGGGGCCTAGTGAGTAAGGGAGCTTGAACATTAAGGAATTACTGCAGCCTCGAAAAAGTATTCCCAGTTGAAATTGCATTACTGGGGTCGTTTGTGTGTGCCGAACGTGTCAGGCTTGACGTGAGGCCGATGTTCTCTGGGAAGAAACGGTTGAGCGCACCAGGGAAACACCGCGGGGTATGGGTACAAGCACCTTTACAAAGATTACGGAGATAACGTTGGGAAAGGCCATCTCGCAGCAGGGGCTGACAGCAACCTGCGAAGACTCACCGGAATAGTGACAAGCGAAGCCGGTGAGAGGGATTTGGTCTGGCGCATGAGCCAGTATGAGCGATGAAGGAGGGGTAACTCTCTCCGACGTGGGGCGAGACCCCACGGCGTAAGAGGTAACACCTTAAGCGTGCAAAGGGGCTCTTGGCACATAGCGGGCATCGAAGTGGCACAGCC
>JAJSZT010000065.1 GCA_030272815.1 Deltaproteobacteria bacterium
GTGTGTTTTCTCTTGCAGACACAGCACAAGAGAGCACTGCCATGCCCGAAGCCTTGCCTATCTATCACCCCAGAAATCCGTTCCAGTCTCCACTATGGAACATCCTGCACAATAACTATGAGGAGTTCAAGGCAAACTATGATGAGAGCTACGAGAAACAGTACGGCTTCTTTCGTTCTGTTATTGATGAGGTAGTCCAGGATTACCTGAAATGCGGAGACCTGAAGGAAGGCTTCGCCAGGGTCCGGTGTACAAACCCCGATTGCCGCAATGAGTATCTCCTGGCATTCAGTTGCAAGGGACGGTGGTTCTGCCCAAGCTGTCATTCCAAAAAGGTGATCAAGTTCGGAGAGGATGTATGTAACAATATTCTCTATCCGGTACCGCATAGGCAGTTTGTGTTCAGCATTCCTATTCTTCTCCGTGTCTATTTCAAGTACGACAGGGAGCTTATCAAAAAGGTTTGGGAGATTGATCCTTTGACCTGTCCGCGATGTGGCTCTGAGATGAAGATTATCAGTCTGATCCAGGATCCTGACGTAATTCGTCAGATACTGAAGCACTTGGGTCTTTGGAAGCAGGATGCGGGGTCTCGATGCAAAAAGCCAAAACCGGATCATGGGCCTGTAGTCTATGAGGAATTTGATGACGGCTGGCCCCCATACGAAGAATCGGAATCAACCCTTCATTAATTACCGTCCAGCTTTTTCACAGGTAGCTATTGGCCAGGTGCGCGCAAAATATGCGTGAATTAACTCCTCCAGGGGCCGAAACATTTATTTTTCCCTTTTTTTCACGAAACATTGAAAATTCCTTGATCTGCAGCTTCCAAAAGTGCTACAGAAGTCAGTGTGTGGTGCCTGGGAGTGCCGTTTCAGTCCAAATCGCAAAAAGCGATTTTCTATCAGCTAACGAGGGATAAACACTTTGAGACTTTTTCACACTGTGGCTTGACTAATGACTCAAGCCCGGACTACTCTTTTCAGCCGTATTCGCAATTCCATCTTTTGGGCGCCAATTTTGCCCCAAAACGAACGGGAACGCAAGAAGTTCCTGTTAAACAACCTCATCTTACACTTCCGCCCACGAACGATTCCTGAACAGACACTGAAATTTACACATACCTGGGGGCTCGGCGGAATAGCTGCAGCACTCGTAATGCTTCTTTTTTTAACGGGCATTATGCTGAAATTCATTTATGAGCCATTTCCAGGCAGGGCCTATGACTCAATTATCCTTCTTCAGCAGGATGTCTGGTTCGGGCAGTTTATTCGCAACATTCATCACTGGAGCGCCAATATTCTGGTTGTTGTTGTCTTTCTGCACATGGTGCGGGTATTTTTTACCGGTGCCTTCCATCCTCCGCGCCAGTTCAACTGGATAATAGGCCTTATCCTTTTTTTTCTTATTATTATCTCAAACTTTACCGGATATCTTCTGCCTTGGGACCAGCTTGCATTCTGGGCAATTACAATCTGCACAAGCATGTTTGAATATATTCCCGGTGTAGGAATGTGGCTGCAAAAATTAATCAGAGGAGGGGCGGAGATCGGACCGGAGTCTCTCAAAACCTTCTTCACCCTGCATTCGGCAATTGTCCCTGCATGTCTTATCACGCTTATGCCCTTTCATTTTTGGCGCGTCCGAAAGGCCCGCGGAGTGGTTACACCCCGTTCTTTACGAGATAAATCAGAACCCGCTGTCATAAAAGTTCCCACTGTCCCGGATCTGATACTTCGTGAACTGGTGGTCGCACTGGTTTTAATCGCTTTTATCCTGGTCTTTTCCATTATATTTAACGCACCGTTGGAAGATAAGGCGAATCCGGGTCTCAGTCCCAATCCGGCCAAGGCCCCCTGGTATTTTCTGGGTATGCAGGAACTGCTTTTGCACTTTCACCCTTTGTTTGCCGTTTTCATTATCCCGATCTTTGTCATAGGCTTCTTAATTCTTTTGCCATATTTTAAATATGATTCAGACGTGACAGGTTTCTGGTTCATATCTCAAAAGGGACGCCGGATGGCGATGGTTTCCGCTTTTTGCGCTGTGATCGCAACGCCTATCTGGATTATAGCAGACGAATCTTTCATTGATTTTACCGCCTGGCTGCCCGGCCTTCCGACAGTCATCAGCAATGGTTTGCTGCCGGTTGTTATTGTGGCAGTGGTAGTTATCGGCTTTTATCTGCTGATAAAGAAAAAATACGCAGCTACAAAAAACGAGGCCCTCCAGGCTGTGTTTGTTTTGCTGCTGGTTTCATTTATTATTTTGACACTTACCGGCATATGGTTCAGGGGGCAGGGGATGGCGTTGAGTTGGCCTTGGCAGGTTGGAGTAATGGAGTAATCTATATTCAATAGTTTATTATGTGCAAGCAAGATAAAGCAAAAACCGCTGAAGTTGAACCATCCAGAAGATCGTTTCTGACAAAACTCTGGATCGGCCTCGGCTTTATTGCCCTGATTGAATTCATCTGGGTAGTGATTGCTTTCCTGAGGCCACGCAAGCCCAGGTTGAGTGAAGCAAATGCGGAGGCCATTATCACGGCCGGACCGGTCGAAAGTTTTGCTCCAGCTTCGGTCACGGCCTTTGTCAGAGGCCGCTTTTACCTCTCCCGACAAGAGGACGGCGGCTTTCTGGCGTTGTCACGAAAGTGCACCCATCTGGGATGCACGGTCCCCTGGGTTGAAAAAGAGAACAAGTTTGAATGCCCCTGTCATGCATCGGCCTTTGATATCACCGGAAATGTCATCAGCCCCCCTGCGCCTCGGGCTCTGGATATATATAAGGTTTTCATTGAGAACAATATCGTTAAAGTGGATACCGACAAATTGATCAAACGCAGCGAGTTTCGTGCTGAGCAAGTTACATATCCGAAAAAATTTAACAATGACTAACTGGAAAATAACCGGCATTATAGCAACAATCGTTATTATTCTCTCAATACCGCTATACACTTTAAAAACAAAATATATCCGATCCTTGTCCGATAGTCTGTCCCCTTACCAGGTTTCCACGTTTGTGGGCAGTAAAAAATGTATGGACTGCCACAAAAAGGAATACGACAAATGGCACGATTCACATCACGACCTGGCAATGGACGTGGCCAATGAAAACACGGTTCTTGGAGACTTTGATAATGCCGTTTTCGAGTATTTTGGTGTGACGTCCCGTTTTTTCCGCAAGGACGGACGGTTTTTTGTTCATACCCAAGGACCGGACGGCAAAATAGGCGAGTTTGAAATAAAAAATACCTTTGGTGTCGATCCCCTGCAACAGTACCTGGTTCCCTTTCCCGGCGGCCGCCTGCAGTGCCTGCCCATGGCCTGGGATGTCAATAAAAAGAAATGGTATCACCTCTATCCTGATGCCCCAATTGATCCCAAGGATTGGCTGTACTGGACCAATGCCGGTCAGAACTGGAACGGCATGTGTGCCGAGTGCCATTCCACCAATCTGAAAAAGAATTACGATATCAAAGCCGATTCTTACCAGACGACCTGGTCGGAAATCGATGTGAGCTGTGAAGCCTGCCACGGCCCGGGTTCCCGCCACGTGGAATGGGCCGAACTTCCGGATATGGCCAGGCCTCAAACAGAGAACTACGAACTTGTCGTGAGAACCGCCGGAATCAACTCACGGGATCAGGTAGAGCTGTGCGCACCATGTCATTCCCTGCGTGCGGCTATGGGGGATTATACTCATGCCGAGGCGGATTTGCTGGACAGTCTGCTGCCCAGTCCACTCACCGAAGGATTATATTTTGCCGACGGCCAAATCCTTGAAGAAGTTTACGTTTACGCCTCCTTTACCCAGAGCAAAATGTACCAGCGCAACGTGCGCTGCAGTGACTGTCACGATGTCCACAGTACAAAGACGGTCAAGGAAGGCAATGAACTCTGTCTCCAGTGCCATCGGGCGAGTGTTTACGACACAAAAGCGCATCATTTCCACAAGAAGAAAGGCGAAAAGGGTGAGCCGATCAAATCGGCTGACGGTAAAATCCTGTTTGACGTTGGTACGGGCGCTGAGTGTATCCAGTGCCACATGCCGGGTCGATACTATATGGTTATTGATAACCGAGCGGACCACAGCCTTCGGATTCCGCGGCCTGATATGAGCATCAAGCTTGGCACGCCGAATGCCTGCAATCATTGTCATGTGGACAAAACGAACCAGTGGTCCGACGAGGAGATGACGAAATGGTATGGTCCAGGCCGCCGAGCCCATTACGGCATCATCATTTATGCTGGACGTAAGCAACAGCCTGATGCTCAAAAAGACCTCATCAGACTGGCCGGAGACCCGCTATTTCCGGTGATCGTGCGCGTCTCGGCCCTGTCGAATCTGGCAGCGTATCCGTCAGAGGAGACCACGCAGGCTTACGAGTTGGCACTGTTGGATGAAGAGGCCCTCATACGACGAACAGCAGTCAATCATCTGAATCATCTTGACAAGAAAAGGCAGATATCGCTTCTGGCGTCTATGATTTACGACCCGGTCAAAGCCGTTCGCATGGAAGCAGCCACGCGGATGACTGAAATATCTGATCCACAATTGGACAGTAAACAAAAGAAAGTCTATCAGGCGGCATTGCTGGAATATCAAAAAGCCATGGAATATTCGGCCGATTTTGCATTTAGCAGGTACAACCTGGGGAATCTCTATGCTAATCTCCGTCAGCCCGAATTGGCCGTCGAGAACTACCGAATGGCCCTCCGCATTGATAACGAAATCTATGCGGCCAAGGTGAATCTGGCCATGCTATACAATCAAATGGGCAAAAATGATAAAGCAGAGGTGCTCCTCCGCGAGGTAGTAACCGCGCATCCTGAATTATACGAAGTGCACTATTCGCTGGGGCTGCTGCTAGCAGAGGAGAAAAAGTACGTCGCAGCAGAACAGTTTCTGGCAGCAGCGGCCAGAGGCATTCCAAACCACGCCCGGGTCCATTATAACTTAGGGCTGCTTCTGGATTATTTGGGAAAAGACCCTGAAGCGGAAGCCGCCCTGCTGAGAGCGCTTGAAATCGAGCCCGACAACATGGATTTTCTTCAGGCAGCCGCCGAGTATCAACTTAAACGAAAGAACTACCAGGCGGCAAAACGTATCGCCGAGCAGATGATCGCTAAGTTTCCTTTGAACCGAATCGGACATGATCTTCTCAATGTTATAAACAGGCATCTCGGAAATTCTACAACCTATTGAAGTTATAGATATTTATTGGTACTATTGCAAGTTCGATCAGGGAATACTGGAATGATGGAATATTGGAGTGATGTAAGACAAAAAAAGACCAAAATCCTCTTAAACCCAACATTCCACCATTCCAATATTCCAATTGTGAGCTAAGCGAACTATCTTGCCCTGACAAATATCACCTCAAAGCTTTGCTCCAGGGCAGCTTGAAAGTAGGTTCCGCTGAGGGCATCGCGCTGCGGATCATAGGTCAAGGTGTAGGTGGAACCCGGATATCCCACATCCTGAAGTTCAATGAAGACTTCCACCTCATTTCCTCTGTGTGAGGCCTCGGCCGAGGAGACGTTGATTGGGCGGGGATTGAAATAACCTGCGTCCATTTTGCCGTTAGCACGGATGCTGCGAATTTCAATAATGTAGCCGCCGTCCGGCCGCAGCCATCGGCCTGCAAGCTTATTGAGATCGCCCCGAGCCTCCCTGGCCGGGGCGGAGTCGGCGGATGACACTTTTTTCTCTTCCGCGTTTTCTTCGGTTTTCCTTCCAATAAATAGCACAAAGGCGGCGGCCAGCACGCCGATGGCGGCTATCACGGCCACGATCCGGAATCCCTTTTTATTCTCGGTTCTTACGGATCCGCCCGGACGTTTCAGCTTTTTGGAATCTTGGCTACCCATCTCTTCCTGTCTCCCCGTTGCTGGCGATTTTAGACTGCTTACAGAAAAATGCAAATGAAATCTCGTATTCATCGGGTAAAGGATAAACGAGTTTTAAAGTTAATCCGAAGATATCTGACAGCCGGAATAATGATCGAAGGTCTTGTCTCCCCGTCACTTGAGGGTACTCCCCAAGGCGGCTTATGCAAAGCTTTGCATAAGCCTCCCTGTGAGGGGCGTTCCTATCCCGATAGCTGCGATTCGTGTCAATATTCATTACTCATACAAAACGACACCCACCTCATCGGCGTATTGATCCCAAGCTACCTTCAGTTTCTTCAGCAGTTCCGGCTGCTCGTCGGCGAGGTCACGGGTTTCGCCTGGATCTTCCTCTACATTGAAGAGTTGCCACTCTTCCGGCCCAAATGGTTTCTGAACAAATATAGCTTTGAAGTCACCCTGTCTGATCCATTTGCCTTTGGCCATTTCGCCGGCAACGAAATCACGGTCTTTGTAAATAGTCTCTTTTACACCAGAAAGAATACCTGCCATTGAGTGACCACGCATCGGTTCCACCTTGTGTCCGCGAAATTTTTTGGGGTGCTTCAGACCCGCCAGATCGAGTATGGTTGGCATGATATCAGTGACATAGGAAAATGCATCGCTCTGGCGACCTCCCTTCACACCGGGACCCGCAATAATCGCCGGACTGCGAATGCCGCCTTCGCCTACAACCAATTTGAATAGATCCAAAGGTCCCGAGCTGGCAGATGCCCACCCTATTCCATAGGCATAGTGGGACATGGGGTGGCCCAGGTTGTCGAGGCTGTTGTCGAACTGGGCCATGAACTCGCTGTCGAGATTTCCTGGGTAGTTTTCGCTGTACCAAGGATTCGGGCCGTTGTCACTCAAGAATATGATCACGGTGTTGTCGTACTCGTTGATGTCTTTTAAAAAATCCAGAACCCGACCGATATGGTAATCCATGTTGCTGACCATGCCGGCATAGACTTCCATCGCCCGGGACTCCAGCGCCCGCCGCTCCTGGCTGAGCGATTCCCAGGGCTCGACCCGGTGATAAAGTTCTGCTGGCGGTGCTTCTGAAGGAAACAACCCCATGCGCTGGGCAGCAGCCGCTCGTTTCGCCTTCAGCACTCCGTATCCATCGTCATAGCTGCCACGATATTGGCTAAGCCACGGTTCAGGTACATGAATCGGGTCGTGTACAGCTGTAAATGCCAGATAAGCAAGAAACGGTTTGCCATCGCCACGATTCTCACGAATAGCATCCATGAGAAAATCGCTATAGGTACGAGTGGCGTAGAAATCTTTAGGCAGCTTTTTCACTTCCTTGTCATCCATTACATACTTGGCAGTCTCTTGCATCTCTGCAAGGAGTCCATACATGTCGCTCCAGTAGCTGGCGCCACCGTAGAGCATGCTAAAGGACCGTTCAAATCCGCGAGCATGCGGATAGTGATCCGGCTCTTCTCCAAGGTGCCATTTGCCGGACATGTAAGTATGGTATCCGCCGTCGCGCAGTACTTCAGCGAGACTGACAACCCGGTCATTCAGGTATCCTTCGTAACCGGGTTTACCAAGCTGTTCCGGTGTAAGCGCCTCGGACATGTTACCCAAACCCGCAATGTGATTGTCAGTACCCGACAACAGCATCGAGCGAGTAGGGGAGCAGGTCACCGAAACATAAAATTTGGTGAACTTGACGCCACTTTGGGCAAGTACATCGAGGTTTGGTGTACTTATCTCGCTGCCGAAACTGCCAATGTCCGTCCAGCCCAGGTCATCGGCGACAATCAGCAGGAAGTTAGGTTGTTTGTTCTTAGCCTTCGAATCGGCTGATGCAGGCAAAATAGAGACGCCTACTATCAAACCAAAAATCAACAGCCCTATGGATATTTTTTGAATGTTCATTTAAATTTCTCCTTTCTTAAAAATAATAGTTTATGCCGAACACTACCGGCACGGTCCAGGATGAGTCGGCCTCCGAAGGATCTCCCAGGGCTGAATCAGGTTCATCCAGCAAAACGTGATTCGCATTTCATCGGGCTCGAGCTTCGTGCCCGTTAGATTCCCTTCCATATCCTTCCCACAGGGGATGATCGGCTTCAGTTGCTCGAAGTAGGTATACCGCTGCGTGTCATTGTGCGTCGGGTAGAAGCTGTCTAAGAGAGTGTTGGGATTGCCACCGCCATACTTGCTCGTGGTCGCAATAGCCTTACCTGCGCTTCCTGTGAAGGCTAACCCGCCCAGTGCCAACCCTGAAAGCTTCAATGCGTCTCGTCGCGTTAATCCTTTGGACATCGTTTTTTTGTCAGAAGAGCTCATGAGTTTCTCCTTTCAATTTATAGTTAGTGTTATAGTTAGTGCCTGTCCGAAAATGGCCATTTTCCGCAATCTTGGCGTCAGACGAAGATTTTGCACGAAGTGAAGCGTCAGCGCTATCCTCGAAATACTCAATGTATTCCTCCGGTTAAAATCTTCGTCTTCTTTGTTACGGCTATATAGCACCACAGTTCGCTTTTTCATGTGTTTGCCCCTGAGAATCGTTTGAAAGTTGACAGAGGCATGCTTGCCGATTAAGTTATCAGGCTTTTTTCGTGTTTACAATGTACCGAAGGTACAGTTTTGAAGAAAAAAAAGTACAGTCTCGGACTGTACTTCTGACTGTACTTTTTAGAATATGGGGTCAAATATGGGGTCTGCTCTTGACTCTTGCTCACCCCATCGGCCACCCTGTCAACACGTTTCTTGAGGTTCCGATCCGCCACCATCTGCTTTTTCATTCTTTCTATGATGCTGCTTATGGAGCTATACTTTTCCATATGAAACTGGTGGCCTATCTCCTTTAGGCTGTCACGTCTTAATTTTCGTGTCAGGAATATTGCTACGTTCCCGGGTTCATTAAACTGCCCTCTTCTTGATCTATACAGTTCATCCCTGCTAACATTATAAAAGTTGCACACTGCGTTTATTATCAAATCAGTTTCAGGGGCAAGGTCTTTTGCCTAAAGATATTTTCTTATATACAGACAATACAGGCAACACCGGGCTTGTCCAACAACCGGATAAGATTGTGGTTCGCTGCGCTCACACAATCTATCCTTATTCGTTCGGCGATCCCGCCGATTGATTTGAATATTGCCCATTTTGGCCCCAAAATTGATTGTGCGGCATAGTAATATCAACTAGTTACGAGTCACACAATTCAGCATTAGACTATTATATTAATTGGTTATCGTGGACCGACCCCAATATCAACTGCTGTATTGATAATTCTTCCTTCAACCACAGCAGAAACTGGAGAGTGCAACCCAAAATAGTCAATAAGGGCATCGGATAAAAGAAGACCTGTTTCAGTTACATTTGTTGCTGATGTAAAATCAAACGCATCTCCACCACCAAAATTGAAATCATTAAGAGCAATTCTATAGGTTGCAGTTAAATCTATTAGAGTAAATCCATCATGAATGTTTCCTATCTCGACACTAACTATTCTGCTACCTGCTGGTTTTGAAGAATCAAATTTATATCTTAATCCACCCACCTGCAGGAATCTTCCATCAATATACTCGACTCTGCTTACACCATTTTCTAATGCATCCCATATAACCTGACCCGTAACATCACAATCTACAATCATATTACCAAAAGGTAGAACTGAAATGATGTCTCCTATACTTACATTGCCTGGATTAATACTTGCTCTTATTACACCACCATTTTGGAAAGCAATTTTAACACCATCAGATTCTACTCTTTCTAAAATAGCATCGCATATTAAGTTGCCAAGATTAGTCTCCATGGTTCTAACATGACCTTCTTCTCCATCTAAAAAAACATCTGTTTGTCCTACAATTGTGTTCTTCCATTCTTCTAATTCTTCAGCATATCCATTAAGCTTTGCTATCGTTACTGGATCCTCAGGTATACTTCCATCTAAAAATATAAGCTCACCTTCAATTTTATCAATATCAACTACCCCTTCATAATCAAATACTAAATCAAGCTTTCCTAGATATCTTCCCCAATCCTCTGCTTGAACTACAACAACTGGTTCTCCCGCTGGTGATATTACAAAAGTAGGATAAGGGTCTACTTTTGTATGACTATGACCACCTATTATTAAATCAATTCCTGAAACTGAGTCTGCTAACATTAAATCTACTTCATATCCACAATGAGTAAGAGCTATTATTTTATTAATTCCCTTGCCCTCTAATATAGAAACTATTTCGTCAGCTGTTGGAATGATCTCATTAACTATAATGCCTTCTCCAATGTCTGATAATATTGCTAAATCCTCTGTAGTAAGTCCAAATACTCCAATTTTCTCTCCTTTAAATTTAAATATTTCATAAGGATCAACTTTTTCATCTAAAATATCAGTTCCAGAAAAGTCTAAATTTGCACTTAGAAGTGGGAAATCCACATAGTCAATAAAATCAGCCAAAACTTCTTGCCCTGCATCAAATTCATGATTTCCAACTACCATAGCATCATAACCTATATCATTCATAAATTCCCCATCAGCAAGACCACTAAAATAGTTAAAGTAAAGTGTTCCCTGAAAAACATCTCCTGCATCTAATACTAAAAGTGGCATATCCTCATATTCGAATTGAACATCCTTTATATAGTTGATAGCAAAAATTAAAACATCACCTGCGTCAGGATTAATTTCTACTCCATACTGATCTAAAACCCGATTATAAAGAGCATTTAGAAAATTATTTGCTTTTTCAATTTTTCCCTTGTTTAGCTGCTTCAAAATATTATTAAGTTTATTAGTTAGGCTATTACCTATACCTTTACTGATGTAACCATTTTCTATATAGGAATCTATTAATTTACTCAGACCTTCTATACCTTCAATTGTTCTTATCATTGTCATTCTACGAGCTATTCCCCCCTGATTTACCTCTCCATAAGGAGTAAATGATTCTAAGTGAGCATGAGTATCATTAGTATGTAGAATTGATAATTTGAAATCTTCTTGAGCTTGAGCTATTGGTGCATACAAAAAAATGAAACTGAAGGTAAGGAGTGAAATTGCTGATGTTTTTAAAAATTTTCTTATTTTCATCTAGATATCTCCTTTCTATACTATAGATATTGCATTTTAAAATTGAAATTTTTATAATTTATCTATTCTGTAATGGAGTCATAATAGGGGCAAGTCTGCTCTTGACTCTTATGAATTCAGAGCAAGAGTCAAGAGCAGACTTGACCCCAAGCCTGACCCCAGGCCCAAGATATGCTCACAAAGCCCGATTTTATGCGGGTTTCAGCCAGTTTCTAAAGTGCCAAAAAACGGGTAAAAAAATCAGGCAAAAAGCGGCGTTTTTAGACGCCCTATACTTGACCCCATTATTTTATCCCGCAAGAGTCAAAAGCAGACTTGACCCCATTATTATCATTTTTGATCCGCCATACTTTGACAAAAAGGCCGCCGACTATGCGGAAAAAAGCATATCCGATTTGTCAAAAAAAGAATACCTGGAATTCCTTGAATCCTTCTTTGCCCTGCTGAAACGCAATGCCAAAAAGACAACAAGGCTTGCATTCATCAATGCGGACTGGAGAGATTTTCAGAATAAACCCGCGGCGGAAGAATCCGGCAAAGGATCAATCCTGATAGACGATTACCTCCGGATTCTGAGCAGGACCGGCTGGCAGCACACCCACATCATCCAGGCCCCCATGTCCGCGCAACGCTTCAGCGCAGTGGTCGTCTCCGCAATGCAAAAGAAAAGGATACTTGGCGTGACAAGCAGGTATGTGATAATCCTGCGCAGAGCAAAGAAGTAGGATGTCCCCCAGATTCCGAAGTGCCGTCATAATGATACCTTCTTTTTCAACTGGAAATCACAACTCCCGAAGAAATAAAAACAAGGCAGGGCCGTATTTAAACCCTGCCTTTAGATTATTTTGCCGATATTGATACCTTAGGGAATATTAGCTTGGGCAGCGCAACTTTGGATTGCGCTTTTTTCTTTGCCAGTAATTATTCCGTCCTTTTTAAGATCATTAGTCATGTGAGAAACACAACTCACGAATTTTCCATGATTTCCGGCGCTCGCGGCACACATCGCAATCTCATCTGAGAGGGAGCAACCTGTTGGAAGTAAAATATTAGCCACTCCGGAATCGCAATCGTCAATGACAACAGTTTCTTCCAGACGGATCTCATATTGTGGAACAAAATCGATGGGCAGATCCTTGAGACTTTCCAAGGATGCCCGGACAAAGTCAGGTGTCTTGGCATACTGCGCTTCCAGCTTCTTGGCGCGGTCGTAATCTCCCAAGACCTCGATCATCAGAAGCTCGTTAGCCAGGGAGGCGACCGCTGTGTCGAAAAGATCAAAATCAACCGCATAGCGCATGGTTTCCTGATCATAGGTAATCGCTCCCTTCTCCAGGAAGAAATTCAGCGAGACAATTGCTGCCTTACCATGACCTTCACCTGTGCCAAAACGCATAGTCCGAAACAGGCTTGCCAGATAGCTTACCAGATGTTGATTCTTCATGTTCGGATCTATGACGCCATGTTCCCGGAAATACCTGAGGCTGTGCAGCCCGGCGATGTCTGCCTTGTTCTCCTCTATCCATGAGAAAAGATCGCGCAGCGCTACATTCACAGGCGTGGTCGTGCCATATACATAATGGGGGCCCAAACCGTGGGCGATTTCATGAAGCTGAACAAAGTGAAAGTACCCCTCCTTGCTCATATTTTCGAGCTGGTCTTCCGCTACGAGTCTATTCCCAATAGGCGCGATTATCTCGTTCATTCGAGCGTCCAGCGCATTTTTCCAAAAGGTTTTCTTGGTGCCTATCTTGGTCACAATGGCGGGGTCATTGGGAAGGCTCTCGGCAACATACTGGAAACCCGAACGCATTAAGCCACCGCGATAGATATCTTGAACCACTACGAATGCGGTTTTAAGATCAAGCTCTTTGTTCTTGTACTTATCCGGATAGGGCAGAAAATTCTCCAGGTCGGCAACGTGATCGGCATATACATCCAGCTTCGCGCTCGCCTCCTCGTCAACTATTCCTATGCTGGCCATATAGGCCGCCTTGAAGTTGTTCAATGCATCCTCATAGATCTCGATTGGGCCGATAATCAGGTCGAATTTGCCTCTTTTCATCTCAATCCAGTCCACGTCGGCCTGGTAGTAGTCGTCTAAGAGCAGGGCGTCGGCCCGGGACCTCAAAACCTTTCCGAGGTCCTCGTCATCGGTCAGGTTTGAGGCGTGTTGAAGTCGTTGGGCCATCGCACCTACAAGCCCCTCGTATGCTTCGTGATAGGGAATCGCCACCATTCTGTTTCCCTGTCGCTTGATGAGTGTGTAGGGGCTCAGGAACACGTCTTTGTCCTCCGGGTGTTTGTCACACCACTGCTCAAATTCTTCCCGGGTCATGTCAGGAGGGTAAAACCCTGCCGTGGGGGGCTTGGGAGGCACGTCAAGAAAAGGCTCATTGTCAGCAAGGCGATCATAAGGACCCGCCTGCATGAAGAAGAACTTCCGAACCGGGTCGTCCTCGTTCCTTGTCGAGACGATCTGATCCCGCAACCGCAAGTTGTCGTAATAGGTCTGGCCCCAGAAAATCTCGTCAGCGAGCTTGCCGGCCTCGATGAGTGTCTTGAGTAATTCCTTCTCTTCCGGACTATAGGCGCTCGCATCAAAGTACATAGGTGTGAGTATGTATTTCTTCATGCGCTGCTCGATTTCCCGTCCTTCCAACTCATCAATTACCTCATCCTTCCAATCGGCTGATGCAGGCAAAATAGAGACGCCTACTATCAAACCAAGAATCAACAGTCCTATGGATATTTTTTGAATGTTCATTTAAACTCCTCCTTTCTTAAAAATAATAGTTTATGCCGAACACTACCGGCACGGTCCAGGATGAGTCGGCCTCCGAAGGATCTCCCAGGGCTGAATCAGGTTCATCCAGGAAACGGAGCTTGACATCCAGGGATGCTCCCCACCTGTTCCAGCGGTACTCCACGCCTGCACCGATATCAAAAAGATAGACCCAGGAAGAATCCCAGTATCTTCCCTTTAGACCCTGATAAGATACATCTATAGATGAAAGATAGGCTGCTCCGATATCCATCCTGAGATATGGGTCCCAGCGGGTGTCACCGGGGATGATATGAAACTTCCCGCCTGCATAGACCGGGACAATCTCAAGGTCGTCAAAAGAGATCCCCTGGTGGCTGCTGCCATCGTAGTTTTTGTAACCGATTCCCGCAAGGCAGCTCAATCGATCCGAAAAGCGCCACGAAAGTTCTGCACCTGCGCCCAGACCTGTATTAAAGGCATCATCATACGTCCTGGCACCAGCCATTTCCCTGAAAACTTTTTTACCCGCATAAAAGTCGATCACTGTGAAACGCGCCTTTGAGTGCTCGTCGCGCTCAGCAGGTTCACGACCAATCAATACCCGTCTTTGCGGTAGGTTTCCTCGCCGCCCTCTTCTGTTGACGGGATCTCAGCCTCCCTGTCGATCTGGAAGAACGGATCCGGCTTTCCGTCCTCGGTGTGATACTTGGGTGCGTACTTCTTCTTATCGGACAATGGCGTGGGCGGGTTGAACGAGAAATCGTTGACCTCGGCTCTTCGCTGCTCGATCCTGTCCGGGAATACCCGAAGCACCATCAGGTCGAATGACCAAACGAGCTGGTCACCCAACTTCTTGATGTCCGGGCAATGCGCCTGGATGCTCTTCAGCGCACAGGCCACCGTGTCATCGGCTACCGGGAAATGCGTGACCACCGGGAGCCGCGGACGGGGATCGATCTGGCTGAGCATGTACCCAAAGGCCCCCTGGGGCGTGTGGGAGCTGTTATGCACATCGATAAAGCCCTGGACTGTTTGGTCCCACCATTCGCCACTGCCCGGTTCCGTTAGGCCCTGAGACTTCATGGCGTGCACTTCCGCCGCAGGAACCATCTCGTGAATGAATACGTCCACGCCCCGGGCGTTGCCGTCTTCATCCTTGTTGATGGCGTGGTAAATAGAGTTCCACTCGGGCTTGGTGTCACTCGAGTAGATCATGGTCAGGGGTTTTTGCGCCCCCGGGGGAGTCCACTCGAGCTTGTAGCCCATGGAGCCTTTTCGGCAATGGATCACCGGGTAGTGGAGGACCTTCGACCCGGTGGTCAAATTGTTGTAGGCGATATTGTCGCCGGTAGGTTTCCCCTCGTCATCCAGCCCGGTCTTCCACCAGTCCAGCCCGATGGGGATCAGGGCATAGCTGTCGTTGCGAGGATCGTCCCCAGCGGGCGCGGGAACGTACGGCAATCCCCAATTAGCCGCGATTTCGGCAAGGGAGGGATAGCTCTCATAAGCGGAGCTTAGGAAGGCTTGGCTCTCCGTATGCCACCGCGATGCTTCCCGGAGGTGTGTACAAAACGCCTGAACTCCATCGTCATAATAGTCAGGAGTATTCGGGTAATTGTTTGGATTTGTAACAGGAGGAGTTTTCCCGGGGTTCGGCACGCCCGACGGCTTGTTTCCCCAGACGAAGAGGGGTGAATAGCGGTTGCTTGAGGGTCCGAAACCGTAGGCATGGATCAGGTCGCTGATGTGGTCGGCGTGCAGGTGGTTAATGAAAATTTTGTCCATCCTTCCTAACCCAACCCCGCAGGCTTGATAATTGGCAGATACCCCGCAGCCGAAGTCGAAAATGAACTGGTCCAGCGGTTGCTGTTTGTCTTTGTCCCACCCCACCTCGACGAAAATGCTCATCTCCGCCTGTGCCCGGCGTAACAAAGGGATCACTGACCCCATGAACGTGATTCGCATTTCATCGGGCTCGAGCTTCGTGCCCGTTAGATTCCCTTCCATATCCTTCCCACAGGGGATGATCGGCTTCAGTTGCTCGAAGTAGGTATACCGCTGCGTGTCATTGTGCGTCGGGTAGAAGCTGTCTAAGAGAGTGTTGGGATTGCCACCGCCATACTTGCTCGTGGTCGCAATAGCCTTACCTGCGCTTCCTGTGAAGGCTAACCCGCCCAGTGCCAACCCTGAAAGCTTCAATGCGTCTCGTCGCGTTAATCCTTTGGACATCGTTTTTTTGTCAGAAGAGCTCATGAGTTTCTCCTTTCAATTTATAGTTAGTGTTATAGTTAGTGCCTGTCCGAAAATGGCCATTTTCCGCGATCTCGGCGTCAGACGAAGATTTTGCACGAAGTGAAGCGTCAGCGCTATCCTCCTCCATGATCTTCTGGACGGTTATGCCCCTGCGGATGAACTCCACCATCTGATTCATGGAAGGGTTGATATGGTGGTAGAAATTCTTCAACCCCACGCAGAGGTAGTTCAGTCCGGGTTCTCCTTGAGGAGATTGGGTGAAGCGGTGTTTCGGGCACCCGCCGCGGCAGGCAAAAAGCACGTCGCAGCCACGGCAGTAACCGGGGAGGGCGGTTTCTTTCATTGCACCGAATTCAGCCTGCTGCCTGGAATGGATCATTTTCCTTAATCCGCCGTCGAGTATGTTCCCAAGTCGGTAGGCAGGATACATGAAATGGTCGCAGGAATAGATATCGCCGTTGTACTCCAATATGAGATTCATACCGCAGCGGGGAGAGACATAGCATACTCCCGGTCCAGCACCCGCCCATGATCCCAAGCTCCATTCGAAATTCATCACAAAGATTTTGCCGACGTCATTCCTTATCCATTCCTTATAGATCCGAATGAGGAATTCGCCATAGGCTTCCGGTTCGACGCTCCAGGGCGTCACGGTCGTCCACTTCTCTTCACGGGTGAGGGATGGCGGCGGGGCAAGCGGGATCCTCAGTTTTTCCGCTTTGGATTCGGGCAGCCTTTCAATGACGGGAATGAACTGGATATACTGTACGCCGTGATCCTTGAAAAAATGGTACACATCAAGGGGATGTCTGGAGCTTTCCCGGTTCACGGTGGCGAGAATGTTTACCTCCACACCGTGCCTTCTCATCAGTTTGAATACCTCGAGGACCTTGACGCAGGTAGGCTTTCCGTTATTGTCCACGCGGTAGATGTCGTGAACAGACTCGGGACCGTCCATGCTCAAACCCACCAGGAATTTGTTTCTTGAGAGAAAAAGGCACCAGGCCTCATCGAGTAGCGTTCCATTTGTTTGGAGCGTATTTGAAATCTCTTTGCCCATGCCGTATTTTTTTTGAAGGTCGAGCGCTCGCTGGAAGAATCCTATTCCCCGCAGGGAAGGTTCTCCCCCCTGCCAGTCGAATACCATGGACGGCCCGGGCTGTGACTGGATGTATTCCCTGATGTAGGCCTCGAGGACTTCATCGGACATGAGCAATGAATGGCGTTCAGGGAAGAATGCCTTTTTCTCGCGATAAAAGCAGTACTCGCAGCGGAGATTGCAGCTCGGCCCGGCGGGCTTTGCCATGAGGTGAAAGCTCACCTGCGCGATCCTTTCGGTCGTGAAGTCTTTTCGATTGGCTTTCTTTCTGCCAGCCATATGGCAAATACACCTTCCCGCTGGATCGAATCACGACCGCGTCTCGAACCTCGCTGACTTACCGCCAGCCTGGACTGTGCCGGATGACGCTTCCTCTCCCATACACACAGCCATTCGTCCCCGAATATGAATACCGAGGATGAATGGGTTAGTCCATAAATGATCTATTCAGGAGCGATCGGCTGGATCAGCCGATATAATAGCAGCTTCCTGTTTGGCAAGCTCTTTTTTCAACACTTTGTATTTCGCAATCAGCTGGCCCGCGGTGTAGCCTTCCACGGTCACGCCCTCGAGCAGTTGGCCCGTACTGTAGTCCACAAGATTTGTCGTTTCGGCTGGATCCGTCTTCAGACAATACAGCTCCCATTCATCCGATTCAAGACCGTTGGGATCAACGTAGTGGACAATTTTCCAGTCTCCCGTGCAGAAGGCTCTCACGTTGTTGGGCTGCACAACCGTCCCTTCTTCAAGGTATTCATAACCGGGTATTTCTTTCATTTCTTTGATGTAGTCAAGAAATAATTCGTATTGAGCTTGTTTATCTTCACTGGCAAGCTCAGCAAGCTCAGTGATCATATCGTTGGTCATGAAGAAGACGCCATTCCGTTTGCCATCTGGGCCGATAATGGGCCCTTTGCGCTCTCCTTTTACATGAGAAGAAAGGTCCGCTCCCGCAAAAGGCTTCACGTTCTTCCTTCCATAGAAGGCTTTCATGATGCTCCGCGCCAGCTTTGTACTTAATCCTGCGAGGCCCAGCATGGTAGGTGCAAAATCAATCGAGCTCGTGGGCTGAGAGATTTCCCTCATTTGCTCTCTATCTTTGTTCACCAGAGGGGAAGATATGACCATGGGAACCCTGACGGCCTCCTCATAGGCAGTGTGCCACTTCTGGATCATGCCGCCGTGCGCGCCCGTCATCTCTCCGTGGTCGGACAGAAACACGACGATGGTATTGTCCGCAAGGCCATTTTCATCAAGGGCATTGAGCATCTTGCAGATCTGCCGGTCTGCGAGGTACAGGGAGTAGAAATAGAACTGGTTGTAGGCCCGGTACCACGCTTCGGGGTCGTCCCGAAGCTTAAACGGGCAAGCTGACGACTTACCAGTTTCTTTCAAGACGGAATTGTGGAGTGCCTTCATCGCGAGCTCGAATTTGAGGGCGTAATCTTTCTGGCAGCGCGGTTTGGTGTCGAGAGTCTCGGCGTACGTTGGCGGCAGGCCGCTGTTCTCCTGGGGGAATCCTCCCGGGTTCAGCGGTATCGGTTGAGGATTACCGTCGAGATCGGTATGATCGAATTGGGCCTCCTCTCCCTTACTGGGAATTGGTGGTGGAGGAGGATAATCTTTCCACTTGACAACGGTATCATAGCCTTCTGCTACTAATATGTCTGGCATCTGCCAGGGTATCGGCCAGGCGCCGCAGTCATGGGGATCTAGCAGCGAGCCCACGGCAAACCAGGGAACCTTGGAGGCGTCCGATCCCCTTTCATTCAGAAACTCAACGACGAGGTCGGCGAACTGGATATCGCGGTTCACTCCGAGATTAGCGGCACCTCCGCCGTGAGGCTCGGGATATGACTTCTCCCAGTCTGAAAACCCGAAGGGCTCGAGGTAGTCGCCGCCATACTCAACTTCAGACACGTGCCATTTCCCGAAGTAATGGGTCTTATAACCAATGGCACTGAACCAGTCGCCTATGGTCGGAGCCCCATCGGGGTCAAGCCACGGTATGTCGCTAGCGTTCTTGAAGATCCCGTCCGTCTGGTCAGATCCGGTCACGCTTGAGTATTGGCCGGTCATGATGCAGGTCCTACTCGGTACGCAGGCGGCAGAGGCGGTGTAGTGCTTTCTCATGACGACGGAATTCTGTCGCAGCCGCAAGAGTCCTGGGAAATACTGGGTATATTGATTATCAGGTGAAAGCGGTCGGAACCCGAGGATCTCCTTCAATCCTTGAGCCGCACCCTCATCGGCTGAATAACCCTCCGGCGGCGTCTGCATCTGATCAACCATAATGAGCAGGAAGTTCGGGCAACTGCTGGCAAAACCGGGTGAAAGCGTTCCAATAGTTCCTGCGAACGGGGCTGCAGCAAGAACCTTGGCCGTAGTGCTGATGAATTCTCTGCGAGTAATTTTCCTCATAACGATACCTCCTCCATTGCGTCTTTTATTATATCATCAACCAAGTATCTGGTTCCCTGCGGGAAAATCCTTAAATTCTGGGAAAATATATTTCAGTACCTGCTTTTTCATATGTTTGCCCCCAATAATCGATTAAAGGCTTAAAGGCGTGCTTAGGATATCAGGCATTTTTTGTGATTACAATGTACCGAAGGTACAGTTTTGGTACAGTATTGAAGAAAAAAAAGTACAGTCTCGGACTGTACTTCTGACTGT
>JAJSZT010000066.1 GCA_030272815.1 Deltaproteobacteria bacterium
CGTGATAAACAGTAAACAGGATAACCTCGCTATGATTCAAATTGCTGCCGATCTTGCCAAGCTGTACACCTCTTTTATGGAACAAAAGGGTGTGGAAGCTGACCAAGAATGATACATCCTGTGGTAAGAGCGCCGCATATGGACGTACTGAGCCGGACATTTCTTCTCATACTAAAAAAAGTGCCGTTTAATCAAGCAGTTTTCTCTGGTCGTAAAACAATACCCCAGACCAGTAAACCAGGTTCTGACACCAATATGGCGCCCGGGCAGAGCGGAGCTGGCTGGCGGTTGACCAGGATGTTTCTGCATCCAGCCAGAATCAGGCTTTTAACGCTCTGCTTTTTTTGTTCCGTAATGTTGCACCGTTCCCATACCCGAAGCACTTATGGATGAGTTGAGGGCGCAGCTTGAACGGGTCATTGATTTGCTTCATAGTTTGGTTCTTGTCTTCTGAAAGCCTTTTTTATATAAAACCTAAATTAGTGTTTGTCCAAAAAGTATTTTTTTCAATACTGGCAATAGTTTCAGCTTATTTACCGATGTGAAGATTTGTGAAAAAGCCATTAGCGGTTAGCTCTTAGCTAAAGGCTAACTGCTAAAAATCTTCGATTTGAGAATAGCATCCAACTGACTATAATTTCAGGTGTGGAGTTTGCCCATGCGGAAAACAATGAATCAGGAATTAAACGTTGTTGTTATGCCAACTGGTTACCTTCAGTTGGAATGGACGGATGCGCAAAATGACATAAGCAAGAGCAGCAGGGTGTTACAAAAAGAGATATACAGACGTTTCTCCGCGGACACCGATTCATGGCTCTTGTTCCTGGGGTTTTGTGATCATCGGGTCCAGCTTTCCCCCTCTCTTGAATACTGGCGGAATTTTACAGGGGTTTTTGCCAAAAGATTGAGCCAGACACCTGATCTGGAAATCCTTCGCCATAAAGCAAAGGTTTTGATAGAACAAGATGATTTAAAGATGCATTTAGAGCGTGTCCCGATGATGACAGGTTCGGAATACTTGAGCACGGAATTGCTTGAGGATGTATGGGAAAGATTAAACCGCGCATTTACCCTTGCGATCAAATCCTATGACGGAACCGTTGAAGATTTTATCAGGGCATACAGCCCCAATATGCATCTTGTAGGGAGGGTTTTTTTCCATCTTGTGGAAAACAAATGCGATGATTATCCATTTGCTTTTATGGCAACCTATTCCACCAGGCTAAACAAACAGGGGCGTTCAAAACACCTCCCGCTTAAATACGCATTACAGGAATATGAAAATGATGAACTCCTGGATCTTCTTGCAACAGTGCATATAGCCGCAAGAAAGAGTCCGCTGATTGCAGATCTTCTTGAGACCGGAGAACTCTTTCACCCTCTTGTCTGGACAGCAAAGGATGCATTTTCTTTTCTAAAAGAAATTCCTGTTTATGAAGAATCAGGCATTTTGTGCAGAATTCCAAACTGGTGGAAAGGGAACAGGTCAAGCCTGAGGCTGAATCTTAGCGTTGGCGATTCCAGGCCATCTTTTGTGGGTATGGATGCAATCCTGAATTTCAATGCGCAGTTATTTTTAGGGGACACGCGGATTTCAGAAAAAGAGGCAAGGCAGTTATTAGATGAGTCAGAAGGGCTCGCCTTCATAAAGAACAGGTGGGTGGCGGTAGATCAGGAAAAACTGAAGCAGATCATGGATGCCTATGAAAAAGCAAAAACGATGACGCATGATGATGGATTGAGTCTGAGGGATGCCCTCAGGATGCAGCTTATGCCTGAAAAATTTCTGGGCATTGACACGCAGGAAATAGATCACGATATTTCAAACGGAAAATGGTTGGAATCGGTCATCCGGAAGTTGCGAGATCCTGCTCTAATCACTTCGGTAATGCCCGGCAAAGGATTTAAGGCAAAGCTGAGAAAATATCAAAAAGGGGGATTAAACTGGCTCTATTTCTTGCATTCACTTCAGTTCGGGGCCTGCCTGGCAGATGATATGGGTCTTGGCAAAACCGTTCAGGTGCTTGCGTTTTTAAATAAAATAAAAAGCGATTTTAAGACATCAGGAAAACCTGACAAGGCCAGTCTTTTAATAGTTCCAGCCTCTCTTATTTCCAATTGGGACAATGAGATTAAGCGGTTCTCCCCTAAAATTAAATTCCATATTGCGCATTCAGGAGCGGGCCTGAAGAAAGACAATGCTCCAAAGGACAAAAAATCATTAGATGCATTCGATCTTGTTATAACAACATATGCCTTAATTCAAAGGCATGAATGGCTCCAATCCTATCCCTGGAACTACATCATTCTGGATGAGGCGCAGGCCATTAAAAATCCGGGGACAAAACAGGCTAAAGCGATAAAAAATCTCACCTCCTGCAACAGGATCGTAATGACAGGAACTCCTATTGAAAACCGGCTGACAGACCTCTGGTCATTATTTGATTTTTTAAATCCAGGACTGCTCGGGAATGCCAGAGAGTTCAAGCAATTTTCAAAAGGTCTGAAAGATGACAATTCCGGCTATTCAAGATTGCGCAAACTCATCAGCCCGTATATTTTAAGGCGTTTAAAGACAGACAAATCAGTTATTTCCGATCTGCCTGAAAAGGTTGAGATGAAAACATATGCGCCTTTAAGTAAAAAACAGGTTCTTTTATATAAGAATATAGTTGAAGAAATAAAGCAAACAATCGCCGAAACAGAGGGTATCCAGAGAAAAGGGCTGATTCTTTCTTCACTTATGAAGTTTAAGCAGATCTGCAATCATCCTGATCAATATCTCGGGACCGGAGGATTTGAAGAAAAAGAGAGCGGCAAATTCTTAAGACTTCGTGAAATTTGCGAAACAATATATGACAAAAGAGAAAAAGTCCTGATTTTTACCCAGTTCAAGGAAATAACAGAGCCGCTTTGCGATTTTCTGGAAAATATCTTTAAGCGAAAGGGGTTGATTTTGCATGGAAGTGTGGCGGTAAGCAAGAGAAAGAAAATTATTGAACAATTCCAGAGTCAAAGCTATGTTCCATTTATGGTGTTGTCCTTAAAGGCTGGCGGTGTGGGCTTAAACCTGACAGAAGCAAACCATGTGATTCATTTTGACCGCTGGTGGAATCCTGCTGTGGAAAACCAGGCAACCGACCGTGTATTCAGAATCGGTCAAAAAAAGAATGTTATTGTACACAAGTTTTTGACCAAAGGCACTGTGGAAGAAAGAATTGACATGATGCTGGAAGAAAAATCAAGGTTGTCACAGAACATTATTGCCGGTACCGGTGGTGGCTGGATAACCGAAATGAAAGATAATGAGTTAATAGATCTCTTTAGATTGACGTTGTAAGAACAGGAGATAGTTATGAGCTATTGGGGAGGATATTATCCGCGTTATGTATCTGTTGCAGAGAAAAAAGCTAAAGCAGCCAAAAAACTGAAGCAGCTTAAAAAGAAAAATCCCGGTATTAAACCGGTTGTCATTGAAGGAAGCGCTATTGCCTTGTCGTGGTGGGGCAAGTCATGGAACCATAACCTTGAACGCTATGCAGACTACAGCAATCGAATCGGCCGGGGACGAAGTTATGTTCGTCATGGAGCGGTGCTGGATCTTCAGATAAATTCAGGAAAGGTCGAAGCCCTGGTTCAGGGAACAAGAGCAAAGCCATATTCTGTGATTGTTAAGATAAAGGAGATTAACGAAAATATCTGGCAGGAGATCAAGACCGCTTGCGGGGGCAAATTGGATTCCCTGCAGGAGCTTTTGGAGGGAAAATTTCCTAAAGCATTAAGTGAAATTTTTATGGAACAGGGCACGGGCCTGTTTCCATCGCCAAAAGACATAGAATTTTCCTGCAGTTGTCCTGACTGGGCCTATATGTGCAAACATGTGGCTGCCACTCTGTATGGCATAGGCGCAAGGCTTGATGAAGACCCAACTCTGTTTTTCAAGCTCAGAAAAGTCAGGATGAAGGATCTGGTAACCGAGGCCGTGAAAGACAAGACTCGCAAGCTGCTCGAAAAGGCCAAAAAGAAAACAAAAAGGGTCATTGCAGAATCAGATCTGGCTGATGTGTTTGGCATTGACATGGAAGACCCTGTTGTTCCCATTAAAAAGAGCGCTAAAGTTATAAAAAAATCGGTGAAGAAGAAAAAGCCGTTGGGCCGTGCGCCTGAAAAAACTAAAGCCAAATCCGCAACTGGCAAATCCGGAAAGAAAACCGCTGCAAAACGGACCGCCCCCAGAAAAAAAACTGAATCTCCATTTGACATAGTTGTAGGAATTGTCAGGAGCAGCAAAAAAGGCGTAACTGTCGCGCTTATTAGAGAAAAGACAGGATTTGATGACAAACAGATACGAAATTGTATTTACAGAGCTAAGAAACAGGGCAAGATCAAGAGCCTGAAAAGAGGGGTTTATCTATCTTCTTAGGGCGTTGCTGATGTTTTTTTCTCTTGACAGAAGGATTATAGGATGTCCCGAAAGTCCCCCCTGATCCTCTCTATTTCTTTCCAAACCAAAAGGGCTCTGGTTTTCGTTTGTTTTGGTTTAGTCTGTATCTGCCCATATGAGGTTATAGCTGACACTGCGGCCTCCGCCCGGGTTCTGCTTTAATATCTGCTTTGCAACAAGGTCTGATATCTCTCGAAAAGCGGTTGCCCGGCTAACCTTTGCCATGGCCACATATTTACGGGTAGTAAGGCCGCCCTCAAAACCACCGGGACCGGCATCCAGCATCACATCCACCAGGCCATCAATAGCTCGCTCCGTAGTCGGTAAACCGGCTGTCGGCAGCCCAAGTCTTCGTGCCACTGAAGACCTGACCGAATCCCTGTGCAGAGCCTGCCCTTCAATCGCTGCGGTTTTAACGGCTTCTTCAATAAGTATTTCAGCTCTGGCTTCTTTGCTGAATTTCAGGCCCAGGGCATCTACCCTGCTCAGCAACCGGCCCTGGCACAGGCGCGCCCGGCCAAGCGGCTGAATCAGCGCATCACTTTTCCATCTGAACTCGGTCCAGTTTGTATTTTGCCACACATAATGCATTTTAGCCTTCTTTTCGCTTCATAATTTAAAGCAATTATAATCGTTATTCGCTTCAAAAGCAAATACTTTGTTAGCCGGCATGACTAACAGACCCACAGGGAATCGTAACGTTTGTATGTACTATGGGACATTTGCAAATCGCTTATGATTCTTTCACAACGATTCCTAATCTACTCAAACAGTTTCCAGTATAAAATTTAATCATACCTGAAGCCCGTTTGAAATCGATTTGTTTCAAATGGCTAAATTAATACGTTGAAATCTCTATTGTGTATACAAAAAAGGCAAACTCGAAGTCACCAGATTCATCAAGATAAATTAGCTCTTCCTATTTTTCCCCTTTTGTTGTGAAAAGTGCAAACCTTTACGTCCTTTATCCTTACAATTATTCAACATAGTCAACTACCTTCTTCAGTTCAATTACCACGTCAACTTATAAACTAATGTACGCAAGTCGGAAGCAGGATGCAGGGTCTCGATGCAAAAAGCCAAAACCGGATCATGGGCCGGTAGTCTATGAGGAATTTGATGACGGCTGGCCCCCATACGAAGAATCGGAATCAACCCCCATTAATCCCCGTCCAACTGATTTTCATAGGTAGCTATTGGCCATGTACTCGCAAAATATGCGTGAATTAACTTCTCCGGAGGCCGAAACATTTATTTTTCCCTCTTTTTCACGATACATTGAAAATTCCTTGACCTGCAGCTTCCAATAGTGCTATAAAAATTAATGTGTGGTGCTTGGGAGTGCCGTTTCAGTCCAAATCGCAAAAAGCGATTTCTTATCAGCTTATCAGATGCCCAAAAAGGTAAATCAGGAAGGACAGATCAAAAAACCTCAAGGAGGTGTGAAATGGGACCGGAAGAAATGAAATTGGCGGAAATGGAAAAGGCAATCTATGAAATAGATCCGAGCAAATACAGCATAAGGAAAGAATGGGTGATGGATCCACCTCCCTTCATCGTTCGTAGATTACCCGATGACATACTTTTTGAAATCTACAAAATCAAAATTCAGCACCTGGCAAAAGTATCGGAATTAATGAGCCAAATTAATCAGGTAGAAGCGGAAATGCAAAACAGCGTCGCTGAACTCATGGGCAAGATGCGCTAAAATCTAAACTCAAACTAACCAGTTGATCTGTCCCTCTTTTTTGCCGGAGGTATTCAGTGTACAATAATCAACCTGCCGTCATTGTAGCTTTTCTTGAACAGGACAACCTCGGTGTCGGATACTTGGCGTCAATGCTCATGCATAAGCAGCAGCCGGTTAAGATTATTGATTTCCGATCCGGGAAAAAACACATTCACAACAGCCTGCTATCCTGTCAGCCTAAAATCGTAGGGTTTTCCATCATTTTTCAATACCACATATATGCATTTAAGGAACTCATCGATTATCTGCGTGAACAGGGCATTACATGCCATTTCACTGCCGGCGGCCACTACCCAAGTCTTCGTTACCAAGAGACTTTCGACATTATCGACCAGCTTGACTCAATTGTTTTATTTGAAGGAGAGCACACTTTTTCAGAGCTTGTGAAAACTGTGAATACAAACAAGGACTGGAAACAGATTCAAGGGATTGCCTATCGTGAAAACAACACGGCCAAGAGAACCGACCTCCGTCCTTTAGAGGCCGATCTGGACACATTCCCCCCTCCTGCCAGGCAGCCGCTGAAAGAGTATGCCCTTAGCAAGAAATACGCCACTCTTCTTGCCGGACGAGGCTGCTATTATAACTGCTCCTTCTGCAGCATTCGGAAATTTTATTCCAAACCGCCTGGGCCGGTGAAACGGTTACGACGTCCGGAAATGGTGGTGCGGGAAATGGAACTTTTGCATCAGCAACGCGACTGCTCCGTTTTCATGTTCCAGGACGATGATTTTCCGGTCACGGCTGACAAGGGTTCATGGATTTCCAGCTTCTGTTCTCTGCTGCATGAAAAGGAACTATCTGATGAAATCGTCTGGAAAATAAACTGCAGGGCTGACGAGGTTTCATATACCTCCTTTAAGGCAATGAAGGATGCCGGATTATTTCTTGTCTACCTTGGCATTGAATCGGGGACGGAAGACGGATTGCGGCTCATGAACAAGCGGTTAACGCCGACAGACAACCTTAATGCAATAGAAACATTGAAAAAGCTCGGCATCAGCTATGATTACGGATTCATGCTCTTTGAGCCATCATCTACCCTTGATACGGTGAATGACAATCTTGATTTTTTGGAAACTATATGCAGCGACGGCTCCTCTCCGATCACCTTCTGCAAAATGCTCCCATACGCAGAGACACGAATTGAAAAACAATTACAGGAGCAAGGGCGGCTAAAAGGAGATGTGGGCTTTCTTGATTATGATTTCCTTGATAGCGGACTTAATCGACTCTGTCCGTTTCTCATTGAGTGTTTCCGCCCATGGATCTCGAGCCACAACGGCTTGCTCAACCTTGCACGATGGGCGCGATACAACATACTGATTGCAGACAAATTCCACGCGGATGACATCGATACGGCGCAGTGGGGGCAACAGGTGAATAACCTTGTTGCGGAAAGTAATGCCTATTTCATTGATACTGCTAAACGGGCGACTCGGTCAATCGACCGGAATATAGACCGCGAAGACGAAAACCGGCAGCTTGCCGCCATGAAACATGATGTCGAAAAACATCATGATGCCTGGCAGGAGGAATTCCTCGATCTTATGGATATAATGCAAAACAGAAAAGAACCGGAATTGACTATCTGACTACAGCTTACAAGTTCACCAATTTTGGTGGGCCATGCCCACATTTATAGTTGTTCCAAAGAAAAAAATCAAATAACGGTCTGGATTATTGCGAACACATTAATATCATTATCCCGTGACCCTCAAGAGCAGCTCTGACCACATGCCGCCCTCCCCTGTCCTCCAGAACCTGCCTGTCCGGGGCAAGGAGGTCCACCATTGGTGAGCCGGGAGGATTCAGGCTGGCATCCACGGTGATAAAATCGCTTCTTGGCTGGTCGTCCAAGACTATAAAAATCTTGAATTGTGAATTACACTTTTCTTTATTCACTATTCAAAATTTGACCGCCGATTTTTTTCTTTCCATTGCCGACGGACAGATTCGATTTTCCTACAAAGACAACAAAGAGAAAGATAAGAGCAAAATGTGGAAAGAGATGGTTCTGCCGGCAGATCAATTCATTGAGCGTTTTTTATGGCATATCCTTCCGAAGCGTTATCATCGTATCCGGCATTATGGTTTTTTATCCAACGGAAAGAAAAACGAATATATAGAAAAGATTCGCGAATTACTGCCGACTCATAACAACGATACCAAAGATGCATTAACCGAAGATCACGAAGGAATAACCTGTCCGAAATGCGAAAAAGGGAAATTAAGGCCTTTTCTGGTCGTAAATCCTTACGGAAAGATTATAACGTTTGACACTACCGCATTTTTTAGAGAAAAGGAAGTCATTGATACTTCATAACAAATTTACCAATTACTATATCATCCTGTTCAATTTACATGGCGGTATGCATACGGCAGCGGCGTATTATGCACGGTTGGATGCAAAGCGAGAAAAGGCGTGATAAAATCGGAAAAGAATCGATTATTATGGCAGCAAATATCCGGCAGCGGCATAAAAGAACAGAACCTTACAAAGCAATAACGAGATTCTTCGACCAAAAAGAATACGACAGAAGGTTACTTTACACCATAAGCCGGAGCAGCGACCCGGCTTAATATAACCAGTCGTTGAAGTCGGAAACTGGTTTTTATAACATATTAATAAAATATAACATTTTAAGATATATCTGGGCAAACGGTGATCTGTTCCTTTTTACCCGTTTCCGCTTAACTCAGTGTTATGCCTCATTAAGTTGGGTTAATCACACTATTCCTTAAAAGGAGGAACACCATGAATAAATTAAATGGTAAAACCAAGGCTGCAAGCTGTCTATCTTTTCTATTTATTTTTTTCGTAGTCGCAACATCATACGGTCAAGAACTAAAGGTCCCTCGTGGCGGAGAACCCATGTACAATATCGATCTTCCGGGATCAGATATCTTCCATTTCACATTAGATGCACCTCCAGCGGGAATGTTGGACGTTCGCCAATACGAATGTTCTGAGGCCTGTTGGCAGAATAAGAACTGTGTAGCATGGACGTATGTGAGGCCTAACACAATACAAGGGCCTAAAGGTAATTGCTGGCTAAAAAACAGCGTACCAGCGAAGAAGAGCAACAACTGTTGCATATCTGGCACGATAGGCGAAGCAAATACAGATAGGCCGGGTGGTGATTATACGCATTTTGACAATGTGATGGGTCTTGAAGTAACCCCTCAGCTTTGCCAAACAATCTGCCAAAACCAGGCTAAATGCAAAGCATGGACGTTCGTAAAACCAAACACAATCCAGGGTCCCAAAGGAGTATGCTGGTTAAAGGAGACTGTACCGCCGCCGGTAAAGAATAATTGCTGTATCTCTGGTTATTTCGAGATAATAGAGATCAAGTAGTTACCACCTTGAACTAGCAAATATGAGGCATAACTAAGCCATCAACTCGGACCGCCAAACCCATCGCTCCGCTTTGGGTTTGGCGGCCGGTTATAGCAGTCGTTCTGTGGATAATAAAACTTCTCGCACCTCCCGATAAAAAACCAAAATATATATTTTATAATATATACTTTGACACCTCCTGTAGATGGTATATACTTTTAAGTATAAACCAATAATCAAGAGGAGGCGATTATGGAAACTGCCAAATTATTTATAAATGGACGAAGTCAAGCAGTTCGCTTACCAAAAGCCTATCGATTTGATGGAAATGAAGGGTCAAAAACATGGCCGTAAGGAGTTTGAAATTCCCTTAGTTCATAAAATCCCATTTCTTTTGATAACATTTCGTCCTATTGCCTTTGCACCAAGATTTGTTTGAGTCCTTAAAACAAATTCTTTATCTCCAACAGCTATACTCTCAGTCCATTTTGTATCTCGAATATTCGAGCCATTTTTAAGAAAATCTTCTTCTCTCTTATGGCACCGATGGGTAATGTGCCAAACATAACCTGGAAGATGATGCTTGCAGAAAAATACTATTGCGATGCCCTTAAGCTGGTAATGTGCCAAACATAACCTGGAAGATGATGTCTATTCGCTCGAGCCATTTCTAATGTGAACCGCTTAATAAAGAACTACCGGTAATTTAAGTTGATTTTCCTCAATTTAGCACTTTTTTTGATGAAATATCAATCAGATAATTTGGTCCGACAAAAATCCAAAGACCATAGAATCCTTATTCATCGTTGATTTTTATCGAGGAGTCATATAGAAAAATGTTTGTAAAGCTCAACTTAGCTTCAAATCTATTATTCACTATCAGGTAGAGAAAAGATGTGAAAGGCATAAAGAATGACGCCAATTAATGTAAATATGCTGGTAATGATTTTATTGGGCGTGCTGGTTGGAATCGGCGCTTCTTTTTCCGGACTGGGCGGAGGTTTTCTTATGGTTCCTCTGTTGATATTTCTGGGATATTCAGCACAAAAATCTGTGGGAACTTCCTTTCTGGCAATACTGATTATCTCAATCTCCGCACTGGTAGCACACAATAAACTGGCTAACGTGGACTACAAAGTCGGAATTCTTTTAGGGATAGGAGGCATTATTGGCGCTCAGATCGGCTCTCGCCTTGTTGAACATGTCTCAACAGCCAATTTTAAGAAAATCTTTGCCGTAATTCTTATCTGCCTGGCGACTTATATTTTTTTTAAAAAATAAGATTTTATTCGTTAGGGCTTGGTCAAAAACAACTTGGTAGAATTTGCGCCCAAATTTGCCGTAGATTTAATCGATCTGATTGAGCAAAACCGCAGGAATAGCGAGCTATTTCGAGGACTTTTGCGAATGAAGATCGGTTAAAGATATGGTGAAGTTGGGATGCAAAAATGCCAAGTTATTTTTGACCGAGCCCTCAATTCCTCCGGCTTTTTCAAACTGATTGACATCAAATAGTAAGTGTTTATTTTTTTATCAGATAAAAAATAACCCGTATTTTTCAAAACAGGAGGCATATATTTATGCGTTTTGATAAATTTACAATAAAATCACAGGAACTCATTCAAAATGCCCAGTCACTGGCTTCAAACAATAATAACCAGCAGATTGAACCGGAGCACTTGTTGAGCGCGATGCTGAATGAACAGGAAGGGATAGCCAGGTCTATGCTCCGAAAGCTTGGCGTCTCTCCAGAGGCTGTCGCTCAGGAGATTGCAATGGCTATGGATAAATTGCCCAAGGTCAGTGGTGCGGGAGATGTTTATATTTCACAAAGGACAAAATCCGTCCTTGACGCTGCTTTTACGGAAGCTGCCAAAATGAAGGATCAGTATGTAAGCATAGAACACATCCTTCTGGCGATTTCAGATGAAAAAACCGGTGAAGCTGTAAAGATTCTGAGCCATTACGAAATAACTAGAGATTCAATTTTAAAAGTTTTAAAGGATATTCGCGGTTCACAGCGTATTACAGACCCAAATCCGGAAGAAAAATACCAGGCACTGGACAAATTCAGCAGGGATCTGACGGATCTGGCACGCCTTGGCAAACTCGACCCTGTAATTGGACGGGATGATGAAATAAGACGCATTGTTCAGGTTCTCTCAAGACGGACAAAGAATAATCCTGTTATAATAGGAGAGCCTGGAGTCGGCAAAACTGCAATAGTAGAGGGTCTTGCTCAACGAATTGTAGCAGGAGATGTTGCGGAAAGCCTGAAAAACAGACGGCTCGTTGCACTGGATATGGGAGCGCTTATAGCGGGTGCAAAGTACAGAGGAGAATTTGAAGATCGTCTGAAAGCAGTTTTAAAAGAAGTAGAGAGAGCTGAAGGACAAGTAATTCTTTTCATTGATGAACTGCATACCATGGTTGGAGCAGGCGCAAGTGAAGGAGCAATGGATGCTTCAAACATGCTGAAACCGGCGCTTGCAAAAGGAACGCTAAGGTGTGTAGGCGCAACAACATTAAATGAATACAGGAAATATATTGAGAAAGATGCAGCGCTTGAGAGGCGTTTTCAGCCAGTAATGGTTCTCGAGCCAACAGTAGATGATACAATTTCTATTCTTCGAGGACTCAAGGAAAAATATGAAGTACATCATGGAGTAAGAATAAAGGATTCGGCAATAATTGCTGCCGCGACTCTTTCAACCAGATATATTTCAGATCGTTTTCTTCCCGACAAAGCCATTGATCTTGTAGATGAATGCGCCTCCAAGCTTAGAATAGAAATAGACAGCATGCCTGCGGAAATTGACGAAATTCAGCGTAAAATAACCCAGGCTGAAATAGAAAGAGAAGCTCTTAAAAAAGAACTTGACGACGCGTCAAAAAAGCGGCTTGCAAAACTGGAAGAAGAACTTGCTGCCATGAAAGATGAAATTCAGGAGATGAAAGCTCACTGGCAGAATGAAAAAGACATGATCCAGACTATCAGAAAGATAAAAGAAGAGCTTGAGCAGATTGGCATCGAAGAACAGCACGCAGAAAGAGAAGGAGATCTGGCAAAAGTCGCTGAAATAAGATACGGCAAGGCAACAGAACTTAAAAAGCGTTTTGACGAGGCAAAAAGAAAACTCTCAGAACTTCAAAAAGACAAAAAAATGCTTAAAGAAGAAGTGGATGCTGAAGACATTGCCAAGGTAGTGTCCAGATGGACAGGAATCCCTGTAAGCAAGATGCTCGAAGGTGAAAGGGAAAAACTTGTACATATGGAGGACCGCATCAGCGAAAGAGTTATCGGACAAGATGAGGCAATATCGGCTATATCAAATGCAGTCCGCCGAGCTCGTTCCGGTCTGCAGGATCCAAATCGCCCTATAGGATCATTCATTTTCATGGGACCAACAGGAGTCGGCAAAACCGAGCTGGCAAAAGCTCTGTCAGAATTCATCTTTGACAGCGAACAGGCAATGGTAAGAGTTGATATGTCGGAATATATGGAGAAGCATTCTGTAGCAAGGCTTATAGGAGCGCCTCCCGGCTACGTTGGGTATGAAGAAGGCGGATACCTCACAGAGGCGGTTCGAAGACGTCCTTATTCAGTGGTGCTGTTTGATGAAATAGAAAAAGCCCACCCTGAGGTTTTTAATGTGCTGCTTCAAATTCTTGATGACGGACGGATGACTGACGGTCACGGGAGAACTGTAAATTTTAAAAACACTATAATTATAATGACTTCAAATGTAGGCAGTAATTGGATACAGGAACTTGGAGCATACGACCGTAAAGAAATGGAAAACAGGGTAACAGAAGCTCTGAGAGCCGGCTTCAAACCTGAATTCTTAAACAGAATAGATGAAATTATTATTTTCCACAACCTTACGCCCGACCAGCTTGGTAAAATTGTGAAGATTCAGATTGAAAAGCTTCTTAAAAGGCTTGAGCAAAAAAATGTTAAACTTGAACTTTCAGATAACGCAGTCAGATTGTTAGCTGAAAAGGGATATGACCCTGTTTACGGAGCACGACCCTTAAAGCGCGCGATTCAAAAATATATTGAAAATCCTCTGGCTGTAGAAATTCTCAAAGGGAAATTTACTGAAAATACAATTATAAAAGCTGATGCAGAGAGTGACGGCATTGTCTTCCAAAATATACCTGAATAAGGAAATTCCATCATTATACTCATCAGCCTTAAGATCATAATCCTTCTTTTTGCCGTTAATGCAGCCCCTCCTGTTATTGCGTTTTTATTGGAAGATAGATGGAATTGGCCGATCGACTGGAACCGGACATTTTTGGACGGAAAACCGTTGCTGGGCAGCCACAAGACTATCCGCGGAATTATTGGAAGCATAGCAGCGGGAACTTTACTCAGTGGGTTTTTGGGGCTGCCCCTCATTGTGGGGTTCTGTATTGGATTCTTCTCAATGCTGGGAGATTCACTGAGCAGTTTTTTTAAAAGAAGGTTTGAACTGGCGAGCGGCACTGCGGTACCGCTCCTTGATCAACTATTTGAGGGCCTTTTTCCTCTGTTGTTTGTTAAGTATTATTTTTCATTGAATTGGGCTCTGATTATTATTTTGCTTATCCTTTTTGTTCCGATTACACATTTTGGGGCGCTCTTTTTTAAGAAAGAAATCCTCCCTGTACCTCATGAAAAGGATCTGCGCCTTGTAAAATCCAGCACCCGTTTCAAGGCATGGCGTGCATGTCACATTGCTCTTCCACCTTTGCAGCGTTATCTTAATTTTGAAAATATTATCTATTATAAATGGATAACGGCCGGTTTTTTTAAACTTATCAACAAGTATGATATAGGTGTCCGTAACGCATTAGATGTGCGGTTTCGCCAAATAGATTTACGATTTCCGGATCTACCTGTCTCGTTTGATTCCTACCGCATACTCTTTCTGTGCGATCTTCATCTTGATGGCTTGTCAGGAATTACTGAACGTGTCATCGATATTGTTTCAGGTATAGAATGTGACTGTTGCATTATAGGAGGGGATATCCGCGCCGAAATGTATGGAGCTTCATTTCCGGCCACTCGGCAGCTACGGCAGATAGTCAAAAACATCAAGGCAAAAGACGGGGTCTTTGGAGTGCTTGGAAATCACGACTGCATTGAGATTATTCCTGATCTTGAAGATGCCGGCATATGTATGCTTGTAAATGATGCCTATCCTTTGAAGCGTAACGGCGAGACTGTCTGGCTGGTGGGTGTGGATGATCCGCACTATTATAGAACACACGATCTGAAATCAGCTTTCAATGAGGTGCCCAAAGACGCATTCAATATCTTTATCGCCCACTCGCCTGAGGCTTACAGGGATGCTGCTCAGTACATGGCCCACCTTTATCTATGCGGACATACCCATGGAGGACAGGTTCGCCTCCCTTTTTATGACGGCCCTATTATTACGCACAGCCGCGCTCCCAGAAGAATGGCCAGCGGCCTGTGGAAATACAAGGAGATGTACGGTTACACCAGCTCCGGTATTGGAACGTCCGGAGTGCCCATCCGTTTTAACTGCCCCGGGGAGGTTGTTCTTTTTAGCTTAAAGAAAAGTAACTCTCTCAACCTTTCTTAAGAAGTGGTTTACCGCGTCACCTTCATAGACTTGTTCGCATTTCTATCTGAAGCGACTGTCCGACTTCCGCTCCGATACAGCCTTCCGGACGTGCTCCAGCCAGCCGGTACGAACGTTGGTCTGTCCATCGAACTCCGGGACATAGGGTTTAATATCCAGCAACGGTGTCCCATCAACTATATCCACATTTTCGACGTATACTGTGCTTTCTTCAATCCTCAGGAGTCTCACTACCGATAGGCCGATCGGATTCGGACGTTTGGGTGCTCGCGTGGCGAAAAGACCGCGGGGTTCAGAGTCCATGAAGGGAACCACGTGGAGAGCAAATCCCTGGCTTTGGTGGAAATGGTATAAAAGGATGATGTGGGAGAAACCGCCCAAATCTTTCAGGCCGTCCCGAAATTCTTTGAACACCTCCACTGCCCCAGTCACGCCGGAAGCACCAGCAGGTTGAATGGGCATCTCCTCTATCTGCGAGAAGGGTGTGTGGATGATACCGATTGGTTTGTATTCCATCTTTATCTTCTTTTGCGAACGTTAAAGTCACCAACTGGTGTGAAGCGCAACCGAACACCAGTTGCAGACAATGAAACAATGGGGGCTACCCATTAAAGGGCAGGATCTCCTTCTACTTCAACCCCCTGCACAATGATATCAAAGGCTTTCTTGTTTGCCTCCATCAATTTCGGCGCGCTGATTCGCTTTAAGGCGCTGATCAAGAAGCGAGGCACTCTTTTTCCGTCCCCCTGTTTCCCCTGCGCAAGACCGGCCAGCTCCCGCAGCTTTTTACGAATTGTTTTTGCATACTGATGTGTCATATTTCATAATCATTTCAATATATTTTAAAAATTTATAATTCAAAATTCAAGTTTGACACCCCATATGCCCCCACAATTCAAACTTTGACACTCATATGCCCCAAAGGGGGGCACCCATTAACGTTTCGGTTCTCACAGGAGCCCTTGAGATTTCAGAAAAGCTCCTGCAACCTGGGCCGGGCTGTATCCTTTCCCATCAACCTTAAAATTAAGGCTTTGCATGGTGGCATTGTCAAGAAGTCCTTCCAGAAGTGCTAATACATCTCTCAGTTTTTTATGCTCTTCCAGTATCTCGCCTCTTATGACCGGTGCAGCATGATAAGGAGGGAAAAATTGCCGATCATCCTCAAGTGATTTCAGGTTATAGGCAGCGATACGCCCATCTGTAACAAAGGCACAGATCACGTCCACTTCTCCTTTGGATACGGCTTCATACATGATTGCAGGATCAAGATCTCTTATTTCGCCGAAACGCAAGCCATAGATTTGACGAAGACCTGGATAACCATCCGGCCTTTCCGTAAATTCAGCGGTAAATCCAGCCCGCAGCCTTGGAGCAGCCTTTTGAATGTCAGAGATCCTGGTCCATCCATAACTCTTTGCATCGGCTGTTCGGACAGTGATGGCATAGGTATTGTTGAATCCAAAAGGCTTGAGCCAGCGGGCATTGAAACGCTTTTTGTATGCTTCTCTAACCTGGCTTAATGCTTCCTCGGGATCAGAAATTACAGGATATTTAAGAATTACTGTTAGCCCGGTTCCAATGTACTCAGCATATAGGTCAATTTGTCCATGCACCAGAGCATTATGACAAATCATGGTACCTCCGAGGTTAAAATAACGTTCCACAAATAAATCAGTTCGTGCTTCGATCAATTGAGCCATTATTTCTCCCAGGATAAGCTGCTCGGTAAAATTCTTAGTGGCGATCCGAATGGTTCTGGTCGAGGTCTTAGATACTGCTTCTGTTTGAATTCCGGATAGAGGTCTTGTAAAATAGGAAAGTATACCCGCCGTCATGATCAGCAGTAGAGGCATCATGAGTGCCAGGGGCCTTACAAGGCTCTTTACTAAGCCTTTTTTGTCCTTTTTTCTTTCCGGTCGAAATCCCCACTCAAATGCCCCGATTGAAAAGTCTACAATTAGGGCGAGTAAAGCTGTTGGAACAGCGCCCAGAAGGATTAGCTTGGTATCATAAAGAGCAAGACCGCGATTAATGAACTGACCAAGGCCGCCAGCACCAATGAAAGCTGAAAGGGTTGCGATGCCTACACCTACCACGGCTGCGGTTCTGATACCAGCTATTATAACTGATGCTGCCAGGGGTATTCTGACCAACTTGAGCCGTTGGTATTTCGTCATACCGATTCCAGTGGCTGCTTCTATTACCTGAGGAGATACTCCCTTCAGGCCGGTCAGGGTGTTACGAACAATAGGAAGCAGGGCATAGAGTGTTAAGGCAATGAGGGCCGGCAGGGCACCAATCTTTTGAAGTAAAGCCAGCAGAAAGACCAGCATGGCCAGGCTAGGGATGGTCTGAAGGATACCAATTACAGCCATAACAGGGGCTCGCAGCCATGCGTTTCTGAATATAATGATTCCTAAAGGTATTCCAATTAGTATGGCTGTCCCGGTGGAAAAACCGGTCAGCATGATGTGTTCACCCGTACGTAGCCAGAGTTCTGGGAGACGATTGACAATATAAGTAGTCAGAGATTCTAAACTCATCACAGAATGTCCTTAAAGTCGGCTAATTGTCGGGCTGGTTTGGCGAAGAGATCGTGTACGAATTCCGTGGCCGGTGCAGATAGAACCTCTTCTTTTGTTCCAATCTGCTGTAGATGCCCTTTATGGAGGATGGCTATGCGGTCACCTATAAGAAGCGCCTCGAAAATATCATGAGTTACAAATATAATGGTTTTTTTTAGCTGCTTTTTAATGTCCAATAACTTTTGCTGGAGGATGTCACGAGTCAGAGCATCAAGAGCGCCTAAAGGCTCATCCATGAGTAAATAGGCTGGATCCGCAGCTAAAGCCCGGGCCAACCCCACTCTTTGCTGTTGCCCTCCAGAAAGTTCATCCGGAAACCGTTTGGCATAATCCTCTGGTGGAAGGTCCACCAGCTCCAGAAGTTCCCGCACACGCTCCTGTATCTTTTGCAGAGGCCAGCCCATGAGACTAGGTATCAGCGCCACATTTTTTTCAATAGTCATATGCGGAAAGAGCCCTATTCCCTGGAAGACGTAACCTATTCGCCGGCGCAAGGCTACCGGAGCCTGTTCCATAACATTTTTTCCGTTAACCTCAATAATGCCCTCAGTAGGTTCGATAAGACGATTGACCATCTTGAGGGTGGTCGTTTTACCGCAACCGGATGATCCAAGAAGGACTAAGATCTCTCCGTCATTTACCTGAAAAGAGAGATCCTTGACTGCATAGGAGCGGCCTCCGTCAAACGACTTCGAGACATGGATTAATCGGATCATATCTATTTAACCTTCATCCCTCACGAATTGTTTTTGCATACTGAAGTGTCATATTTTATAATCATTTCAATATATTTTAGAAATTTATAATTTTATGGCTGTATGCCGCATGTTTCTTCAATAGCATCTGCATAAACAGATATCAACTAATGCGCTGATCAAGATGCGAGACACTCTTCTTCAGTCCTGAATTAATATTTTTGTGAAAAGCTCAAGTTAAACTTTGAATTTTCACAAAATAACCCAACCTCGCAACATGAGGACTCCTTTTTTCTCTGCATTCCATCGCAAGCCAAAAAAGGCCATTAAAGAATTCATATCTCAACAGCCCTTATCTTTACTTTTTTTAATAAAAATCAGTACTTGCTCTTCACTGTTCAAGACACGACACCAAGCTTTACATAAGGTGGGGCAACACCGAGATATTCTTCAGGGATGAATTTGTGACGCCGGACAGTGCTCATAGCTTTTAGCACCCGCTCATCCTCACTACCGTACGCGCGCAGTTGCTGTACCATTGCGGCGCGTTTTTCCGCCCAATCGTAGTTTCCCCTTTTATCAGTCATCTGAT
>JAJSZT010000067.1 GCA_030272815.1 Deltaproteobacteria bacterium
GGGTGATTCGGAAGTAAACCAATCTTACAACCATTGGATTAATAACGCTAATCATTATATACTATCACAAAAAAAGGAGTACTGCACATGAAAGACTTAAAGGCATCAGATGTAATGGTAAGACCAGTCGTTTCCGCAAAACCACACGCATCCGCCAGGGATGTAACTCTACAGGTTCTCTCGGGACTTTACAGTGGTATGCCTGTGACAGACGAGGAAGGTAGAGTTATAGGTATTATTACAGAAATCGACCTCCTACAGGCGGTCATGGACGGCAAGGATTTGATAAAAACCACGGCTGATGAAATTATGGCCAAAGACCCCATCACTGCTGACAAAGATACCCCCATTGTCGAACTCACGAAAATTATGAGCGAAAAGGACGTCATTCGTATACCCATTACAGACAACGGAAGGCTATGTGGTATCGTCGCCAGATGTGACATTCTAAGGACTTTGCTCGAACCTGAGTTCGCCACTTACATGTAAGAGCCGTACAAGCAGGATCGGAGAGAAATCGCCACAAGCGTTACGTTCTAATAATCAGACAATTCCAAGCAGCCACCATTGGTTTCAGTATACGATGGACCCCAAGCAGCTCCATCGCTGCTAAGCCAACACATTGGGCACTGGAAGAAGGAAAATTTATAGGCAAAGGCAAGTTTGTAGGAAAAACAAGCTGACCGCCAACAGCGCGGCGATTTTTCAAAGGCCGTGCCCTGCAAAAAGGTCAGTACTATTCTAAAGTTGTTTGCTCCGCAATGTTGGCGGCAGCTTACCCTTGCTGTTAAAGATATCTGCTATATATCAAACATTCAGTCTTAATCACAATCAGTTGCGATATTTATATAATATCTATTAAACTTTATGGGGGGAGAATGTTGATCTTTCACCGAGAATTGCTGGGATATGTGCTTGTTGCTTGACATCACAATATGATCTGATAAAATTTTAATTATGTTATCCGATCGTATAAATAAACTCCTCGACCGTATTGATTTTGGAAAAAATATTATAAATTCGCACCGGCCTTTTCCTGATGTCGTTCTATCACGGCTGCGTCATAATCTTATCATTGAATGGACTTACAATTCAAATGCAATTGAAGGAAACACGCTCACCTTAAAAGAAACCCTTCTGGTTCTCGAAGATGGTTTAACCATTGGGAAAAAATCATTAAAAGAACATCTGGAAGCTATTAATCATAAAGAGGCAATCATTTTTGTAGAGGAGCTGGCATCAGCGTCTCATGAGATAACAGAAAGAAATATAAAAGAGATTCATTCCCTGATACTGAAAGAAATCGACAATGATTATGCCGGGCGTTACCGGGATATCCAGGTAAGAATCAGCGGATCGAGTCATACCCCCCGACCCTTTGCTTGTTCAGGAACTTATGGAACAATTTGCCGTAACATGGCTTGCCAATCAAGGAAAACATCCTGTTATCCAGGCGGCCATGGCTCATTATGAACTTGTCTCCTTATTCAAAGGATTATTTGAATATCCTGGCAAGGCGAGGGTCAATCCCGGCATTTAAATTAAAACGCAACTGGCTGGTGTCAAAGGAAGCTCTGGAAAGCTATATCAGATCGCATAAAAAGTGAGCAGATGAACAACTATAAAATTGTAGATACACACTCCCATCTTTGCGATCCCATTTTTGACTCTGATCGGACGGAAGTAATTGAGACGGTTTTTGAAAACACCTGCCGCCTGTATGGTAAACTCCTCTAATATGAAAACATTCTTAATTTGCCACCGCGGAGCCCTCGGTGATTTTATACTTACATGGCCCGCTATTCTTTGTTTACGAAAAATTTTGCCGAATTATCTTTTTAAAGGTATTGGCCGCCCGGAATATATGCGTTTAGCCATTAATCTCGGCCTGCTTGATTCATTCATAGACATGGATTCTTCAAAATTGCTTGATCTATTCAATGGAAAAACAATTCCTCCGGAAATAGGCCATCCAAGCGGAGCCATACTCTGGCTGTCATCCGGACTGGATGTCGTTAATCTTCTAAAAAAATATGCTTCGCTGCCGGTTGTATCAATTGCCCCATTTCCTGCCAGGCGGATACATGTAGCACTTTATCACTGTCAATCCATGCAATCACATTTTCCTGTTAATATTCCTAAAAACCTTTCTGATTGTTTTCCTCCAAGGACAAAAAAAGGTAATTATGCTCTGATTCATCCTGGAAGCGGAAGCCCTGCCAAAAACTATTCGCCCCGATTTTATCTTGCTCTTGCTGATGAATTGCAACGATTTGGATATAAAAAGACAGGGTTTATCGCAGGACCTGCAGAAAAAACAACCATCATGCATGAGAATTTTACAGGCAGATGGGTAGAATGGCCGGAAAATGTTGAAAGACTGGCCAACCTGCTTGCCGATGCATCACTCTATATTGGAAATGACTCCGGCGCAAGTCATCTCGCAGGAATTCTTGGGGTGCCGGCAATTGTTTTTTATAAAACCACTGATCCGGAAATCTGGGGGGCTCTGGGCAGAAAGGTGGCCCACATTAAAGCCAGTAATGAAAAATCTGCTTTGAATAAAGTTCTAAAGCTTCTATCATCATAAATTTACAAACTCGTAACGGTTTTTTAAAAATATACATTCTTGACAATTAAAACTCAGATGTGTTTTTTATTTAATAGAGGCAAAAACTTCCCGATTTCTGAAATAATTCACCACGGAAGGGCACGGAGTTTCACTGAAAATTGTAAACAATGAGGAAAATGCATGAATAAATTGTCTGTAAGGACCTGCGTATCAACTTCTGGTGAATTTGTTTACGGCATTCACAAGCCCGATTACACAGTTGTCAATCTCAGGGAAAGAGATCACATTACAACTCTTGGACATATTAACGGCAAAACCGCTGTTGAGAACAAAATTAACTTTCCTGCAAATGATGTAACAATTGATAACGCAGACTGGGTATTCGAAATCTCCAACTCCTTTCCTTTTATGGGTGCAACTTTTATATTAAAGTCAAGCGCTGATAAAAAAATAGAAAATGCGAATCCTTTCGAAATTATTAACAAACACAAATCTTCGAAATTAAAAGCCGGTATAAATGAGTTCGAAGACAATGACCCGCTGACTATATCATTGGGCAGAACGTCCACAGACGCAGATCTGCTTACAGAGTTAGCCAGGAAATCGTGCTTGTTTGAGTTTGATTCCCATGGAGAGCCCGCTGGTATTCAATATGAAAAGACAAAAAATGGAGAAATTCGACAGGCAATTAAAAATCACCATCTGTTTGAAATCGTATCCAACAATCCTTTTTTACCTGATACTTATAAGCAGGCAATGGTACTTATCCCAGGCATTCAGGGCCCTAATAAAATTGTGGGAGAGTATAAAAAGTCTTCCGGCACTCACATCTGGGAATATCTGAGAGGAAACAGCTATATCCCATGGGGACATTATGCAGCAAACATGGCACATGATTCCATCAGGTATAAAATCGGTGCACTTAAGAAAGAGGATTTGATTGGTCTCAGGCATTTATACTACCAGAGAGTTTACACACAGCTCGCCCAAAGTCTGGGCATTTCCATTCCCGCAAAAAAACGTACTCTCACAGAAGAGGAGCTGGAGTCTTTACGGATACATCTTCTCGAAACCACAAAGGATAATGAAGAAGATAAAACTAATTTGCCCTTTAATGCATCAATGTGGGGATGGAATTTCGGATTTGATCTATCTCCTTCAGGATACCGCCTCAATGCCTCTCACCAGCAAATACACCAGCAATTTGCCATAGTGCCCAAATATACCCCTGGTTTTATCAATGGGAAAAATGATAAAAGCTATAATTTCTTTCCAACCTATACTCAAGGAGATGAAGTATCTCTCTTCTGCCGCCAGTTTAGAAATAGTACCGGTAAGAACTTCTTTGAAACATACATTAATGCCATAAAAAATAACAGGAGAATGGATGGTAGAAAAGACAAGGCAAAAAGCCTTATTTTCTATCAGGACGAAAACATCATAGCTTTTGTACCCAAAGCCCAACGCTCTCAAGGAGAAGTACAGATTATGGCCACAGCAAATTGCGGCAATATTCTTGAGGCGAATTCTACACTGAGGAAATCTCTGGACATGGCTATTTTGACAACTGTAAGGATGCTGGAGAAATTGGGTGTAGAAATGATGATTTGTTACGAAACATCCAAGAGGTTTGATAATCCGGACAATGACCAGCGGCTTATGTACACTTTTATTCCACGTCATCCTAAATCGCCAGGGACTTACAGCCAGTGGCTATCTCGCTGGATTATCGGGCATTATCCCGAAGACTTCGCCCATGCCTGTAGTAGGGCTGTTAATCAGAAATTTTGATGTTTTTTAAAAGGATAAAACCGGCTGTTCCCAAATATTTGCTTATTGCTTTTGCCGGTCTGCTGTGGAGCACAGTGGGTGTGATGCTTTGCAGCATGGCTTATTACTGGCTTAAAGGGGTTGATTGGCTGACTGCTTTACCATTGGGGCTATTTGGAATCATTTTGTCATTGGCGGCATATCGCTTTGGATTTTCCGGAATCGCTCGAAAAAATATTGACCGTATCTGTCTGCTCCCTGAAAAAGGATGTATTTTCGCTTTTCAGGCATGGAAAAGTTATCTTATCATTGCCGTTATGATTGCACTTGGAATCATTTTGCGGCATTCCCCTATTCCCAAACACTACCTGGCAATTGTCTATACGACTATAGGTGGAGCGCTCCTGCTGTCAAGTTTGCACTATTACCGGAAGCTATGGCAGTTAATAATTCTCAAAAAACCATGACGGCCTTCAAAAGAAGATTAATTAATGCCCCTTAACACTAATGACAACCAGGTACCGGGCGGGATTTATCTTTGTCAGGTAAATGAAGAAATTTCCTGTGGAGCATGCTGCGGTTTATATAATGTTGCCGATCCATCGTACGAATCTATGATGGAAATTCTTACATGGCGCACCGATACTTTCTCACGCATTAATCGAAATATGGACACCATACTCGCCTTCAAAAAAGAAGTCGAAGATAGAGAACCCCAGGAAAGGCCCTTTCCCGAATTTCATCATTGCCCTTATATTGGTCTGGTAGGGAAAGAGCTTTCACGCGTGGGATGTCTGTTACATCCCCTGCTTGACGAAAACAAAGGTATAGATTTCAGGGGGCTAAGTTTTTACGGAGGCATGGCATGCAGGGTTTACTTCTGTCCAACATACCACCATCTCCCAGCAGCTTTCAAAGAAATAGTCCGTGAAACGGCAAGTAACTGGTATGCGTACGGACTTGTAATTACTGAAACAAAATTATTAAACACGATTTTTGAAGAAGTGGAAAATTGCCTTAACCGGCCATTAACAAAAAACGACATATTAAAGAATAAAAATACTCTTGAGGCTGTTAGAAAGCTTTTAGATTTAAAGATTAATTGGCCTTTCAGGCGACGATCATCTTCGGGACTAACGAATTATTTTTTTGAAGACCAGCTTTATTCCAGGCCTCCTGTAAATTATGAAACAATCGGGAAGTCTGTATCCAGGCATAACACCATATTACAAGAGTTGGAGTCCCAATTTAATTCAGCCAATGAATTACATACGGCTGAAGATCTAATTGACGGATTAATTAATCAGAAATTTATTTTTGAGCGAACCCTAAACACGACCGCCACTCCACCTTAATTTAGTCTTTAAAACATCAAAATAGGGTCTGTCCTCCATGGTTATCATATTGATAGGATGGAGCCCTTTTTTCACGATAATAGTATCTTTCTCATTTATTTCGAGACCCGCCTGGCCGTCAAAAGTAAGCATAACATCTGACGACTTTTCTTCAAGCATGATTTTTATGGATACTGATTCAGGAACTATTAAAGGTCGTATTGTTAGAGTAAAGGGGCAAATAGGTGTCATTATTATTCCTTTTACATCAGGATGTATAATAGGCCCTCCGGCAGCAAGCGAATAGGCTGTAGAACCGGTTGGAGTTGCCACGATAAGACCGTCGGCGCTATAAGTGGTCAAATAGCTATCATCTATATATGTTTTTATATGTGCCAGCCTGGCAAAAGCCCCCCTGTTAATAACCATATCGTTCAGGACAGTTTCGCGGGCGATTTCCTTTCCTTCTCTAAAAACCGTTACAAGAAGGCGCATCCTGGGCTTTATGGTAAAATCTTCATTCAAAATGGATTCAGCCACAGCAAACAGGCTTTCTTCTGTAATTTCCGCCAGGAAACCTACTTCGCCAAACTTTACGCCGAGGATGGGGATGTCTTGCTCTCCTATCCAGCAGACAGCGTTTAAAAAAGTTCCATCACCACCCAGAACGAAAATACAAGAAAGATCCGGTGGCGCAGAAGATTCGCCTGGAATCGAAAATTTTCGAGGAGGAGAAGTTTCTTTCCTTACAACATCCATGCCTTTTGACAGCAGCCAGTTTTCAAGTTCATCGGCCTTTTTTCCGGCCTTTGCATCCGCCTTTACAACTATTCCTATTCTTTTCAAAATAAGCATTAACTCCTTACAATTTGTTTTGGTGCAAAACTTGAGTATTTTATTATAAACATATTAAAGAAACGGCAAGGATTTTTGAAATAAATTTATAAATTCTTTTATCTTGACTCAATACGGTCATATTATTATAAAAAATTTGGTTTTTATCGGTCTATGTTTTATAGTTAACTGTATTTATTGAAAATTAATTGAACCTAAGTTGAGCAATTTTTTGCGAAGAAATGTGCCGAGATCTTGATGCAGCAAGGTTTACGAAAATCGGAGGCATACCAATGGATATGTTGAGACTTTTCGCAAGCCCTTGATGCGCAAGAGATCGGTGCAGGTCGAGTAAAAAATTGCTCAACTTAGGTTGAAGGGTAACTTATTATGAAGAGTGGTTTTAGGAAACAGCTTATTTCCTTAGCTGTAGTTATTTTGTACGGATTCTTTCTTATCTCATGCGGTGAATCTGAAAAGACTGCTGATGCTCCCCATAAATCGGCTGAAACGATCAAGCTTGGTGTTGCAGGAGCGCACAGCGGAGATCTGGCATCTTACGGTGTTCCTTCTGTAAGAGCGGCAGAGATAGTGGTTCGAGATATTAATGCAAAGGGCGGCATTCTCGGGAGAAGGGTTGAGTTGTTGATTGAAGACGATGTCTGCAAACCGGAAATAGCCACCAATACAGCCACCAAGCTGGTTACGGAGGACGTCGACGTTGTTTTAGGTCATATATGCAGCGGCGCCACAAAGGCCGCTCTTGGTATTTATAAGGACTCAAAGATTATTATCATGTCTCCCTCTTGCACCAATCCTGCGCTTACACAGAGCGGTGACTATCCTAATTTTTTTCGTACAATTGCTTCCGATGATGTACAGGCAAGACTTGAAGTTGATTTTGCAATAGATATTTTAAAGGTTAAAAAAATAGCTGTTCTCCATGACAAGGGCGACTATGGAAAGGGTCTTGCTGAGTTTGCGAAAAAATATTTGAAAGCTTCAGATAAAGCAGAATTGGTATTGTACGAAGGAGTTACTCCAGGCGCTGTTGACTATTCTGCTGTTGTTCAGAAAATAAAGCATTCAGGAGCAGAAGCAGTTATATTCGGCGGATATCATCCTGAAGCATCAAAAATAATCGGTCAGATGCGGAAAAAAGGCATGGAAACCGTATTTATTTCAGACGATGGCGTTAAAGATAATACGTTTATAAAAGTTGCAGGAGAATATGCAGAAGGAGTATATGCTACCGGGCCGCTTGATACGTCCAATAATCCAATGGCCATTGCTGCAATTGAGGCTCACAAAAATACTTACGGATCAGAACCGGGCGCTTTTTTTCTTAATGCTTATTCGGCTTCTCTATGTTTGCTGAATGCGATTCAAAAGGCAGGCTCTACAAATTATGATGCTGTATCAAAAGCTCTTAGAACCGAATATGTTGATACGCCGCTTGGCAAAATTAGTTTTGATGAACATGGCGATGCAATCGGTGTAGGGTTCTGTATGTATCAGGTACACAACGGAGTTTATGTTGAAGTGAAATAGTATTAACTCCAAACCGACAACCGTGAACCGACAACCGTGAACCGACAACCGTAAACCGTTACGAAGTAAATTTGTCTAAATGGAATATTTTCTTGAACTTATTCTTGGAGGGCTGACTCGAGGGAGTATATATGCTCTTATTGCCCTGGGCTATACCATGGTGTACGGCATTATTCAGTTGATCAATTTTGCCCATGGTGAAATTTATATGATAGGGGCATTTACCGCCCTTATTTTTACAAGTGTTCTGACCCTGCTGGGTTTTAACGAGATTGCAGTAATTGTGCTGGCGTCTTTAGCGGCAGTGATATATTCTTCGGCTTATGGCTATACCGTTGAAAAGATAGCTTACATGCCACTTCGCCGTGCTTCGCGTCTTTCACCCCTTATCAGCGCTATTGGCATGTCAATTTTTCTTCAAAATTACGTGCTGTTGGCACAAACATCCGACTTTCTTCCCTTCCCGAACCTTATTCCTGAATTTGAATTTATAAAGCCATACCGGCATATTATCAGTTCACCGGAGATAGTCATTCTGATTACTACCTCGACAGCTATGATTTTACTGACTTTTCTGATCAAGTTTACCAGGACGGGAAAGGCTATGCGCGCAACAGCTCAGGACAGGAATATGGCCATGCTTGTTGGAGTAAATGTTAACCGTGTAATTTCTATAACATTTGTTATCGGTTCAGCATTAGCAGCGCTGGGTGGAGTCCTGATAGCCTCCCATGTTGGTCAGATAAATTTTTATATTGGTTTTGTCGCAGGAATAAAAGCATTTACTGCTGCCGTGCTTGGCGGAATAGGCAGTATCCCCGGCGCTGTTTTAGGCGCACTTGTTCTCGGGCTGACAGAAAGTTTTGCAACAGGTTACGTTTCAAGCGATTATGAAGATGTTTTTGCTTTTGGATTGCTTGTACTGATTCTTATATTCAAACCGGCGGGCATTCTCGGGCGAGTTACAGCTCGAAAAGTGTAACCTAAACCCTGCAAGTGCCGATTTCACCGCATCCGCTGTGTTGCAGGCCATTTGCTACACAGCTCAAGAAATACATTGGATCTAACTAATGATTAAAGCTCAAGAAATAAAGAAATCATTTCTTGTTTCTCTCTGGTTTATGTTTTTGACATTTCCTATAATGGTAATCCGTGTCAATCCTATAGAGAAATTTGTTGAATGGCGCTGGAAGAACATGCTTGTTGTAGGAATCGGCAGTTTTTTGCTCTCCTTTGTCTGGCGTTATATGCTGAAAAAAAAGGAAGCAGGGGAAAAACGAGCTGAAACCGGTGAATCAGGCAAAACTTTTTTGATTCAGAGGATATTGGAAGAACGCAGATTCTATATTCCTTTAGTGACAGGCTTAACTATTATCGCGGTCGCTTTTCCTTTTATTTTTTCCATGTATCAGACCAGTATAATGACAACCGCTTTAATGTATATTGTCCTTGGCCTGGGCCTTAACATCGTGGTGGGTCTTGCAGGGTTGCTCGACCTTGGGTATGTTGCCTTTTATGCTGTAGGAGCTTATAGCTATGCATTACTGAACTACCATTTTGGTCTTGGTTTCTGGTCGGTACTCCCCATAGGAGCTGTTTTAGGCTTTATTTTTGGTGTACTCCTTGGTTTCCCGGTGCTGCGCCTGCAAGGTGACTATCTTGCCATTGTTACCCTTGGGTTTGGAGAAATAATCAGGCTTGTATTGGAAAACTGGAATGAATTCTCTTTTGGCCCAAGCGGCATTGCCAATATTGACAGGCCGGGTTTTTTTGGTATCCAATTCTCCCTTCAGACCGCAAGCATATATCTTTATTTTCTTATGATCGGCCTTGTCATATTTACGATCATTGTAGTTAACAGGCTGCAGAATTCAAGAATAGGCAGGGCCTGGATAGCTTTGAGAGAGGACGAAACAGCATGCCAGGCTATGGGAATTGACAAAACCAGGACAAAGCTGAGGGCCTTTGCACTTGGTGCAACATGGGCAGGAATGGTTGGTGTAATATTTGCCGCCAAAACTACTTTTATTAATCCCGCAAGTTTTACCTTCCTTGAATCGGCCATGATACTTTCAATCGTAGTCCTGGGAGGCATGGGTTCGATTTTAGGCGTAATTATCGGAGCGTTAATCCTGATCCTTCTGCCCGAATATCTCAGAGCTTTTTCCGACTACAGAATGCTGCTTTTCGGAGCCATAATGGTTATTATGATGGTTTTCCGACCCCAGGGTATAATTGCCAACATACGCCGCACTTATAAATTTAATGAATAGGATCATGAATACCATTCTGGAAGTTAAAGATTTAAGCATGGATTTTGGCGGTTTGCGGGCTCTGGACCACCTTGATCTGAATGTGGTTGAAGGAGAAATAGCAGCTATTATTGGCCCGAACGGGGCAGGCAAAACAACTTTTTTTAACTGTATAACCGGAATATACAATCCAACTGAAGGAGAAATACTGATTTCACCTCCAGGAAAAAAACGTAAGAAAATAAATGGGTTAAAACCAAATCGTGTTACAAAAAAAGGTATGGCCCGTACTTTTCAAAATATCCGTCTGTTTTCTAATATGACTGTTCTTGAGAATGTTATGATTGGACGTCATTGCCGTACTTCTTCGGGTATTGTGGGCGCTATATTAAGAGGAAGATCAACAATTAAAGAAGAAAAGGATGTGGTTGATTTCAGCTACAACATTTTAAAAAAGACTGGCATTTCGCACCTTGTCAACGAGTTTGCAAAAAATCTTCCTTATGGAGCACAAAGGCGCCTTGAAATAGCAAGAGCAATGGCTACCGAACCTTTCCTGCTTCTTCTGGATGAACCGGCCGCCGGCATGAATCCCCGGGAAACCAGGGAACTTGACGAACTGATAACCAGACTGCGAGATGAAGACAATGTTTCCATATTGATGATTGAGCATGACATGAAACTGGTCATGAGTCTGTCCGACAGGATATTTGTTATGGATTACGGAAGAAAAATCGCACAGGGAACCCCCAGTGATATTATTAATAATCCTGTTGTGATAAAGGCCTACCTTGGAGAGGATATAGATGCTTAGGCTAAAGAATGTAAACTCATTCTATGGAAATATTCAGGTGCTGAAGAATCTAAATATTGAGATTTCCAGAGGAGAAATTATAACTCTTATAGGTGCAAACGGGGCTGGCAAAACAACAACTTTAATGACGATCTCGGGTTTAGTTCCATCGCGTTCAGGCGAAATCACTTTTATGGGTAAAACTATTCATAATATGAGACCGGACAGGATCGTTTCGCTTGGAATCAGCCAGGTTCCAGAGGGACGGAGAATTTTTCCATATTTAACGGTTTTGGAAAATCTGGACATGGGAGCTTTTTTAAGGACAGACAGAAAAAATATAAAAAAAGATATGGAATATATTTTTGACCTTTTTCCGATTCTTAGTCAAAGGAGGAATCAGTTTGGGGGAACTTTAAGCGGAGGCGAACGGCAAATGCTTGCCATTTCAAGGGCAATAATGGCAAGGCCGGTGCTTTTGTTGCTGGATGAACCGTCTTTGGGACTAGCCCCTCTTATTGTAAGGCAGATATTTGAGATCATAAAAAAGATAAATATCGAAAACCAGACAACTGTTTTTCTTGTGGAACAGAATGCAAATCTTGCGCTGAAAGCAGCTCACAGGGGCTATGTTATGGAGAACGGACGTATAACTCTTTCAGATTCCGCAGAAAATCTTCTTTCAAATGAAAATGTAAGAAAAGCATATTTAGGGTTGTAGTTTTTTTGGGAATTGTGACAATGTCACGACAATTGAGCTGGAGCCATTTTGTCGCGATTCTACCGCTCAAAGATGATCTTCAACGCGATTTCTATGCTGAGATGTGCCGAACATGACTGAACTACCGAAACGTGAACTGCTGGAGTAGAAACTTCACAAAGCGGTTGAATCGGCGCGGAAACGTCTGGAGGCAAAACCTGCGTAGTGCAAACCTCGACACTATAGACTTCCGCTGAATAAGTTCAACCTGCGGCCGGAATAGGCAGACGAAACAAAGCCGAATGTTTTGGATAGACTTTTAAGAAAAGCGTTTGCAGTTGAATGATGAGGGGAATTTATTCATATCCTTGATTGACAGTTTGCTCAAAATATGTAAAACTATTAAATAATCAAGTTTTTGTTGGTGATTTAGTTGAAAAATGGTATCCTATTTTAATTTTATTAATAAAATTTATGGAGTTGTAGCAAAACTGGAATATTACGATGCCTATTTGTCGCTTTATCTTCCGCTTAGATTTCAAAGCGAATTTTGACATTATAGATTCTCCTGGAAAAATTCTTCGTTTTCTAAGTGACCTAAAAAAAGGAGACGAATCCTTTTTTCCTGATTTATTAGAAGACGGCCAAAAAAGATTAATCACTGGACGTTATATTTCAAAAGATAAAAAAAAATTATATAATTTCACAGTTGAACCGATAAGCATCCATAGCGGCATGGAAACTGTTGAGGGAGTTGACATTGAAAAACTTGAAAACAATGACATCCTCATAAACCTTGTAAAAACCACGAATAAACTTCGTAAAGAGTTCCATATTGCCGATCTTGTGAGATGCGGGTTTAGAATGATTTTTTTTGATAATATTGGCGACAGTGTGGAGAACGTAACCCTCGCTATAAAAAAAATGCTTAACAATAATTTTATTCAAGAATTTACTTCCAATGTTGGAAACATAGAGGATATCGGCATAGCCTTAGATGGAACCCATGAAGATGAAACAAAATTTCATTTCAAATGTGGTCCATACTATAAAGATGAAGCCCAAAAGAAACAATATCTCTCATTATCTGCTTCGGCTATCGACAAAGACCAGAAATTCAACTTCATTGCCGATTTAGATTTCTATGAAGAAAATTTTTCTCTTGCAGAAGCTGTTTCCTTCCAAAAATGGTTACAACCTGTTATTTCAAGAGCAAACAATTCAATTAGCATAATCAAGTCAAAAATAGAAGATATGATAGGAGATTGACATGCAAGCCGGTACCTTGACTAATTTTGACATAGCTGACGATAGCGCTGTTCATTTAGATTTGGAGCCAGAAAAACCCCGCAGAACAGATGAAAATAATTTGTCGTCATTTTCCAGACTGGAACCAAAGTTAAAGTCAGACACCAATACAGATATAGATAAAAATAAATATCGAGTTATATGCACCAATAAAAAGAAAACAATACAGGTAAGCCACCACCAAAAAACATCTCAGAAAAACGAAGTTGATGGAACTATTATTAGAGTTGAAGACACATCTTTTCAATGTGCATTGTCCCTGCAAAACAAGGAAATAATAGTTCAGCTTCCAAAAACATTCTTCCCTCAAGACGTTAAAATAGGCACGGCCTTCAACTTAAGCATGGACGAACATTCTGGATTGAGAAGACCTGTTGTAAAAATCAGACCCCAAAAAAAAGAAAAAATGGAATGCGGAAACAAAGAACTCGAGTTACTTATTAGCGAACTATAATAAAGTCATCTTGCCAATTGTTAACATTTTACTTCCTAAACGTCGAACATGGCGATTCGGTTATCATCGAATACAAAAGCCCAGCCGGTCTTGTTTATGGACTAATAGATTCCAACAATCCGGCCAACCTTTCTTCTCCTCCAGCCTTAATTAAACTTCAAGAATTAGGCGCTAAACGACTTAGTTTTGTTGTATTAACTCATCCCCACGTTGACCACTATAATGGTTTGCCGGCTATCATTGAATTCTACAAAGAAAAAATAGGACATTTTTACTGTTTTTCTATTGGGAAATATATACCGGGACGAATCAAAGAGCTATGCAGCGTATATCAAAAAATACACAACTCAACGGAAAGCCAAACATTGAAAAGGCAAATTGCAGAGTTGGTTACAATTTTTGTATATGTCCAAAAATATATCGGCTCGAAAAACTGGTATGAACCAAATGGATACCTGAACAGAATAGTCCCTGAGGGCTTTGATGAAGTTTCTATAGAAGTCATATTACCGCCCGCAAAAATTAAAGGCCCTTATTTTGAAATGATAAAAAAGGGGAGTACGGATATAGTAAATTCAAGCCGGCTAAACGACCTTAGTTTGGCCTTAAAGTTTACCTACAAAGAAAGAGAGATTGTGTTAGGCGGCGACGGAACATATGAGAATTGGGTTGACCATGAAAGATATTGCAGACGGGGACAGATAAATATTAATGGAAGCGTAGTAAAACTTCCTCATCACGGCTCCAAACATGATTGCCAACTACGTGTATTAGAATATCTTTTTGACGGTGGCCGGAAAGACAAGATCGCTATCATTTCTGCAAACGGAAAGAGCCATCCTCATAAAGATGTTCTTAAAATTTTGTCGGAAAAAGAAATCAATCCATACTGCACGAATCTTGCGAGAGAATGCGGCGCAAATATTGAAAACCTGACAACTTACCGCTACAAAGAACTAACTCCAAAATTTAACAGGCTGCTCAGAACGATAGCAACACATTTGGAGAAAAGAACCCAGCCGTGCCAAGGTGATATTCAAGTTTCAATAAACAGCAGCGGCGAGTTGCGCATTAAACCTCAATTCCCAATCCTTTGCCCTTGCCGCGGTGGCTATGATTTTTTGTTTGATACTTAAATTAACGTTTGAACGAAAATTCTTTCGCCACGATAGATTAAGGCGGGTATGGTACATTCCATGCATCATCGGCATATGTATCATCGAATGCATGAATGATAAAACGCCTTGATGGACAAAATGGAATATTTTTTGGTGCGTAAACACACCCTACAAACAAGAGTAGCAGGTAGCATGGGACGTAGTTGGCTACGTTGAATAAGTCTGATGCGAGATTTTTATGGAGACGACCACCGGGAGAAAAAGGAGTTATAAAATGGCGCATCGTAGAAAAGGAGATTACGTAGGAAATGGACCACACGCAACTTGTTTTTCTCGTGAACCAACTTCGGGATGAACCACACGAAACAGAATGGTTGGAATTCAAAGAAAACCACTACGAACCTCAGTTGCTCGGAGAATATCTTTCAGCTCTATCCAACTCAGCGTGTTTACAGTGTAAACCAAAAGGATATCTGATTTTTGGCATTGAGGATAAGACGCACGAAGTCAAGGGAACACGGTTTAACCCGGCAAAGAAAAAAGGCAAGGGAAACCAGGCCTTGCAAATTTGGCTTGCGACAGGATTACAGCCGAATGTCGGTTTTGATGTGCATCGATTTCCATACAGCGACAAGTATGTTGTAGTTTTCGAAGTCAATGCAGCAATTGATAGGCCAGTTGCCTTTTACGGAACGGCCTATATCCGCATTGGTTCGAGCAAGACCGAGCTTTTCAAGCACCCGGAAAAGGAAAGAGAGATATGGAGTCGAAGAAATCGACATGACTGGTCTGCCCAAATTTGTGAAAGAGCCTCTATAGACGATTTGGACACCAAAGCTCTCCGAAAAGCACGAACAGAGTATAAGACGAAGCTTCCGGACAAAGCAAAAGAAGTGGATAGTTGGAATGATATACACTTCATGAACAAGGTGAAATTATCCATTCAGGGGAGGATTACCAATGCGGCTATTCTCTTGCTGGGAAAACCTGAGTCAGCATCTTTAATTACGCCATCTGTGGCGAAGATTTCCTGGATATTGAAAGACGACAAGAACCAGGAGAAGGACTACGAACATTTTGGCCCTCCCTTCCTTGTGACCGTGGATCAAGCGTTTAATAAAGTGCGCAATCTTACTTATCGACATTTGCCCAGCGGCACTCTTTTTCCAATGGAAATATCTCAATATGATCACTGGGTGATCCGTGAAGCATTACACAATTGCATTGCTCATCAGGATTACAGCCTTCATGGGCGGATAAATCTGGTGGAAACCCCGTCAGCACTGATTCTTACGAACGTAGGAAGCTTCCTTCCGGGCAACGTCGAAACAGTGATCAGGCAGGATGCGCCGCCCGAAGTGTACCGCAATCCGTATCTGGCTGAAGCCATGGTTAATCTCAATATGATTGACACACAGGGTGGCGGCATTAAAAAAATGTTCCAAACTCAGATGAAACGTTCTTTCCCTTTGCCTGACTATGACTTGACCAAGCCTAACCGTGTGATCGTAAAAATCCGAGGGGAGGTTCTTGATGAAAGATACACCCGTCTTCTCATGGAAAGAACCGATCTTGATCTCTGGACAGTGATTTTTCTCGACAAGGTTCAGAAGCGGGTGCGTATCTCTCAAAGTGAGCATAAAATTCTCAAAAAATTGAGGGTAGTTGAAGGCCGGTACCCGAACCTGTTTGTTTCTTCCCGAATTGCCGCCGCCACAGGCGACAAGGCCAAGCACATCCTCAACAGAGGATTGGACAAAAAGTATTATCAAGACATGATCTTGGAGTTAGTTCGAGAATACGGTCCAGCCAGCAGAGAAGATATTGATAAACTACTCATGAATAAACTGCCGGAGATCTTAACAGAGGGGCAGAAAAAGGCAAAAATACATAACTTGATTTCTGAGCTTTCACGCTCCTTATGCGTGATTCGTAATATCGGCTCACGAAGGTATCCTATGTGGGTGTTGAGTGGAAAGAATAGTCGATATGAGCGGGCACAACTAAAAAACAATAAAAAACAATAAAAAACAATAAAAAACAATAAAACAGATTCGAAGATCAAAGAAAGTTCTTTAATATTAAATAGTTGTGTTTATTGTTTGGTCTGTGACATTTGGTGGTCGCGAGTGCTTCCGAACATTTTATTTGGGGGATATGTGAGATCGGAGATGTTAAGAAAGCAGGTGGTTTTCTCAAAAACTGATGATTCAACTCCTTGAATACTCAACAGATAATATATCATTGCATCTGAGAAATATTTTTAAAGATAAAGAATTGGACAAAAATTCAGTTGCGGAGGAATACTCGGCAACTACCAGTGACGGCAAAAACTACAGAGTTTGTCGTTCAGATCCTAATCGCTGGATTAATTTTTGTGAGAGGTAACAGTTCAACGTTCACGGTGAACTGTTACTAATGGAGAAACTTCATGCGTGCTATGGTTTTAAGCGAGCCTAATCGCCCGCTTCGTCAATTAGATATTGCTATGCCTGAACCGGGCTCTGAGCAGTTGTTAATTCGCATAAATGCATGTGGTGTATGCAGAACCGATCTGCACATTATAGATGGGGAACTAAACAGACCTAAGCTTCCACTTGTTATGGGTCATGAAATCATTGGAACGGTGGTTAAAAAAGGATTAAAGGTAGAACTATTTTCCATTGGCGACAGGGTTGGAGTGCCGTGGCTTGGTTATACCTGCGGCAAATGTAAATATTGTTGTTCCGGAAAGGAAAATCTTTGCGGTTCAGCAGGTTTTACCGGATATACCATTGACGGAGGTTATGCAGAATACACAAAAGCAGATCAGAGATTTTGTTTTTATATTCCGGATTTTTATTCTGATGCAGAGGCTGCTCCATTATTATGTGCCGGCTTGATAGGTTATCGTTCGCTCGTTATGGCAGGTGATGCAGAGCACTTAGGTATCTATGGCTTTGGTGCCGCAGCACACATTGTTGCCCAGGTCGCAAAATACAGAGGCCAGAAAATTTATGCTTTTACCCGTCCCGGCGATAATGAGGGCCAGCAGTTTGCACTTGACCTTGGTGCGGAATGGGCAGGTGATTCCACTGTGAAGCCACCACATTCACTCGATGCAGCCATAATTTTTGCTCCTGCAGGCGAGCTTGTTCCTCTATCCCTGAGCGCCCTTGCTAAAGGCGGAACAGTAGTTTGCGCTGGGATCCATATGAGCGATATTCCTTCCTTTCCTTACAATATATTGTGGGGAGAGCGCAGTATATGCTCGGTGGCAAACCTGACACGCCGCGATGGCGAGCAATTCCTGGAATTGGCACCTAAGGTGCCTGTACGTACCGAAGTCGAAACATTTCCGCTTGCTGAGGCAAACGAAGCTTTAGCGAGATTGAAAGGCGGCAGGATCAGGGGAGCCGCAGTTCTTGTAATTGATTAGGGATATACACCTCGAAAGGTATATTTGAGGAGAAATAAATTCTATGAAAATAAAAACATTGCGTATCTTGGTTTTGTTTATATTGGTTTTTTCCGCTATTCAGTTGCAGGCCACTAACTGCTTTGGGGAAAAAATTCCGGTGGTTGCCAGCATTTTTCCGGTTGCCGACATGGTAAAACAGGTTGGGGGTATGTATGTTGATGTGACTACTGTTATTCCTCCTGGCGCAAGTCCTCACACATATGAACCAAAACCAAGTCTGTTAAAAAAGATTTCCGAGGCACGTGTTTTTTTTATGATTGGAGCCGGCCTTGAATTATGGGCAGGAAAATTTGTCAGATTGTCAAAAAATCAGCTACATACAGTGAAATTATCCGAAGGAATTTCTCTGATAAAGTTATCAAAACATCATCATGATGACTTTGACCACCATCATGGTGACGAAGATATTTCAGATACAGAGTCGGGCTTTGCCAATCCTCATATATGGCTTGATCCGAACATAGCAAAATTGATGGTTAATAAAATTATTTCTGTACTTTGTAAGATTGATAACAAGCATATAAAATACTATGAGCACAATGGCTTAGCGTATTTAGATAAATTGGATGAACTCCATTGCCTGATAAGTTCGACAGTTGAAAAATTCAAAATTAGAAAATATGTTTGCTTTCACCCTGCATGGGATTACTTTGCAAGACAATATAAACTTGAATCTGTTGGTGTGATTGAAGCTACTCCCGGAAGAAACCCTACGCCGAGAAGTATAAAGAAAATCGTTTCTCTTATAATAAAGCATGATATTCGGGCTGTGTTTGCTGAACCCCAGTTGAATCCAAAGGTTGCAGAAG
>JAJSZT010000068.1 GCA_030272815.1 Deltaproteobacteria bacterium
TATCAGGGCATAATCTCCGAAGGCCTTGTGTACTTGTTGGTTTCATTTTTGAGCCTTATTTTTGCGCTCTATTACGGCATAAACGGTATTGCCGCTGCTGCCATCGGCACCAGTGTGATCATCTCTTTGGCCGTAAAAGGCGATGTGCTTGTCTTCCTCTCCCTGCATTATGTGGAAGCCTGTTTTTTTGTTACCGGTGTTGTCCTGACAGGCATCGCAAGAACTGCCATTGAGCAGAAGATAACCCGGACCAGCCTTGCTAATGCGGTTATGCAACAACGCATGGACAGACTTCTCATTGAACTGTCTGAAAAAGACAGAGGATTGCAGGATGTGCTTGAGCAGGTCTTGACTGAAGTGGAATCTCCCCGGATTGTGTATCAGGCCATTCGAAGAATAGGGTTTATTGAAGATCACGAGACATTTCTTAACGAAATACTTCATATTCTTTACACGTACTGTCATGTGGAAAAATCGGCCTTTTACAAACCGGATATGAAAGTGGGCATCGAAAGGGTCGCATCCTTTGGCGCTACATCTCTGCCTGAAAATATGAAATGGAAGAGTAAGGAGATGCCGGAAATTATGCGGGTTTTGATGCAGGAGAGGGAGATAATTATCCCCAAGAAAATAGATCAGCGCCTTATTATGGCTGTTCCGATTTTCTCTGTTTCAAACGAATTCATATATATCCTGCTGATCGAAGAAATCAGATTTATCAATATGTCTGAGAAACTTGTAGGCCTTTTGAAGCTAACAGCCTTTTGGACAAGATATCTGCTGGAAAAACGTCTTTACAGAGAAAAACTTCAACATCTAAGCGCATTTGCTTCCGTTACTGTATATCAGCCGTCTGTTGCTCGAAAAGTTCTCGATGAAACCATATCCAGCCACGAAAAACACAGGCTTCCATTTGCCCTTTTGCGGATAAAGGGGGCCATGAGCGAAGCGGATATGAGGAAAATATCCTCCGGCCTGAGAATCTATGATGATATGTTCATGCTTGACGAGGGAGAAATCCTCATTTTTTTGTCCATGACCAATGAAAGCAACCTCCCTATCATCATTGACAGATTAAAAGTTGTGGCGCCACAATTTGTAATTGAAGCCACGGACAAGACGGGTCACTAATGATCTATAACATATTCTCTTTATTACTATTGTGCTGCTGGTGCATTACGGAGGTTACAGTCTATTTTTTCCTCATCAATGGAATCTCGGATTTGCCTGATCTACTCTCTTTTCTGTCTGCTTACGGGCTCTCAATCCTGATCGTTTACCTGATAGTCAACGGATTGATAAAGCACGATAATTCCCTTGGTAAGACAATGATCTCCGAGGCATTGATGAAGTTTCTGGTCTTTCTCGCCGTTATCCCTTTGGCAGGGCCGGTTGTTTCTCTGTTTATCGTTCTGTTTTTTCGCCTGTATCCTTTATATCCTGTACGGGTTGAGCTGTTTGACAGAGTGGACAAGGATATACTTGCGGTACTGAAAAAGAGATACGAAGGCCGGGCAATTCCTGCATTGGAGGCCTTTCTTCTTCGCGGAATGAATGCGGATCAGGCATTAAGGCTGATCTCGAGAATTGATGAGATGGAATGGACGGTCATGAAAGCGGTAATTCTGCGAAATATCATAAGACTTGCTTTTCGTGAAAATATCGTCCTTATGGCCATTGATATCCTTACAAAAAAACTCGATCAGATCCTTGCAGATATCAATACTGTGGAGAGCGCAGAGAACACGGATGCCCGGACCATGCACAGGCTTGCAAATCTCTACCACGAAATCCCTTACCTTGATCTGTGTGATTCCATCATGAAGCCATTTTATCAGGGAAAGGCCTGCCATTGGGCAGTTCGTGCTTTTGAGCAGGAAGATTCCGAAGAAAATGCCCTCTTGAGCGTGAGGTACTTTCTCGAGGCGGGAGAGGCTGCAAAGGCAAGAAATATCTATAAGGCAGTACAGGGAAAAGGGGATTATCTATTGCAAAAGTGGATCCCTTACGAGTTTGAGCTCGCGCTGGCGCATGGGGAGCTTGATCTGTTTAATCGCATTTACGAAACTATTGAAACGACTGAAGGCGCATATATCCCCGACAAAGTCAAAGAGGCGGCACACACATGGAAAAGGCTTCAGACATCTGCCTGGTTGTAGAAGGCAGCTATCCGTATGTTACCGGCGGAGTTTCTTCCTGGCTTCAATGGCTCATGGAAAAAATGAAGGAGTTTACATTTTCCATAGTGGCATTGATCCCCGAGGAAAAAAAGCATGAGGAACGGAAATACAGCTTTCCCGATAACGTCGTGTTGTACCGGGAATTTGTCTTGTTTGACTATAATGAAATAGAAAAACATCCCCCTGCGAAGCTCTCGCGGAAAAAATGGCAGGACATCTCCGACAGCCTCTATCAGCTCATGAAGGATTGGAGGAAAGGGGTCCTTTCTGAAGGGAGTATTTCCCTGATAAGGGATCTTGTCAACAATGAAACTCCTGGAATTTTCAGGAGTTTTCTTGAGGATGAAGCCGCATTTGCCCTTCTTACAAAGGTCTATGAGAAGAGGAGGGAGGGTGCGGGATTTTTGAAGTATTTCTATGCTCACCGCAGTATTCATCTCATCCTTTTTCGATTACTTTCCCTCTATCAAAAGCTCCCATCCTCAAAGATCTATCACTCGCCGGGTACGGGATATGCCGGCATGCTGGCATGCCTGAAATCGGCCATTGACGGGAAAAAATCGATTATCACCGAACATGGAATATACCTTCAGGAAAGAGAGATGGAACTCTTGAAGGCCGGCTGGCTGGACGACCCTTACCTCAAAGAGATGTGGATCGATTTCTTTTCGACCATATGCCGATGGCAATACAATTCCTGCGACCGGATCATCACACTCTATCAGGGGAATAAGTACCTTGAAGTCGAATATGGGGCCAGGGCGGAGAAGATCATGGTCGTGCCGAATGGAATCGAAGTCGCTCGTTTTAAAGAGGCAAGGTGCAGCCGTTGCACAAAAGACCCCAGGATGGTCGGCTTTGTGGGAAGGGTGGATAATGTAAAAGATATCAAGACATTCCTGCAGGTAATGGCAATAGTCAAAAAGGAGTATCAAAAAGTGGAGGCATGGATTATCGGGCCGACCGATAACCAGCCGGAGTATTACACGGAATGCACTGAACTCCTTGACATGCTTGGATTGAATGACACCATTACCTTTACCGGAATAGCGGATGTCCTTGATTATTACAAGAAGATGGATGTCCTTGTTTTGACGAGCATCAAAGAGGCAATGCCTCTTGTGGTGATGGAGGCCATGGCCTGCGGAATTCCCGTGGTGACTACGAATGTGGGCGCATGTAACGAGCTTGTATATGGCCTTGACGACGACGGCATAGGCCCTGCAGGAATTGTAGCAAGAATAAGGGATGTGCAGGCAATTGCCGCGGCTACCGTGAAGATACTCGAGGACAGGAAACTGGCAAGCGATTTCGGGGAAAACGGGATAAAGAGGATAGAGCGGCTTTACAGGGAAGACCTAATTATCAAGCAGTATTTTAATATATATCAGGAGGAATTCAATGGCGGGGATCTCATTCTTGCTGAAGAAGCACATTAAACGGCCACACCTTGCCCGTTTTCTCATGACGGAAACCGAGCAGGCAAGCCAGGCGGTCGGACCCTGGTTCCTGACCATTTCCTGCCTGGCTGTGATGGGGTTGTTGGTCTATCTTGCCACCGGCAAGTTCTCCACGCTGTTTTTTCTTGTGATTACCTATGCAACGGGTCTCTCTTTAATCATTTCATCTCCTGTATATACTGTGCTCAACCGTTTTTTGGCAGACGAACTTTTTTTCAGAAGGACTGATTCCATTTTCAACGCCCTGATAGCATCATCTGTCATTATGGGGTCTTTTTCCATGTGCATCTCATCTGTTGTCATCTTTTCTTTGTCTTCAGTCACTGCCGATTACAAAATAACCTTTGTTGTCCTTACAAGTCTTCTATCACTCCTGTGGTGCATCGTCAGTGTAATAAATTCCCTTGATAAGGATCGTCTTACCTTTTGGCTGTTTCTGACAGGCATGGGCATAAGCATCGGTCTTCTTTTGCTCACAGGCACAAGCGATGTCCAGGGGCTTATTCTTATTTTTATTGCAGGCATTACCATCCCCATTGTAGGCGGATATGCCTTTATCCTGAAGCTCTATCTGCGGGAATCGGTAAGAATGGATTGGGGGGTTTTTATGCGCCCCAACGCGTATAAGCCGGGACTGGCCTTATTTTTAGTCAACTTGGGTTTCTGGATAGATAAGCCTATCTTCTGGTATTCGAAAACCGCGGGCAAATCCATTGTTGATCCCTTTTTCCGGTATTCGCCTCAATACGACTTCCCATTTTTTGTGGCTATCAGCCTGATGATGATAGCGTCGTTCATAGTATATAGGGGCTTAAAAAAGGAGATTAGAAATCCTTTCCGATTATTCATATTCAAGCTGTTAAACAATTTTCCTTTTCGGGAATTATCCATGGAAAAGGTGAATATTATTCATTCTGTAAGGCATATTATGCTGCGCATTTTACTCGTGCACGGCGGTGTTGTTATGGTGGTGCTTTTCTTCGTATCCACAGCTATTATTCCCCTTCCATGGACAAATCCATTTGTATTCCATTATCTTATGATAGGAACTATATTTTTTGCCTTCTGGTTTTTCTGTATTCTTTTGATACAATATCTTGATGATTATGATTCCATTTTATGGCTGGCACTTGTTTTTTTTATTTTGAATATTGTGTGCACAGTTGTTTCCATAAAACTTGGCTGGAAATACTACGGTTTGGGCTTCATGATAACGTGTATGGTTTCCTCAGCTCTCTCTTTGATTGTTTTGAATTCAAAGCTTGGCAGGCTTGAGTATGGTATTTTTAAAAAGGCCGTTCAGGTTTTTTAATCTCGGACTCATCATGATGCCTCTTTTGGTAGGATTTGAAATCACATATCTTCCATTTGTGGAGATCAACAAGAATGATGATATCTATATCATATCTCCATATGCGCAAGTAAAAGGGGATATATCTCGCGCGTTTGCGTATATCTCCCTTTGTGAAATCGAGATGAACTCCGGTCATCTTTCCTCCCTTCCTCCGCAAGCTATTGTGCGGAAGGTTGCGGACTGGACGGCATTTCTCGTGGATATCTCATCTCCTGAATGGGAGGATGTAATAAAAAAGGAAATTGAGTTTTTGCGGTCAAAGGGATTTGAAAACGTCTTTGTGGATACTGCGGATAATGTGGAAATCCTTGGGAATCTACTGCCCGAAAAGCGAGAGCTTATCCATAGCAAAGGCGTAAGCCTTATTCGAATGATAAAGAAGAGCATTCCTGGAAATATGATTATAAACAGGGGGTTCGGCATCTATGATGACATAAAGAACGACATCTGCGGCGTATTTATAGAGTCTCTTTTTTATAAAAAGGAGGACTTGGGCTGGACTGAAAGGACGGACATGGACATGGACACGAACACTGAGTGGCTGCTTGACAAAGTGGAGATGTTGAGAAGAGACAAAAAAATGATTCTTGCCGTGGATTATGCCCCAATGTCTGAAGACAAGAAGCTTGAGTTCAAAAAAAAGGCAAAACGCCTTGGTATCTCATGGAAATGGGCCAGGGAGGATCTTCAATAAATGTATTCAAGAAAGCATATTCTCCAAGCCACTTTTTTTATCATTCTTGCGGGCATGACAGTGAGCGGCTATTTGCTCAAACCTATAGACGTGAAGATTGCTCATCATTATGAGTCGCTTTCCATGTACAAGGAAGCAATAGCGGCATACGAAAAGAGCCTGAAAGCGACAAATGATCAGTATTTTCACAGGGAGATATTGGTCAGGATTTCCATACTTTGTCGTTATATTGGAGACTACGATAAGTTCCTGGCCACTGTAAAACGTCTTTTGGATCTGGAATATAAAAGTCCCGGGCTCATGAAGGATGGAATGGATACGGCCCTTGGCTTTTGGCGTTTTAGCCCGGCAAACAAAATAAGACAGGACGATGTTATCTTTTTTGCGAAGAAAAAGGATAACCGGGATTTTCTGATAGATTTTTTATTGGGAAACCAGAGACTTTATGAAGCGCTTACTCTATATGATCAGGCATATAATTCAGGAGATTTAACAGAAGAACAGATGGAGAAGGCCGTCACCGTCTCAAGGTGGACAGATGACATTCAGCAAAGGAAGAAGTGGCTTGAGCGAGCCGTAGATGTTATTGCCGACGCGAAACTGACAAGAGAACTTTTCAGAGTCTGTGTGGCCTTGGGGGATGAAGAAACGGCCATACAGATAGCTTCGCGGATAACACCGAAGACTCTTGATGATTTTCTTTCCCTGGCCAGGCTTTATAAAAAAACCGGGGATGAAAAAAAGGCCAGGGCGTTTAACATAAAGGCGGAATCCATCTGTATTGAAAGGCTTGCTGCAATTGAGGATAAGGGAAGCGACGAAAGCAAAAAGCTCCTCACTCAACTTGTCTATATCTATTGGGAAAATGGCAATTTTGAGTCGGTAATAGATACTGTTGAAGCCCTTTATGCCCTCGGCTGCAAAGATAAAAAACTGCTGGATGACGTCCTCAACGCATCTCTCCACCTCTGGCGTGATAAACCTGATAACAGAAAGAATCAGGAAAGGGTCATAAGGATTGCGGGGAATATGGGCAAACAAGACTTTGTGGTCAAATTCCTTGTGCAGAACCGAAGATTTTCCGATGCCCTGAAGATGTATGAAGAAAGGTGGCGCAAGGGGGAACTGTCGGCAGATAGCCTGAAGGTGGCAATGGAAGTTGCATGGTCGCAGAATGACCAAACCCTGCGAAAGAAGTGGTTTGAAAGAGGCTCGGATGCATTATCGCTTGAATGGAAGGACAAAGGACTGATAGACAGCACGTTCAACGTGTCCATGGGTTTTTGGCGTGAAGATCCCGATAACAGGGAGAATCAGGAAAGGGTTATAAGAATTGCCGGGAATATGGGCGACGAAGACTTTGTGGCCAGTTTTCTTGTCTGGAACAAAAGGTATTCTGATGCCTTGAAGATATATGAAAAAAGATGGCGCAAGGGCAAGCTGTCATCAGAGGACCTGAAGAAGGCCATAGAGATTTCGTACTGGCAGAATGATCTGGTTTTACAAAAAAAATGGTTTAAAAGAGGGATTGCAGAACCATCAGATCCGGAAATCTTGCGCAAACTGGCATATATATATTTAGATGATCATGAATATCAATCGGCGAAAAAACTCTTTTTCAGGCTCAATAAGATAGAGCCGTCTAATAACGAATATCTTGTAAAACTGGCGCAGATATTTGAAATAGAAAAAGATTATCGCACTGCGTATGATTTTTACAAAAGGGTTTACAGCGGGACAAAGGATATGACCTATCTGGAAAGTATGGTGTCGTGCGCATATCATCTAGATCAGGCTGTTTATGAAGAGGCATTGCAAGAGTCGGCCGGACGGAATCCCACGGAAGAAAATCTGTTCAGACTTGCATCTTTTTATCTTTACGTGAGTAAGGACTACGAAAAGGCCAATGAGGTGCTTGATAATATGGTTCACAAGTGGCCGCTTCCAAAATATCAGATCCTGTTATCCTATTCATTCTTACAGATCGGTGACAACACAGCGGCATGCGATCTCCTGAAACGCATTCCGCCGAAGTTCCGGCAACCATGGGGCACACAGCTTTTATCAAAACATTATCAGGAACAGGGGGAATGGAACAAAGCCATAGATGTTATCAAAGCCTACATCAAATTTTATCCGGATGACACAAACACACTGCTCTGTCTCGCGTATATTTACAAACGAATGAATTGGATAGATGAATATCAGGAACTCATTCAATCCATATTGCCTCCCGGAGAGACAAGGCAGGTGAATGATTAATGAAAGACGATCAAGTCCTCGGAGTTCATATTGCGCGGACCCAAGCGGCCCCGAAAAAAACCGCCCTTAGTATCTGAGTTCAAACTCATAATAGTCACCTTTATAGTCTTCCAATTTCACATCCACTTTTTTAACATCAGCAAGGCGCGGGCCGTCCTTGCACCATCCAAGAATTGAGTTTACATTCTCTTCATTACCTTCAAAAACGGCTTCAACTGTCCCATCTCTTCTGTTTCTTACCCATCCCAAAACCTCGCAGCTATCTGCCGCGCGTTTTGTTTCCATTCTAAAAAAAACTCCTTGAACTCTGCCGCTTATTATTGCATGAGCTCTCACCTTTTTTGACATATTAGCCTCCAGAATTCTTTTGAAAGCTGATCCCCGCCTATTGAATTATTTGTAAGCGTTCACGGAACATTGAAATTAGAAAATAGAAAATAGAAATTGGAAATTTGGCCTTTATGCTTTTTATCAAAGTCCTGCCAGACCATATCTGATAACTCTTCTGCCAGTTTGTAGACATCCAACTCGTAAACTCGTTTCATCTCTTCCCAATTTTTACTTTCCAATTTCAAGTTTCAAACCGTGAACCGTTACAATTATTTTTGCACCTGACTATTTCCTGAAGCCTCCTGAATAATATTCATGCCTATGTATATATAATGAAGGCCTGATATTATTGTAAGCCCGGCCGTGAGCCAGTATAATGACAATTGAATCATATAAAAATCGGGGAACTTTGGATTGAGAAGGACTATAAAGACTGTGGAAAGCTGGGCAACGGTAGTACATTTACTGGCAATACTCGGCCTTACATCAAAATTAATATTAGCCATTGCAAAAATAGCAACTCCTAACAATATCAAAATATCACGACTTATTACAATAACTGTCAGCCAGCCTGGTACTATTTTAAGAATTGCCAGGCTTACAAAAGCCGAAGTTAAAAGGAGCTTATCTGCTATAGGATCAAGGTAAGCCCCTAACACAGTATGCTGGTTAAAATATCTTGCAAAAAGCCCGTCTAAAGCGTCGCTTATAGCAGCTATGGTAAAGGCCAAAAGAGCAAATGATAATAAATTTTTCAGCAGAAAAATAACAAAAAGAGGAGTTAGCAGTATTCTGATAAGAGTTAAACTATTAGGAATGTTTATGGTCAATTTATTTTAGCTCGAAACAAGTTTGATTCTTAAATGATCCTGAGAAATTTCGTAAATATTTATACCAAACGATTCAAAAGTCATCAACATCAAGGCATCTGCAAGTTCCTTGGCGTTTCCCTGAAAAGTTACAACTATGGCTGCCTCATCAGCTTTCATTTCACTTGTATGTAGTGAATCAACACCAGGTATTTCGTTCAATTCAGTGCGAAAAATGACAAAGTTTGATAAAGTTCTAGTGCCCTCAACAATGATCACAAGAGTTGTAATGCTCTTTTTAACATCTTCATGCCATTTCATGACTATCTGTGAAGCCAGGTCGCTGCCTGCAAGATATCCTGCATTAGAAAGAGCATCCCTTCCGCCGGCAATATTATCTTTATTAACTGATACCGCTGTCTGGGTGGTAGAAGCAATTTCTTCGCCTGTATCTGTTCTTAAGGCACGGGCAAGCACGGTGCCTTTAAATGATTTTATATCTCCTCCCATAGTGTTTGGAGTTATGTCTGCTTTAGAATTTCCTACTATTACCACATCTGCCTGTAAAACAGCTCCCAGGCTCACAGCATCCTGATTGCTAAGATCAGCTTTGTCTTTTAAAGTTTCAAATTCTTCATTTATTACTAAACTCTTTTGATCAATTACAGAGAACCCATTTTTTAACATCTTTTCGGTCACGGCAATCTCTGTATAACCTTTAACAAAAGTTAAATCTTTCGACCACCAGTAACGTGGCGAGATGTCACCAAGATTCTGTTCTGCAATAAAAAAAAGTATGTCAGGCATGTTTTTTTTGCAAACCTTTATGCCTGCGCTCATCAACTGCTGCTCAATTACAGAGGTTGATACCGTCGCCTGAACAAGCACTCTATATGTTCTTCCAGATTTTAATTCCGTAAGAACTTTGTAATATTCAACAAATTCTGAAGTGTTATCATAGAGAATTTCATTTAATGTTTCAAAATTCTGTATCATCGACTCAAGGGGCAAAATATTTGCAACAGTGAGATCAACCGCAGAAACCAGGCTGTTTTTAATCGCCCGATCCCTTGCTTTTGCAACATCATCGCCATAAATTGTACCTGTTCCTATTACCTCAATAATTTTTTCCGAAGCATCTTCCTCAGCACTAACAATAGCTGATAATGTTACAGCAACTGCAAGTATAAAAATTATAAGAAACGATTTTTTAATCAATGAAAAAAAATACATATATTAAGCCTTACGAATCAGAGCATAATCTGCTATATTTAAAAGTAACTCTTTTGTTTCAGAAGATTCAAAGAATAGAATAGAGTTTTTTGCCTTTTCAATATATTTTGATGCAAGTCTTTTTGTATATTCAAGCCCTCCGCATTTTTTTAATAATTCTATCAATATTTTAAAATCATTAAAAGAAAAATTTTTATCAGTAATTATTTTTTCCATAATAATCCTATCTTCAGAATTAACTTCTTTTAAAGAATATATTACAGGAAGTGTGACTTTTCCTTCTTTCAGGTCTGTTCCGATCTCTTTCCCAAGGATGCTTGTATCAGATGTATAGTCAAGCAAATCATCCGCCATCTGAAAAGCAATCCCCAGATTAAAGCCGTATTCTGAAAGGGCTTTTTCCTCTCTTTCCGAAGCGGTTGCAATGAGGGCGCCTGTCCAACATGCTCCCTGCATGAGTACAGCGGTCTTGCGCCGGATTATCTCCATATACTCATCTTCAGTCAGGTCTAAATTTCCCATTCTAATTAACTGGTGTATTTCCCCCTGGGACATGTCCTCGGTAATTTTTGTAATAATTTTAATTACTTTGGGAAGCCCCGTTTCAGCCGCAATTGAGAGTGAACGCGCTAAAAGGAAATCTCCCGTCAGAACTGCAATAGGATTCCCCCATATTGAATGCGCTACAGGCTTCCCTCGCCGCAGAGTCGCTCCATCAACAAGATCATCATGCAGCAAGGTGGCGACATGTAAATATTCAAAAATTGTGGAATACGTTTTATCCATTTCTCCTTTATAACCACAAATTCTTGCCGAAAGAATCGTCAGCAGGGGCCTTAATCTCTTGCCTCCTGAAAATAATATATGACTTGCCACTTCTGCAACCAGATCAAGATACGGACTTAAATTCTGTTTAAGTGCCTGTTCAATTTTCGCAAGATCTTCACTTGCCATGAAAACTATTTTATTTTTCAGGTCGCTCATACTGTTTTTCCTGCCAGATCATATTCAAAAGCATCTGTAATCTTTATGCCGGCAAATCTGTCCGGCTGCAACTGATTTGAATTAATGTATGTAATTCCATCTACTTCCGGAGCCTGAAAATATGTTCGGCCGATAAATAGATTGTCTTCTGATTTCTCTTCCACCAGAACTTTCAGAACCCTTCCTATGTATTTAAGGTTATTTTTCAAAGATATATCTGCCTGGCGAGACATTAGCCGGTCATGTCTTTTCTTTGCTGTGTTTTGCGGAACATGGTGGGAAAGTCTGTGAGATTGTAGATCTTCGGAATCAGAATATAAAAAAACGCCTAGATGATCGAAACAAATATCTTCTACAAAATCAAACAACTGTTGAAAGTCCTTGTCTGTTTCTCCAGGAAAGCCCACTATAGCTGTTGTTCTCAGTGCACAATCAGGTGCTATTTCTCTGATCTTTTCAAACAACCTGTATAAGTCATCACGTGTATATTTTCGATGCATTCTTTTTAAAACAGAACTGCTGACATGCTGTACCGGAATGTCAAAATAAGTGCAAATATTATCGTATGTCGCAATAGTTTTTATAATTGATTCATCTATGCTTTCCGGATGTCCATACATAAGCCTTATCCACACATCATCAGATATATCTGAAATACTTTCAAGCAGTCCGCTTAAATCAACGGACATATTTAGATCTTTACCATAGCTCGTTGTATCCTGGGCAACAATTATCAGTTCTTTTACGCCAGACAGAACAAGCGAACGCGCTTCAGCGATAATATCTTCATGATTGCGGCTTTTGTATTTCCCCCGCAGCCTGGGAATAATACAATATGTACAATGCCTGCTGCATCCTTCCGCAATTTTGATATAGGCGATATGGGATGAACTTCGAATCCTGTGCGCTTCTTTACCCTGCATTGTTAATAAATTGGGATCAGGGAGAAGACATTTTGAAAGATCTGAAGAACCATTGACCGCCTGGACAATTCTATCAAAAGCACCTGTACCCAGAAAGATATCAACCTCCGGCAGGGCATGTACTATTTCTTCTCTGAAACGTTCGGGAAGGCATCCTGTAACGACAAGGCGTCGGCAAGTTCCGGTTTCCTTAAACTTTGCCAGCTCAAGGATGGTATCTATTGATTCATTGACTGCCGGTTTAATAAAGCTACAGGTATTAACAATAATTATTTTTGCTTCAGCAGGATCATCTGTAATTACCCAACCTGCGTTAACAAGACATCCAAGCATAACCTCGCTATCAATAAGATTTTTTGCGCAACCTAAACTTGCCAAATGCAGTTTCATTTAAAACACGACGGGATAAAAGATAACAGCTCAACCATTTTTTATTTTTTTTATCTCCTCTGTAATTAAAGGAATATATTCAAATAAATCGCCGACAATACCAAAGTCAGCCTTTGAAAATATAGGCGCTTCAGCATCCTTGTTTACAGCAACAATAACTTTTGATGTGGACATGCCTGCGAGATGCTGTATGGCCCCGGATATTCCACAGGCAATATAAAGATTGGGTGAAACAACTTTGCCTGTTTGTCCAACCTGGTCTGAAGCAGCTCGCCATCCCTCATCAACTACAGATCGCGACGCACCCACAGCACCACCCAGCAATTCCGCCAATTTTTCTATCACAGAAAAATCAGCTCCTCCCATTCCTCTGCCGCCCGATACAACTACATCCGCTTCTGTAAGCTCAACCTTGCCTGTATCCAATTGTTTTTCAACGAATATCAGATCGGTTTTACCCACATCTATATCGAGTTTCTCTATTTCTCCGGCTCCGGAAGATTCAACAATGCTCATTGCATTCGGCCGAACAGCAACAATCTGCGGCTTTCCCTCTAGTGCCAGATCAGCCAGGATTTTTCCTCCGTATATCGGGCGTGTAGCAATAATATTTCCATTCTCAACACGGACCTCTACACAATCCATTGCCAGCGGAGCATTAAGACGAGCGGATAGACGTGCCGATAAGTCCTTACCTTGAGAAGATGCTCCCAGAATCAGTACAGATGGATTTTCTTTGTTTACAATATCGGCGACTACATTAGTATGTGCATCTGTCATATATTCACTTAAAGCCTGATTATCGACAACAATTATTTTGTCTGCACCATACTTGCAGGGTTCATCAGAAATATTTTTTATGCCTGATCCCAGAACGACGGCTGTAAGATTACAACCCAGATTTTCAGCTAAACGTTTACCCTCACTTAAAGCCTCGTAGGTAACCTTTCGGAAAACGCCTTCTGATTGTTCTGTTATCGCAATTACTCCATTTGACATATTCATCTCCTAATTTAACATTAAGCGATTAGCTGTTAGCGATTAGCTTTTAGCTTAAAAAATCAAACAGATAACAGATTCAGCTAAGAGCTAACAGCTAATGGCTATTTTTGGTTTAAATAACCTTTGCCTCCTCATGAAGAGCATTGACAAGTTCTGCAGCAATTGACCGGGAAGAATCTCCTTTAATAATTCTTCCCCCCTCTCTCTCAGGAGGAAGTTTCATCGCCAAAACCTTTGCCTTTGGTTCACCGATTTCTGAAGCATCAATCCCTATATCTAAAAGAGACTTAATATCCAGGGGCTTTCTTTTTGCCTTCATGATTCCCGGAAGAGAAGCATAACGCGGTTCGTTCAGTCCTTTCTGCGTTGTAAAAAGAGCCGGCAATGGAGCCTCAAGCACTACGGTTCCTCCTTCGACAGTCCGGTAACATCTGATTTTTTCGTCAGCTATTTCTTCTTTTATAACAAGAGAAATATTTGGGATACTTAAAAATTCCGCTAAAGCTGTGCCGACTTGAAAATTATCATCATCAACAGCTCGCTGGCCGGCAATAATAAGATCAAACTTTATATTTTTCAGGGCTGCCGCAAGAATGCGTGCAATGCCCAGTCCATCACAGTTATCTGCTGCCGGATTTTTTATCAGCATCCCCTTGTCTGCTCCCATTGCCAAAGCGGTTTTTATTGCCTCAACCGATCTTTCCGGACCCGCAGAAATAATCGTAACGGTGCCTCCATGAGCTTCCTTTATACGAAGAGCTTCTTCAACCGCAAATTCATCGTAGGGGTTAATGACCCACTTGACATCTTCAGTTTTTATGGACACTCCGTCATCGGCAATCCCGATAAATGATTCAGTAGCCGGAACCTGCTTCAATAATACAATAATTTCCACTTCCCATATCCTTTCGTTCTGATAATTATGAACTATGAACTTTGACTCATAACTTTTGACTAGTTTAGAGTATTACGCTATTAAAATGACAGACAACTTCTTTAAATAATTAAATTATTTTAATTTACCATACTTTGACTAATAAGTAAAGTTACTTTGTTATAAAAAGATGTATGTATTTTGAATTTAGATCTTTTTTTGAAACCGAACCATATTCGCTTTCAATCTCGCTGAAAAGATTTTCCATTGTTTGCCCAAGTTCCCTGCTAATATCATAAGGGTCAAGACCTGTTTTTTCTGAAAGCCATTTTAAAAAAGATTCTTTCATTAATATGTTTGTTTTGCGTGGCTTTTCGCCAGATTCCCAGAGATTATCAAAAAATATCTTAAATTCATCAATATTAAGCGGGATAAGAACATCTGAAAGACCAAGATGATGTCTTGCCCATAGAGTCAACACTAAATTTTTATAGGTAAGTGAACCACTATAAGGGGGGACGAGATTTACTGCCATGTGAGAAAGAAGTCTGTCAAAAGCTATAATTTCATTTAATACTTTTTCAGTATATTTAATATCTTCAATAGAATAAAATTCCCTATACAGTAAGCCTGTCTTGTAATTGTCATAATAAAGCGGCCTCTTTATCAACAGCCCGCCCAGAACACCTATCCACCCCTCTCCCCAAAAGCTTAGAGGCAGTCTGTTTTTTTCAAACCAGCTAATTTTGCGCCATTTTTCAGCCCGCCATTTAAGCTCGAGGACAAGCCCGTATCCCACCCTGAAAATCTGGGAAAGCGGAAACCTCTGTATCAATGCAACAGCACGATTTTCGTCGAGGTCACTGCCTTCTTCCGTCAATCGTTTCAGCCCGATACTTATATATCCACAGGTTTTTTTAACTAGATCGCCTAACTCCTTTTTATTCTTAATTACTTTTTGGTCAGCAACTATTATCTGATTTGCCAGACCTGCCAGCTCGACCTGAATCTGCTGCAAAACATCATCTTTCTCTATCTTTTTTAAAGAGTCTGTAAGAAGGTTGTCTTCCTTGAGCATTCCTGTTGAATAATGAGGAACGGGAATATACAACCTCTCCTCAGAACTCTCTGTAATAAATTTTGCGCTCTGTCTGCTTAAATTTTCTGGTTTTAAAGGCTGATATATTCCTATTGCTTCATCAAACGGCAGGAAACCTTTTTCAGCAAGTCTGACATTCCGCAATCTAAAAGCCTCTTCTTCATATTCAGATGGTATAATACTAAAAGCCTCCAGCAAAACATTCTGATAAATGTTGTGATCATAGCCTGAAAGCCTGTCTATAAATTTAGACAGAAATTCATTGCGAGTTTTTATAAAATTGCTGTCAGATTCAGCGCCTAAAGGTAAATCAACAAATCTTATGTAAAAAACATCATCAAGCGTGAAAAAGTCATCACCAAAAATTGACGGATCCTGGTCGTGTTCCCTGATCTTTACCTCGATGTTCTTGAAAAGATAAAATTCAATAAAATCAGTTTGTTTATTTAAAAACCACCTTACGAAACGCTGCGAATCAGCCTTAATAAACAGGTCAAGCCATTTCGTAACATTGTTTATGCTGATTCTGTCCTTTTCCCACACTTCTATATCAAGAATGTATTCCCACTGTTTGTCAGAGGCAAGAGACAAAAGCTGAAGAGAATCTTCTATCCCTATGTCGTTTATCAAAAAATAAAAATCTTCTTCCGGAAATGAATGAACAATAGCTGCCGGCTGCGGTGAATCCAGGATACTATCTAAAGCCTTCTCAGCAGGTAGAGAAAGAATTTTTTTTCTCTGTCTGTTCAGGTTTTTGTATAGTTCAACTGATCGTTCAAGTTCTTTGTCTTCGTTCATATACAAACACTTATTTATCTTTAAGATCAAAAGGTTAAAAACTCAAAAAGTAAGTTGTCAACAACCTGTGGAAGCAGGCAATAGGCTCATTTATGCGCGAGTTTCAGACGTTCTTAAATTTAAGTGCCCGCTTCCGCAAGTAAATTTTTGTAAAATAGCATTATTTATAAGTTACTGAGGCATCATTTGAATCCCATGATGCAAATTTTAACAGAAGCAACATTCCCGGAATAGCAATAAGGGTACAAAAAATAAAAAAATTTTCCCAGCCAAAACTTTTGGCAAAAAAACCGGTAGGAGCTGATACCAGTACCCTTGGAACACCCATAAGGCTGCTGAGAAGAGCATATTGTGTGGCTGTAAATTTTTTATTTGTTATGCTGGCCATAAATGCAACATAAGCGGCCGTACCCATCCCGCTGCTCAGGTTTTCAAAGGCAATAACCGCTGACAAAGCAGAAATACTGTGGCCAATCCGTGCCAAAATGGCAAAGCCCGCAGTTGATATTGCCTGAAGAAAACCAAAAATCCAGAGGCTGCGGTAAATCCCCTGTCGAAGCATTAATACGCCTCCGATCAAACTGCCTATTATGGTGGCCCAAAAACCAAATAGTTTGACGACCGCGCCTATTTCTGTTTTTGAAAAGCCTATGTCAAGATAGAACGGCGTGGTCATGGCGCTTGCCATGGTATCGCCTATCTTATAAAAAAGGATGAAGGCCAGTATCCACAAGGCTCCCTTTCGGCTGAAGTAATCTATCAACGGACATAGAACCGCTTCTTTTAAGTTTTCAGGAGTTCCGGCAGCAATCTCGGGTTCTGGAGCAAAGAACGTCGTTAAAACGCCGGGAAGCATACAGGCAGCCATTATCAGATAAACCGTGGAGAAACTGACGTGATCAGCCAAAATAAGACCGCCGCCGGAGGCCAGCAACATTCCTACCCTGTATCCGTTTATATAAAGAGAAGAACCAAGTCCCAGTTCCTCATCTGGGAGATCTTCTCTTCTGTAGGCATCCACAACAATATCCTGTGATGCACTAAAAAAGGTCACAAGTAATGCAGCAAATGCCACCATCCAGGGATGACCCCCGGGATCAGTCAGCCCCAGGCCTGCAATAGAAAAAATTAAAAATATCTGGGCTGTCAGAAGCCAGCCTCGTCTGCGCCCCAGAAAAGGAAGAGTGTAACGGTCCAGAAAAGGAGCCCACAGGAACTTCAGAGTATAGGGAAGACCAACTAAGGCCATAAGCCCAATCACAGTTAGATCAACCCCTTCTTCCTTCATCCACGCCTGCAAGACAGTTATTGTCAGAAGAAGCGGCAGGCCGCAGCTAAAGCCCATAAGAAGAGTCACAATCATGCGACCGCTGCATATTACTTTTATAATAGAACTCCGGCTGTCAGGCTGCACCCTTCCTCTTAACACCTAAATTTCTCATAAACAGGCATATGCTGTTTGATCCAAATTATAACCTTGTCAAATTCATCCCTGAATTCCCTGAGAGCCTTTCCTCTGTGGCTTACATGGCTTTTTTCTTCCATGGTTAATTCGCCGAAAGTTTTATTCAAAGGCGGATAATAGAAGACAGGGTCATATCCGAATCCATTTGATCCAGAGCGCTGTTCGGCAATCAACCCTTCGCAGCGAGCTTCATATGTCAGGGCGGGTCCTGCTGGAACCGCAATGGAAATTACGCATTCAAATGCTGCCTTGCGGTTGGTCTTTCCTTCCATTTCCTGTAAAAGCTTTTGACATCTTTGTTCATCTGTTGCATTTTCGCCTGCATATCGAGCAGAAAGAACCCCAGGAGCACCTTCAAGTGCTTCTACTAAAAGCCCTGAATCATCTGCCAGGGCCGGGAATCCCAGAACTCTTGCTGTAAAACTGGCTTTTTTGTATGCATTTTCATCAAAAGTATCTCCATCCTCCTCAACATGCGGTATAGGGCCAAAATCATCCAGCCCTTTGATATCAACAGGAAAGCCTTTTAAAAGATTACTGATCTCAGATTTCTTGCCTTTGTTTCGTGTAGCAATAACGATTGTAATTTTATCTTGCATGTCAACCTCTTAAATAAATTAATGAAACCAAATTATGGCTTGTTTTTATAAATCATGGTTATTTTTTTGTAAAGATTTTTAATCCGCAGATTACACAGATTTTGCTTCCCGCAATTCCAATCATTGCTGCTCGTACAGGATTGGGCACGATCAACCATACTCTCCTTACAATTGAGGCTTTGCATAAAAGGGATATTAAACCGCTCGGAGTAGTTTTTATAGATGCTGGAAAAAAGCCTGCCCCACAGGATATGATAAGCGAAAATATTGAGGCTGTTGAGGGTTTTTCAGGCATAAAAGCTGCCGGAGTAATCAGCAGAATCAAGAATTTTTCAAACCCGGAAAAAGAATGCTATCAGCCGATAAAAAGAATATGCAGTTCACAGGTGTCAGGGGTCGGGAACTTTTTATCAGGGCTTTCGGTTTCATAGTATTTTGCCTTATCCCAACGATTCGGATTTATCTC
>JAJSZT010000069.1 GCA_030272815.1 Deltaproteobacteria bacterium
GTATTTTGTTTTGAGAGAGTCGACTTTTTCGACTAATTTAACGAATGGATCTTGCTCCCGAATATGGGGTTTAGGAACCGGTAAGTTTCTTAATATTTGAAGATTAATATTTTTTTGAGCAGCCTGCGGGGCGTTTTTTTCTAGAATCCTCTGAAAGAATTTGAACAAATAATGAACGTAGATTGGATGTGATTCTTCAGGAAAGGGAGTAAATCCAACGACACTATCAGGAAAACAGGCATCAAAATCAAGAATAGCTGTCTTGGCAATATTGGCAGCTATGGTGATACAAAGAGTTCTTTTTGGCCATAATTTGCTTTGCTTTAACCCTATTTCAGAATAGGTTTGATTGTAAGACCTTATATAAAGTCCAGCACTTGCAACATCACCGGTCTGAATTAAGGGATATGGTCCGCCAAGCAATTCAGGTGCATTTCGGGGCCTGTGCTTAGAAACTCCACGGTTAAGTGTGCCAAACTTGCTCAATGGTTCTTCATCCCATCCCTTATCATTCCTCACGGGGTCACCAAATATCTCCAAAAAAGTACTTTTCAGCAATTCATCCAGCAGGCGGATGCTTTCTTTGCGTTTGGCTATCAACTCCTCGGCACGGGATAGAAAGGTGGCAATGCGGATTTGGTCTTCGTACTTTTCGGGGATGGGTATTCTAATAGACTCAATTTCACGAGGGGAAATGTTAGGTTGACCGCCACCATAAGCTTTTTGCAGGATTAAATTACCTATTGTCTTTAAATAAAAATACAAATATTCTTTGCTTAGTTTCCGTTCATCAGGGATAAAAGAGCCTACGCGTTGATTTTGATAGGCTTTGACTTGATGCAGAAATCTTCCTATTTTCCCTGTAGTGGCACCAGACATTGCAATAAGAATTGCGCCCTTATCAATAAGATACTTATCATAGGATTCTTTTTCTTCTATTCTGGCGGCAGTTTTTAAATTAATACTTCCATCCGATATTTCACCAATCCTAACAATTGGTATCCCACTTTCGACAAAGTCTTTACTTTTGAAAGCGTACCCATTTCTTAGCTTACAATATTTACCAAGTTTCTCCCGGTTCATTTAGGCAACCCAACAACCACATTTAAAATACTTTATCATATCCTCGCCTTAATTCGTCTACTCACCTACAACTTCCCAACGCCCACCCTTAGCCGGGCCGATGCGCTTTAATTGTCCGTTTTTCTGTAACTTGGCAATCTGTTTTTCAATAGCGCGTGTCGTTATCCCAAGCGTCTTTGCCAGTTCAGGAATAGTTATAAGCAAATTCTCGCGCATTAGTTCTATTATTTTATCCGCTGTTTTCACCGAACTTTTCACCGAACTTTTCACCGAACTTTTCACCGAACTTTTCACCGAACTTTTCACCGAACTTTTTCCCGACCTGTCTTCTTCAGGTGAGTCAAATATCCCGCTGGTATCCCGCTTAAAGATAATGGTAAAAAAGCTGTCAAACTCAAATTCCGGCTCCGGGCAGCCAGCGTCCTTCAGTAGTCGCCGGATTTTATGGATACCGGTGCCCATGTTTTCAACCAGATCCACCCTTTGCAAGAGGGACGCGATAATTTGATTTCTGCGAACGGCTTTTTTCCCGAACTCTTTTTCGGTCAATCCTTTTGGCAATCCGCCGGGATTTGAGATTTCCATGCGGTCGTCAAAAATTTCCACGGTCGTGTGGGATCCGGTTTGCAGGTAGTCCCGGTGGGAGACGGCATTGACTATGGCTTCCCGAATAGCATCAAGGGGAATTTCATAAACTTCCTTTCTTCGAGGTGTGCCGGTCATTTCATAGCGGACCCGCAATTCCTGCCGGATGAAATGCATGGCCAGATTGATATTGGTGATCAGGTCTTCCTGGTAGTCCTTGCGGTTGACCACCTGAAAACGATCTGTTCCCTCAAAGGTGCCGCAGGTAATGGTGGCCTGCTCACAAAGCAGTTCGATGGATTTGGCGAAAAACAGAACGCCCGCGTTTTTCATTGATAACTTTTTGTTGAGGCGGTCGGCTACGCCCAGGTTTTCAAGAATGGGTTCATCATCCAGCTCTTTACTGATGCCGGCAAGTCTTAAAAAGGCATTCAATCGCTCAGGATTGTAATGTTTTGCAAAATCAAAACGGGAATGATACTGTTCTTCAAAGCGAAGTATTCCTTCTGCCTGTAAAAAATCAACGAGTTGGTCTCGGCCCATTTTCTGGGAATTTGCGCCCATGCGGATAAAAAAGCCGTCACTGCACTGATACGGTTTATCTTTACCCTCAGGCACTGAAACGATGACAACATTTTGAAAGGATGTAATATGAACGGTAATGGAAGGTTGGCAATTAAATGCAATATCCTGAATTTGAGAACGAAGCGTGTTTGTATTTTTAATGCCTTTTACATTTCCCTGATTATTGACTCCAAGGAATATTCTGCCGCCTGATGCATTGGCAAACGCCGTCAATTCACGGGCCAGGGATTTGTTCACCCGTTCTTTGAACTCAACAAGATAGCTTTCACCCTCCTGGAGAATATATTTCAGCTCTTTGGCGTTCATTATTTTATACCCATCTGCTTCAACTCAAGAAGCCCGCCGGATATCCCCTCCTCCAGTTGCGTCAATCTCTCAAGAATGATTCCCGGCGGATCATACTCAATCTCCTCATAGACATCTTCCTTATAGCGGTTTATACTCAGATCATAATCATTTTCCACAATTTTCGCTTTGGGCACAAAAAAGCATTTCTCTTTCCGGTCGATATCCTTTTCCGGATTGCGTCCTATGAAGCGGGATACAATATCCCGCAGGTCTCCATACCCGTCGAGCTTGTTGCGCTTATCGTCCAGGCTGTACCCATCACTCTGCATGTCATAAAACCAGACATGCTCGGTTTGGCCGCCTTTGGTAAAGATGAGGATGGCCGTGCTGACCCCGGCATATGGTTTAAACACACCGCTGGGCATGGTGATAACGGCCTTGAGTTCGGCCTCCTCCACCAGCTTTTTTCGGGTCTGCACAAAGGCTTTACCTGCGCCGAACAACACACCCTGAGGGACAATAATGCCTGCGGTGCCGCCGATTTTGAGCATATTAAACATACGTTCGGTAAAGAGCAACTCAGTCTTGGTGGTGGGCAGTTTGAGGTTTTCGTTAATATCGCCTTTGTCGATATTGCCAGTGAAAGGCGGATTGGCCATGACGATATGGTAGCTCCCCTCATCAGTAAAGCTTTTGCTCAAAGTGTCTTTGTAATCTATCTCCGGGTTGTCGATGCCGTGCATCATCAGGTTCATGAGACCCAGGCGCACCATGGTGGCGTCGATATCATAACCTTGCAGGCTTTGTTCAAGCATCGTTCTTACCTGCTCATTCACCTGCCCGCTCACACTGCTGCGGATAAAGCCGTCTTCGTCCGGTTTTCTTTTATTCTTTTCTTTATCCTGTTGGGTGACGATATATTGATATGCCCCTAAGAGAAAGCCAGCCGTTCCGCAGGCGGGGTCGCCGATGCGGTTGCCCAATTGTGGATCAACGAGCTCACAGATCAGCTTGATTATATGCCGTGGAGTGCGGAACTGGCCATTCTTGCCTGCTGTTGCGATCTCGCTGAGCAACATTTCGTAGACATCGCCCTGGATATCCTGAAATGTTTGGCCACCTTGCTCAGCATCTTTTTCTATTGCCTCAAAAATCTGTTCAATGATGCCAATAGCTTCAACGAGCAACGATGACTTCGGCACGATAAATACCGCATTGGCCATATGCCGGGTAAACGGGGCAGTTCCGCCGTTCAAATCCTTAATAAAAGGAAATACCCTGGTCTGCACATGGAGCAGCATTTCATCGGCAGGCATACGCTTGAAGTGGCTCCAGCGGAGTGTTTGCTTATCAATCTTTTCATCATCTTCTTTACTGCCGGGGAGAGCATATTCGCCTGTAAACTTCGATGTATACGGTTCGCCGGTGAATTCGGCGTCGCTCTGCCGCTTCAGGTCCAGTTCATCCAGGCGCTTCATGAAAAGCAGATATGTGATTTGCTCAATGGCGGTCAATGGGTTGGAAATACCGCCAGCCCAGAATTGATCCCAGAGTTTATTAATGAGACTTTTCAATTGAGAATTATTCTGTAACATTTATGCCACCAATTGTTGGGTTAATGATAGGATTTCGTCAATTTCTTTTGGAGAAAACACCCCCCGGATGCCGTTGGGATGTATCAGGGTAAACGGGGCCTGAATAAGATCTCGTTTTTGAATATTGCCACGGTCGATGATATATTCCCTGAGCAGGTTAAGAAAGCCAAGCTGTCGTGTGCTGAGATTGGTGTGCTTTTGAATAAACAGATCAATACTTTTTGAAACTGTTTCAGGAAAACTTTCCAATATTTCAATGCCCAGGATATGTTTTATCAACTGGACAAAATGCGCTTTCTGATTTTGGCAAATACGTCGCAATAATTCCACAGTAATATGTGGATGCTCATTGTGCAGCGCTTCTGCCAGAAGTTCAGCCTCATGCTCACTGATTTCCTGACCTTCTTCCAATTTTTGTAAAATAGGATTGTTTGACGTAAGCGCCAGAATTTTTTCCTCCACCATCTTCTTGTATTTGGCAATGCTGATTGCTTCATGATTCGGCCCGAACTCGATCATCTCTTTTGTTTTGATTATATCCTGAAGGTTTAATTTAAACTGGCCAGGGTCGGTGATATTTGCTTCGCGAAATTTCATGAGAGATGCCAGCTTTTGGGCGAGTTCGTCAAAACGATCTTCGGAAATTGTGGCCCAAAAATGATTGGTCTGGGCTCTTTTTATAAGTGTCTCTTCCCTGGCTACAATATTGACTGAAAGGGGGAGTTCGCCGATCTGTTCGACAAGTGTATCTTTCAGCACAGCAAACCTTTCTTTTTCTTCAGCCAGATAAGCAAGTGATGTTTCCAGCACATCTTTTTCAAACCGCATGGCTTTAAAATCGACCAGTGAAATAGTACGAAATAATGGTTTAATCGATGTGCGTAAAAATTCAATTTTATCATGGCTGAGCCGGTCCCAGAAATTATCATCTTCAAGTGTTTCTAAATCAGCCTGTGCATCCATGATTACAACCGAATTTTGGGGCAGTTCATGTATCTGAACTTTTAATTTTTCAATTTCCTTTAAAGCAATGTCATCTTTGCCCAGATCAATGGCTTTTTGAATTTTATCCAGCCGAATACCGACAAACCGAACCGGCAGCGGGATTTGCGGTTTTAATTCTTTGCCTTTGGGATTGAGTTTGAAGTACTCAAAGTTGTCCCAGCAATCCATGATAAGGAATACATCTTTTTCCGGGCACCAGGGTTTTATTTTGGTTTCATCCAAATGGCGGGTGCCACGTCCGATCATCTGCCAGAACTTGGTGTAGGAATACACGGGTTTGGCAAATACCAGATTGATCGCCTCACGAACATCAATGCCAGTATCCAGCATATCCACACCAATGGCAACGCGCGGCATGTCATTATGGGTGAACTGATGCAGCAAACCGCCCTTGCCATACACACGTGGGTCATCCGATACAATCACTTTTGCCAGTTCACCCCGATACTGGGGGTACAGCGCATCAAAGATTTTTTCAATTCTTCGGGCATGGGGTATGGAAATGCAGAAAAAAATAGTTTTGCCGGGCAAAACGCCATTGGGGTCTTTAATGCATTCCTCCATGAATTCTTTTACAATGAGGGCATTGGTTCCCTTGTTCACAACGGTTTTTTCAAGCTCAGTGCCTTCAAAGTTGATTTCTTCTATATCTTTTCCTTCGAGTATAAGTTTTTTCTGATCTTCCAGACTGATAGTGCGTTTGCTGATGCCTTCATCCTGAAATTTTGTCCAGATTTTCATTACCTGAAAATTACAGAGATAGGGCGGAACATGATTAACAGCCTCTTCATACGAAAAGGCAAAGGTGGGCACACCGTCTTCACAGTCAAAGATTACGAAGGTGTTATGATCAATTACATCTGTTGGGGTGGCAGTTAATCCAATGCTGATTGCATTAAAATAATCTAATATTTCCTGACAGACATTGTATATGGAACGATGGCTTTCATCGATAACGATTAAGTCAAAAAAGTGGGGAGAAAGTCGGGCTTCTTCATTTCTTACAATATTAAGCATGGTTGGATAGGTAGATACATAAATCCTTCGATCAGCAGTGATGGCTTTTTCCCCAAGCTTCGGCCATATAGGTTCATTTGGCAGATGTTCTTTGAAAGCATCCAGCGCTTGCTCACGCAGAGCAATTCGGTCTACCAGAAACAAAACGCGCTCTGCCCAACTGGCACGCATTAAAGCATCAATCAGGGCAATACTTGTTCTGGTTTTTCCTGTCCCGGTTGCCATGACCAGCAGAAACTTTCTTTTCCTCTGTTCAATAGCTTCCATGACAGAGCGTATGGCCAGGATTTGAAAATCCCAGCCAGCTATATTGGTATTAATCAATTCACTGGCAAGGGGTTTTCGGCTGTTTCTAATGTATTGAAAGCGTTCTAAATCATCCCGAAACGGGAAGCCGAACACTTTTTTCGGTGGGTAATTATCCAAATCCCAGAAATAAATGTCATGTCCATTGGTATAAAAACAAAAAGGCAGTTCACTGCCATATTGATTTTGAATATTAGTGCAATACTGCTTGGCCTGCTCTCGGCCAAGTTCGGAATCTTTTGATGTTTTTTTTGCTTCAACTACGGCAAGTGGTTTTCCGTCTTTACCCAGAAGCACATAATCGCTGAACTGATGCCCGCCATAAGGTGAGACAGATTCTCTGACTTCATTGGGCTGAGTGATCTCAATATCAAACTCTTCAACAACCTGGGTACGATCATCAACCTTCCATCCGGCCTGTAGGAGTTTTTTATCGATAATTTCTTTTCGGGTTGCTCTTTCGCTCTTCACGGTGCGACCAATGACTAATTAAAATCACTTCCTTGTTCTTAAATTGTTTGCGCTCAATCTGACTTTTGCCCCATCCGGATAGTTTAAGTTTACAAAAAGTAAAAGAGTAAAAGGGGCCTACACATTTCACAAGTACCTATCCCCGAGCGGCAAATTGAGCTACTGCGACCCTGTGCTTTCGGGTCTCGATAGTCCGCAGAATATACCACTACTTGGCTAACTGATCTCCCCCCATACTGTTCCCCTTCCAGCGGTCGAAAAGGAGAATTAACTTGCCATTTTACTTAAGGATTTGGTCAGTTTTTTATCATGAATGGATGCTAAAGTAAAGTTGAAAGCCCGAACCAACTGTTTTGGTTAATGAACGGTTTAATTTCCTAAGCTTGACCTATGATCGCTGGATCTGTATATTATAAATTCACACGATAAATAAACATTACAATGAATTACTGGATTAAAATTGAAAACAACAAATATTAACTGGTCAAATATCATTTTAGCTATATTAAGCGGCTTGCTTTTAACCGGTTCTTTCCCGAAAATCGGCATTGACTGGCTTGCGTGGTTTGCCCTTGTGCCACTTCTGATTTCCTTAAAAAACAGCTCGTTAACAAATAGTTTTCGCCTTGGTTTTTTTGCAGGTCTTGTACATTATATTACGCTTGCATACTGGCTTGCCTACACTATGAAAACTTATGGTAATCTTCCTCTTTATCAATGTATATCCGTTTTTTTCCTGTTATCCGCTTATCTGGCTACTTACATTGCTGTTTTTTCAGTTATCTTAACCAGATTATGTGCAAAACCTGCGAACTGTCTTTTTATAATTCCTTTTTTATGGGTTTCCCTCGAATATATACGCAATTATCTTTTCTCGGGGTTTCCCTGGGGACTGATTGGATACTCCCAATTTAACAGGTTGCATCTTATACAGATATCGGATATATTTGGAATATATGGGATATCATTTCTGATTGCTCTGGCTAATGCGACAATTTTCCTGGCATTTCTTTATATTACGGGAAGCAAATGGAAAGAAGTGCGGATTAAAAAACGTCTTGCCGGAGGATCGATATTTGTTTTTATCTTGATCGCAGGTTTTGTTTTCATTTATGGAAAATGGCGAATTGAATCAATTGACGATCTAATCTCTGCTTCAAAGTCTTTAAAAGTCACAATTGTTCAGGGAAATATCAAACAGTCAATAAAGTGGGATCCGGCATTTCAAACAGCAACCACAGAAAAATACGTCAATTTATCTCTTTTAGCCAAAGAGGAAAAACCTGATCTTGTGGTCTGGCCGGAGACAGCGACTCCCTTTTACTTTTTGTACGACAAACTGCTGTCAAAAAAGGTTCAAAAGGGAATTCATGATACAAACACGGATTTTCTGATAGGCAGTCCTTCCTTTGTCCGCAGGGGAAATATTATAGAATATTACAATAGTGCCTACCTGATAAGCCCGGATGGAAGGGTATGCGGAAAATATGACAAGGCGCACCTTGTTCCATTTGGAGAATATGTCCCTTTTAAAAAATGGCTGCCGTTTATTGGTAAAATGGTCGAAGCTGTTGGAGATTTCAGCGCGGGGCAGGAAGGAAAAACTATCAAGTGGAATAATTGCAACCTGGGGTTACTGATTTGTTACGAAATCATTTTTCCTGAGCTTTCCAGGGCCATGACAAAAAATGAAGCGGCATTACTTGTCAACATTACTAATGATGCATGGTATGGCAGGTCAAGCGCTCCTTATCAGCACTTTTCCATGGCAGTATTCAGAGCAATAGAAAACAGACGATCTCTGGTAAGGTCGGCAAATACAGGCATAAGTGGATTCATAGACCCTGTTGGAAGAGTTATGGATTCGACACCGCTTTTTCAGGAAAAAGCAATAACCCGATCCATTCCAATAATACATGAGACATCCGCCTATACCAGATTTGGTGATCTTTTTGCCATTGCATGCGTGGTAGTTATGCTTATATTTTCAATACAGAAATTATTCACCACAAAGCCGCAGAGAACGCAGAGAGAATTTTAATTTTCTGTTTGCCGTTGAGAGGACGGCAAACAGAAAACATCAGAAGCTTCGCTTCATTTGATGGTATTAAACAAGCTATAATTTAACGCTGTTCCACCTGTCTGAATATCTAATTTGATCGAATTTAGCGTGATCTGCCTGAAGGGCTTGGGTTTGATGAAATCCTCTGCGTGCTCTGCGCCTCTAATGAGCAGAGCGAATGGGCGGTAATATAATAATACAAAAACAATGATAAACACATAAAAATCGAAATTCGGACGGCAATGGACTTTTTACAAAGCCGTCAACAATAAGGAGAAAAAAAATGTCTATTGAACTCAAACAAAATATAAAGGAACTTTATCTTAAATTAGAACATTTGAAGGACTATCTTTGACGTCGAAGAAAAATCAAAAAGACTAAAAGAAATTGAGAACCTGATTGCAAAAGACAGCTTCTGGGATAAACAAGAAGAAACTACATCAATTCTAAAAGAACGGGCATTGCTTACAAGCAAGGTCGAAAGTTTTAACAAGCTTTTTAATGACCTTGAAGAATGTGAAATGCTGCTGGATATGGCCCTTGATGAATCAGACACAGATACCATCGAAGAAGTCTCCCTCCAAATCAAAGCAATAGACAAAGAAATCAGTAAACTTTCACTCGAGCTAATGCTTGATGAAGAAGATGATAAAAACAACGCTATTGTTTCAATCAATGCAGGCGCCGGCGGAACAGATGCTCAGGATTGGGCTGAAATGCTTTTCAGAATGTATATGAGATGGACTGAACGAAAAGGCTTTCAAGTCAAAATAATTGACTTTCAGCCTGGTGATGAAGCGGGGATTAAAGGTGTTACTTTTACCGCAAGCGGAGAATATGCATATGGATACCTTAAGGCGGAAAAAGGAATTCACCGCCTGGTTAGAATTTCTCCATTTAATGCGAGTCGCAAAAGGCATACATCCTTTGCTTCAGTATTTGTTTATCCGGAACTTGATAAAACAATCGTTATAGACATTGAGGATAAAGACCTGCGCATTGATGTATTCAGAGCAAGCGGAGCCGGAGGTCAGCATGTTAATAAAACAAGCAGCGCTATCCGTATTACACATATGCCTACCGGGATAGTTGTCCAGTGCCAGCAGGAAAAATCACAGCACAGGAACAAAGAAATGGCAATGAAGGTGCTTAAAGCAAGACTATATCAAAATGAAAAGCAGAAGCAGGATGAAAAAAAACAAAAACTGCATGACAGCAAGGATGAAATAGCATGGGGCAGTCAAATAAGGTCATATGTCCTCCATCCTTACCAGATGGTCAAGGATCACCGGATAAACCTTGAAGTCGGCGACGTCAACAGCGTTCTTGATGGAGCAATAGACCCTTTCTTAGAGGGCGTGCTTCTTTCGCGATAGTTTTATGAATCCTGTTGATATCATTAACAAGTACTACAAAAGCAATTCAAGGGCATATGAAATTCTAATTCAACACGGCAAACAGGTCGCAAGAAAAGCTCTTGATGCCGCCAAAAAGGTGCCCCAATTAAATCCGGACCTTGATTTTATAAAAGAAGCTGCGATGCTGCATGATATCGGCATGTTTTTGACGAATGCCACTGAACTGGGTTGTAAAGGCAAAAATCCGTATATTTGTCATGGATATTTGGGCCGTGAAATACTAGAAAAGATCGGGTTTCCAAGGCATGCTCTTATCTGCGAACGCCACGTAGGCGTAGGCATAACAATCGAAGACATAAAGAACTATGCACTTCCGCTGCCCAAACGCGATATGCTTCCTGTTTCAATAGAAGAACAGATAATATGCTTTGCAGACAAGTTCTTTTCTAAAAATCGGGATTCACTAAAAAAAGAAAAATCTGTTGAAGATATAAAGCAATACCTTAAACCCTATGGTCTTGAAAAAGTCAAAAGATTTCAGTCCTGGGTTGATCTGTTTGAGTGAAAGTCTATAAGTCATTATTTTATTTTTTAGGAGGTACGACTTGTCAAACAAAATTCAGCTTACGATCAACGGAAAAGTAACTGCAGTAAAACCTGATACCACTATCTTACAGGCAGCAGAAGAATTAGGGATAAAGATACCAACCCTTTGCTATCAAGAACACCTCAAGCCATTGGGACGATGCCGTTTATGCATAGTTGAAATTGAAGGGCAGGATCGTCTGGTTACATCGTGTGTCGCAAAGGTCAAAGAAGGAATGGTTATAGATACCAATTCGGAACGGGTCCGCCAGGCCCGTCAAAATAAAATAGAATTGATTCTGTCAAAACACTATGGAGACTGCGTAGCCCCATGCCACCTCACATGCCCGGCAAACGTGGACATCCAGGGATATCTTGCGCTGCTTGCAAACGGTCAATATCTGGAAGCATTAAAACTCGTTAAGGAACGCTGCCCAATGCCCCTGGTAATCGGAAGGATATGCCCCCATCCCTGTGAAACCGAATGCCGGCGTCAAAGAGTTGACGAGCCTGTTTGTATTAACTTTGCAAAGCGTTTTCTTGGTGATTATGAACGAAATAATTATAAAAAATTAATTATATGCCTCCCCGAACCTTCAGGTTACAGGGTTGCCGTGGTTGGAGGAGGACCGGCCGGGCTCTCCACTGCCTTTTATCTGAGGCAAATGGGCCATGAAGTGACTATATTTGAGGCCATGCCTGAGTTAGGCGGACAATTACGATATGGAATCCCTGATTACCGCCTTCCAAGACACATACTTGATCTTGAAATAGAATCAATCCTGCAGCTAGGGATTGAAGCAAAAACCAATGTGGCCCTGGAAAAAGATTTCACCTTTGACAGCCTGTTTGCAGAAGGTTACAGCGCAATTTTTTTAGGCATCGGGTGTTGGGGTTACCGCAATCTGAGAATACCCGGAGAAGAACTTCACGGCGTAATTGAAGGCACAAAATTCCTTACAGATGTTTCACTAAGAAAAAATGTCGAGCTTGGAAACAGGGTGATTGTCATAGGCGGCGGCAATACCGCAATTGACGCAGCACGAACCGCTTTCCGACTGGGAGCAAAAAATGTCGCCATATACTATCGTCGATCAAGAGTAGAAATGCCAGCTCTTGCGGCAGAGGTTGATGCTGCAGAAGAGGAAGGAATCGAAATAAATATACTTGTCGCTCCTTCACGGCTTATTGGTGAAAACGGCAAGTTAAAACAGATGGAATATATAAGTATGAGGCTCTGCGAAAAAGATTCTAGCGGAAGGTGCAGGCCGGCGCCCATATCTGGTTCAGAAAAAACAGTTGATGCTGATACTGTAATAACTGCTATCGGCCAGGTACCTGAAATGTCTTGTTTGCAGAATGATGAAATTGGCCAAAAGTGCGAAACCACACGCTGGGGAACAATTGTTGCGCACCCGGGAACTCTTCAAACAAATGTAGTAGGGGTCTTTACCGGAGGAGACGTCTTTACCGGCCCCAAGACAGTGGTGTCAGCTTTTAGTGCAGGCAGACGAGCCGCTCACTGCATTGATCTGTTCCTGCGCAAAAAGCCTGTAAAATCCCCTGAAATGCCTTTTAACATAAGCAAAGGGCCCCTTGATAAAGTCGATTCACAAAACTTCGTCGGTTTTGCAAAAAAAGCAAGGGCAAAAATGCCGGAACTTCCTGCTGGCGCCCGGCGCAATAACTTTGAAGAAGTAGATTTGGGGTTTTCAGAAGAAACTGCCGTTCAAGAGGCAAAGAGATGTCTTTCATGCGGATGTATTGATGCCTTTGAATGCAAATTGAGAGAATATGCCACAGAGTATGGGGTAGATATTTCAAACATTGAAATCTGGCAGGAGAAAAAGTTTGAAATAGACGAAACCCATCCTTACATCATAGTTGATCCGAACAAATGCATCAACTGCAGGCGATGCATGCGTAATTGCTCTGAATACCAGTGTTCAGATGCAATCAAGTTAGAACCACTTGAATATGATCAAAAAGGCAAGGCAACATTTTTCGGACCTGTAATTAACGACAATTGTGTTTCATGCGGTTTATGCGTAAGCAACTGTCCCACAGGCGCCCTTATTGAAAAAACAAAAAAACAACCAGGTCCCTTCCATCTTGAAACCACTTCAACCACTTGTTCCGTATGCGGCTGCGGATGTAATTTGATATTAAACTATATCGGCAATAATTTGGTCAAAGTAACATCAGATCTGAAAAAAAAGCCAAATTACGGCCATCTCTGTATTGATGGAAAGTTCAGATATAAAGATACAAATGGAAGAAAAAGGCTGGATAAGCCATTGATCAAGCAAAACGGGCAATTTATTCCTGTAGAATGGGATGAGGCGATTTCCCATGTTGTTCAGCGGCTCAAAACGCTTCAAAAAACATATGGCCCTGAATCTTTTGCAGGGATTGCAACACCGGCATGCACAAATGAAGAAGCATATCTATTTCAGAAATTTTTAAGAGCTGTACTTAAAACTTCAAATATCGATTTTTTCAATAGCCCGTCGGAAATAGATATTTTCCCTGAATTCATTTCGCTGTTTTCGACTACGGCTGAATATAGAACTATTGAAACCGCAAAACAGATTCTTACCACCTCTGACAATCCATCTGTTCGATATCCAATAATCGATGCGCTTGTCAGGCGCGCTCAAAGAAAGAACAAAGCGACAGTCGCTTTTGTGGATAACACATTACCTGATATTTCAGACGAACTGCCGACCGCTTTTCTTTATTCAAAGGAAATCTTTAAGTGGGATGCAAATCAGCTTGAACAACTCCTTTCAATGTCCAGACAGGGATTTCTGCATCTTTTTCCGCTTGTTTTTAAATCCAATGGTTTTGGCTTGCTTAATATGGGCGTTGTACCAAACCTCTTCCCAGGACAAAAGCCGGCAAATGATATTGAAGAACGCAAAAAATTTGAAAACGCCTGGAAAACAAATCTGCCTGAGCAGCCAGGATTATCTTTATGCAAAATACTGGAAAAAACTCTTACAGAAGATATTCGCGTAATTTATTTAATGGGAGACATTCCTGAAGATATTGAACATGATGACACAGTAAAAAGCTCTCTTTCTAAAGCTGAACTCTTTGTAGCTCAATCGCCTTATCGTTCACGATTATTGTCAGCCGCAGAAGTAATCCTGCCCCCACTTCCACTTGAAGAGTCAGAGGGAACCATAACAAATATCGAAGGTAGAATAAGTCCGTTATCTATTCCAGTTTCTATGCGGGGGCAAAATAAACAGGGAAAAGAAATAATAGCCCAGATTTCCGATCTAATGGGTTATCCGATGCCCTTGAGTAATTTAGATGAAATAAACATAGAGATTAATTGATCACTGGTTTTTTTTGATCCCTGATCTATGACCCCATAAACGCTAAGTTATTTTGTAAACGTTCACAGGTTGCATTTATGCCATACGGGGTTGTTTTGAAAGATAAACGTCGAACATATTAAAAGATGAACGTCCAACATCGAACATTGAACGTCGAACGTCGAATAATGATGTCGCTCCGCTCCTCAAATTATTTTAAAATCGAATAAAAAACCAATGCCAAACCTTGACTATTTCTGTTACTTCATCTTTTCCCATTCAACGTTCGATGTTGGACGTTCGATGTTCGATGTTCACTTTTTTTCAGTCCCTCCGGGGCAAAAACAACTTAGAGTTTATGATCTATGAGCACCGCAAGCCATTACAAGGTGTCGTATTACACTCTTTATTACCTTGGGGAATGAAAAAGAAATATCATTCAATTTTTTTGGAAAAAGATATTTTTCCGACCTTACATCAGAAACCTCATCTCCCTCTATCTGAATATCGCTTAACCTGCATCCATTAATGCCGTATTTCCTGGCGGTTTTAAGCAACGGCACCCTATCCGGATTTATATTGAACACATCACAAATAACCCTGTCGATGCTTATACAATTTATCCCTGCAAAGAGCAGGCCGGCACGTCTCACAGGCCCGCCGCGAGGACCTTTCTTTTCCATAATATCTATGGCATCAACAATGGTAAAGCATGGATGCACCTGCTCGTAAATGGCAAGAACCATTAATGAAAATTTTTCGTGGCTGCCCCGGGCTTTAAAATGTCTCCATGCCTTAACTTTTCCGGAAACCAGACCGAAAAGATTTTTAACCGCTCCTGAAAAAAGCATCTGGCTGTGGGCCTTAAGCTTTGGAATATTAATTATTTTATCAAAATCTCTGACAGTATCAGTTATTCGTATTTTATCATTAAACGATCTGTTTACCCTGAAAGATACAACAGGAATATTGTCTTTTTTAAGCAAAGGCAGCAACCCGCAAGCTGCAGCAACCTGATGAACACTTCCAAATGCCGGGCTGTCTCCAACAGACGGCAAACCGCCGGCCGTCCTAACTATATCTGCTACAGATTTTACAACAAAGGGATGTGTTGTAATGCCTGACCTTGCAGGATCTTTTACCAGCAGATTTGGTTTTAGCAGGATCTTTTCGCCCTTATTTACAAGTGATTCAATCCCGCCAAAATATGAAAATACTCTTTCGATATTTTTGGTAAGATATAGTTTGTCATAGTCAGGACATTTTATTATTACTACCCTGTTTATGTTATCAGCCTGTATAAAATCCATCGTAATTATTCAGGGGTACACTGCTAACTCAAAGAAATTTTATTCACCAGTCGCAAAGAACGCAGAGAAAATTTTAATTTTCTGTTTACCGCTGAGAGGGCGGTAAACAGAAAGCTTCAGCCTTCGGACTTCAGCCTATCCACCTGAGTAGTTACTATAATGTCTGACAAGATCTATGAAAGCAACCTCAAATTCTTGATATTTCGTAACAATTTAGCCTTTTGAAAAAGAATCTGACAGGATAACAGGATAAACAAGATTTTATTTAAAGTACACAAACAAAGCCAACTCTCATTGTAGCTATCCAGTAAATCATAAAATATAATCACAACATAAAGAAGGTGTGTATCAAGGTGTAAGGATTTAGATTTGGATTAACAGGAAAAGTTTCGATAATTTAAATCCTGAATATCTTGTAAATCCTGTCCAAAAAAATAATACTTAAAAGAGCTAAGGTGTTACTATATTTCTAACCTTTAATGCTACACGACATTGATTTGGAGTTAAAAATGAAATTATTTGACAGCCACTGCCATCTTGATGACCGCGTATATGATAAAGATATCGATGATGTAATAAAACGCGCAAATGAAGCCGGTGTTTCTGCAATTATGGTAGTTGGAACAAACAAGGATTCCTCCACTAAAGCTGTGGCGCTGGCAAAATCCCATAGTGATTTGTATGCCTCTGTAGGTATTCATCCACACGATGCAAAAAACTGTTCAGAACAAGTTCTTTCATATCTGATTAAACTTGCCAAAAACAAAAAAGTCCGGGCATGGGGAGAAATCGGCCTTGACTTTAACCGAATGTATTCTCCAAAAAAAGATCAGGAAAAATGGTTTGTCAGGCAGCTTGAAAGCGCCGACGAATTAGACCTTCCAGTTATTTTTCATGAAAGGGACAGCAACGGCAGACTTCTTGAAATCCTCAAAGAAAACTATGGTAAGGAAAGAAAAGGGGTCATTCACTGTTTCAGCGGGAACAAATCAGAATTATATCAATACATAGACCTTGGTTTTTATATCGGCATAACCGGAATATTAACAATAAAAGGTCGAGGCGCTGAACTCCGAAAGCTTGCTCCCCTTATTCCGGCAGATCGCATACTTGTCGAGACAGATGCGCCATACCTTACACCGGCGCCTGAAAAAAATCATACTAAACGCAATGAACCGGCATTTGTTAAATCAGTCCTTATTAAACTGGCAGAAGCAAGAAAAGAAGATCCAGAATATCTTTCTGATATCATATGGAAAAACACCTGCAAATTGTATAACCTAAAACCTGCATAAATGATCTTGAACAAATTTTTATGAATAGTTTCAATATGTTTACTGTCAAAAAAAGGTTTGACTACCAATCTGCCTTGTCTTATTCTGAAATAAGAAAATGGACGCTGGGATAAGGCGGAAGATACAGGATGGTTTCAAATGAAAGCCTTGGATACTAATGTGCTGGTTCGTTTCCTCACATTGTCTCTGCGGCACGAGAAACCAAAATGGACATTCGGATCTTTTTGAGTTACTCAAACAGCGCAACAGTGACAAGTGACACTTATGTTCTTCTATCTAACACCTTCAGAGACCTTTGAAAAATGTTCAATTTTGTTCAAGTTCAAGTAAGGCGAAAATTTTAGATGCAGGAATACATTGAGTATTTCGAGGCTTAAAATTTGAGTCTGACGCTGAAATTGGGCAAAAGGGGGCGTTTTGCAAAGGTCTCCTTCAAAGGTTTCGACACTATGCAACGGATTCGACTTTCAGTCT
>JAJSZT010000070.1 GCA_030272815.1 Deltaproteobacteria bacterium
TTTCAAGGGGGGGTATCAATGATCAAAACGATCAAAAAGATAAAGACCTCAAGATGGTGGTATAATTTCAAAGACAGCGTGAAGTTTTATCTTAAACTTCGTGACCCGGACCCACATGAAGGGGACAAACTAATGAATGACCTGATAGAAACTAATACAAGGATTAATAAAAAATTAGGAATGCCTCCTACTGACGAGTGGTGTAAAAAGAACCCTTTTAGAACGATGTAAGAGGTAAAGGAAGATAGAGGGGTCGCGTCTTCATTCTTGACAGATTTCACAATACAAAAGGGTCGATCATTAAAGGGCAGGTCGCTTGTTGGCAGATTTTAAGGGAATAGTAAAAAATGAAGACCTTATGCACTTGATGCTCTCATAGTATCGCCGGGGCTTGGTAAACCGGTCGCCCATGCCGGGCGTACACAAACGGATTAACTCTGATCAAAAAAGCCGGCGCTTTTTTGTCCAGGTTATCCGCAGCCAACCCATGGGTTATGACTTCTTACTTGGCATCAGAGCCTTCAATATTCTATTATTTGCCTTATATTTTCTACCAACTTTGATCAAAAGGTTAAGCTGTTGTAATTCCTTTAAGTCTCTGAGGACAGTGGCTCTGTTTACGGTAGCATATTTTTTTGCAACATTAGGCGTCAATTTTATTATCTGGTCAATATCAAATTCTTGGTTGATTGGCATTTCAAGGATTAATTCTCGTTTCCTCTTGAAGGCAGTTTTTTTTGTGTATTTTATGTCTGCAAAAGTCTCATAGATATGATAATGCCAGAATATTGAGAATTGGCTCTCTTGTATAACATTTAGATTTTCTTTAAGGCCATCACGGAAGCCTTGAACCGCATATTTAATAAAAATAGTTAAGCTTCTTTTATTTCGAGCTTGATCAAGTTGTCTGTAATATTCAGGCCTGGTTTGGTTGTAAAAATTTGACAAAACATGTGAAACTATGTTTGGAAGGCCGGCTCTTAATAAAATATAAAATTCAAGTAAGCGCCCGGTTCGGCCATTGCCATCTCCAAAAGGGTGTATCCACTCGATATAGACATGGGTAATAATTGCCTGGACAACTGATGTTGAAAAATTTTGTCCATCATTATAATGGAACTCTCTTCTTAACCATGTACACAGCTTATTTACCAATTCAGGCACAAATTTGTAATCAGGGGCAAAATATTGACCAACTACACGATTATCATCACGAAATCTACCTGGAATAGCATCAAGTTGTTCGCCAAGATTTTTGCCGATCATTTGGTGAAACTCTTTAATTAATTCTGGTGTGACAATGCGTACATTACCTTCTAAAACTATTTCCAGAAGCAAGGAATTAAAAGCCTCAAGAATATTCTTAACTTCAATTTCAAGGTATTCTTTGCTTGGCGGCAGACGCCACCCCTCTTCTAATTTTTCTATTTCTTCTTGGCTGAGAGTGTTGCCTTCAATGGCTGTGGTGGCTTGTGCGCCTTTTATTAAGGATACACGGAGTAATCTGTCCCGATATTCTGGCTTTAGCGGAATGTCGGTAAGCGCCTTAACATAAGCATCGCATTCGCCAAGCATGTATGCACACTCAGTATCTATTTCCCATTCTCTTTGGAAAGATATGTGTTTATGGCGGTCCATTTGTCACCTCTTATGTAGTTTTATATTAACAAATAGACCCTATCATTTATAAGTTTTTATGTCAACAAAAAGAACAAAGGTCATATCGGGATAGGACGTGAACTTTCACTACACAACCGCAGCATTTATCCCGCCATAGGTAGGCGGGACTCATGGCTTTGCACTCCAGGTTGGACATTCGTTTCACTCACTCTCGCCTGCGGCAAGCCTTCCGCTTCGCTCCGCCTTCAGACAGAACCTCACAATTCCGCCCTTGCCTTCGGCTAATACTTTTGCTAATGTGTTCAGCACATTGACAGGATTCACGTATAGGGGACTTCCCGCCCAAAGCGGACAGGTCACCCCATAAGTTCACGCCCATGCCGGGCGTACACAGACCAGGAACATCAAAACCGCCTTTCAGCGAACAATGGCATTGAGATGGACAGGCCCGACAAAAAACCTGACAGCTTAATTAAATATGAGATTTTAAAACATTCATTAAACAATGAACTCTCGTGTGCATCTGCGTTTTTGATAGCAAAGGAGCTCAATGTCTCTCTGGACAAGGTTGGAATGATTACAGACTCAATTAATTGCAGGTTGGTAAAATGCCAGATGGGATTGTTTGGGTATAGACCTGATAAAAAAATTGTAAAACCTGTAAAGACTGCGAACCAAAATCTTAAAAATACAATTACCGACAATCTTGTTGAAGGAAAGCTGGAGTGCAAAATTGCGTTGGATATCGCATCCCGCTTTAAAGTAAATAAGATGACAGTCAGCGGTATATGTGAAGACATGAATATTAAAATTAATGAGTGCCAACTGGGAGCATTCTAATTGCATTGTTCTAAAGATAAAATAAATTTCTATGAAAAGGCAGCTTGCCTGATTTTGGCAATAATGGCTGTATTATTTATTTTTTCAGTTTGTTATTTTGGATGTGATAAGGAATGGGGTTCTAATAATGTACTTAAAGGCATTCTTAAAGCCGGTGAAATTACTGTCTGTACCCGTAATAACGCCCACTGTTACTACCTGTACAGGGAACAGGCAATGGGTTTTGAGTATGATCTTGCAAAGGCTTTTGCTGATTATCTGGGAGTTAACTTAAAGGTCAAAATTGCTGAAAAATGGGAGGGCATGATTCCTGCCTTAACGGAGGGAACATGTTCATTTATTGCTGCCAGCATGACAATTATGCCGCAAAGGAAAAAGTGGGTCTCCTTCTCAAATGGATATATGCCAATCCAACAATACGTAATCGTACATAGGAACAACAGATCAATCAGATGCCCGGAGGATCTCGCTGGAAAAACCGTCCATATTAGAGCAGGCACTTCCTACGCGGAAAGGCTCAAATCGCTAAAAAATAAAGGAATTGATCTTGAAATTAAGCTGCATGATGATTTGCCCACTGAGGAACTGATACGCCAGGTTGCTGAAGGAAAGATAGAAGTCACAATAGCTGATAGCAATATCGCCCTACTTAATCAGAGATACTATCCAAAGGCTGTATTAGCATCTCCGATAAGTGAACAGGAATTTCTTGGGTGGGCTGTAGGTCGAAATGCACAAAATCTTCTCTATCAAATAAATTGCTTTTTCAAAACCATAAAAGGAAATGGTAAATTTAATGAAATATACAACAAGTATTATGCAAATATTGATGATTTTGATTATGTTGACTTAAGAGCATATCACAGGAGGCTTAAAAGCAGGCTTCCCAAATATAAAGAAATTATCAAGCAAGCGGCGGATTACCATGGTTTTGACTGGAGATTAATTGCAGCGCAGATATACCAGGAGTCTCATTTTAATCCAAATGCACTAAGTTATGCGGGAGCAAAAGGCCTTATGCAGCTTACCCATTCCACCGCTCAAAGCCTCGGGGTAAAAGATGTTTTAGATCCGGAACAAAATATTAATGCCGGGGTTCAGCATTTGAAGGCTCTTTATAATTATTTCAAAAACGCGGAAGATTCAAACAGGTTATTTATAGCTTTAGCTGCTTACAATGTCGGACATGGACATATCCTTGATGCTCAGAATATTGCGCGTGAAATGAATCTTGACCCGTATAAATGGTCTTCACTATCAACAACGCTGCCGCTTTTAACTTATCGAACACATTATAAAAAAGCTACGTATGGATATTGCAGGGGAACAGAGCCAATAGAATATATAAACAAAATTATGATATATTATGATATTTTGAAACGTCAGGGAATAGAATATAATACATATGCAGAATCAAAGCAGGAAGGAAAAGGGGATAAAAAAATCGGGTAAGCGTTCACGGAACATTGAAATTAGAAATTAGAAATTTGGCCTTCATGCTTTTGTACTGTTCTTCCCAATTTCTACTTTCCAATTTCAAGTTTCAAGCCGTGAACGGCTACAAAATCAGGATTGCCCGACAAATGGATTAGATAGTTTTTCTCTCCCTATGGTAGTGTTAGGCCCATGTCCAGGGAAGACCTTTACATCATCACCCAGCTCAAACAGTCTGTTCTTTATGCTTGATATTAGAGTGTTAAAATCTCCTCCAGGCAAGTCACTACGTCCAATCGAACCAGCAAAAAGGGTATCTCCAACAAAAACATTGCTATCAATATAAAGCGAAATCCCTCCGGGTGAATGCCCGGGAGTATGTATAACCTTTAATCTGATTTCGCCAAAGCTTATGATATCGTTATCTTCCAGCGTTCTATCGGGCGGCGGCGAGTTTTCTACTGAAAATCCAAATAAAGTTGCATCAGACGAAAGCCGGCTTAGCATTGGCGCATCAAGAAAATGAATAAGAATATCGGCGCCTGTTGCTTCTTTCATTTTTTTGTTGCCTCCGACGTGGTCAAAATGGCCATGCGTATTTATTATATATTTTAATCTTAGCTTTGAGTCTGCAAGGGATAAAAGGATCCTTTCTGTCTCATCTCCGGGATCTATTACTGCGGCTTCTCTGGTTTTCTCACACCCTAATATTATGCAGTTTGCCATAAGCATCCCAACAGCCAGCTCTTTAATAATCAAAATGCCTCCTTGGTGTTAATCTGTATCGCTTGTCAGAGCTTGCATAGATTTTTCTTCTTCCAGTGCAATGCGTATGCTGTCAAGAATTCCATTTATAAAAGAACCTGATTCTTCGGTGCCGAATTTTTTCCCTATATCAATAGCCTCATTAATAGATACTTTTGATGGGATATCATCGCAGAAAAGCATCTCATATACCGCAACTCTCATAATATTTCTGTCAACAATGGACATACGGCTGATTTTCCAATTACTGGAAAAGCGCTCAACTACCGAGTCAATTTCAGGCATAGCCTTACTAACACCGTTTATCAGTCTAAGAAAGAAGGATAAATTTCTTTTTGAGGTCACAAAATTTTCACAAAAGAGTTTAACCGCTTCTTTTGAGTCATTCTGACTCATATCCATATAAAAGAGAGCCTGCATGGCAAGTTCCCGTGCCTTGCGTCGCTTTATCATGTTTATGCGTTATCAACAGCCTCAATCAGATTAGCCATTTCTATGGCACTTAATGCCGCACTCCATCCTTTGTTGCCGGATTTCATACCAGCGCGTTCTATGGCCTGTTCGATTGTGTCAGTAGTTATAACTCCGAATATTACCGGGACCCCATATTCCAGGCTGACCATTGCAACACCTTTACTTACTTCAGAACTTACATAATCAAAATGCGGTGTCGCTCCGCGAATCACAGCGCCAAGACATATAACGGCATTATACCGACTTCTTTCTGCTGCCTTTTTCGCAATCAGCGGTATCTCGAAAGCGCCCGGCACTTTTATGATTTCAATATCTTTTGTATCAGCGCCGGAACGCAGCAATGCATCAACTGCACCTTCTGTTAGCTTGCTGGTAACAAAATCATTAAAACGGCTAACTACTACGGCAAATTTTTTTCCTTTGGCAAGAAGTTTTCCTTCAATAACTTTCGGCATTTATGTTCCTCCCGATTAATAAGGTAACCGTTCACAGTTCACGGTTCACGGTTCACGGTTTTTTTATTGAGTTAGTTTTTTGAATTTTTTCAGAAAATATTTTAACTTCACATGCAATATAAACTTGAGTTCTCAGCCTTTCGCCTTTATGTTTCAATCAACCGTTAACTGTGAACCGTAAACCGTGAACAGTTTTTCCTTAAGATTATAGTATTGCATCAATATTAAGCAGATGTCCCATCTTAAGTCTTTTACACTCAAGATAACCTTTGTTGTATTCATTAGGCTTTATTTCAATCGGTACCTGTTCAACAATACTCAGGCCATATCCATCAAGTCCAACCATTTTCTTGGGATTGTTTGTAAGCAGCCTCATTTTTCTGACCCCAAGATCCACCAGAATCTGAGCGCCAATACCGTAATTTCTCATATCAGGCTTGAATCCGAGCTTTTCGTTCGCCTCAACTGTATCAAGGCCCTGATCCTGAAGTGCGTAAGCTTTCAACTTGTTCACAAGACCAATTCCCCGGCCCTCCTGCCTGATATAAAGAAGCACACCTGCGTCCTCTTCTTCTATCTTTTCCATTGCTTTATGAAGCTGGTCTCCACAGTCGCATCTAAGAGAACCAAATATATCCCCGGTCAGGCATTCCGAATGCACCCTAACAAGCACCGGTTTTTCCGGATCAATTTCTCCCTTAACCATGGCAATATGAAGCAGATCATCAATATCATTTTCATATACAATGGCCTTGAACTCACCTGCATATGCGGTAGGTATAACTGTTTCTGCGGCCCTATGCACAAAAGATTCCTTGCTCATACGGTATTCTATAAGATCTGCAATAGTACATATCCCAATACCATGTTTTTCACTGAATTTCTCAAGAGAAGGCATTCTGGCCATAGTACCATCGTCGTCCATTATTTCGCAAATAACACCGGCCGACCTTAAACCTGCAATTGTCGCCAGATCAACAGATCCTTCCGTCTGACCCGACCTAACCATAACACCCCCCTCTTTTGCTCTTAATGGAAATACATGCCCCGGCCTGACAAGATCGTCAGGTTTAGCACCATCTGCGACTGCTGTAAGAATTGTGGTAGCACGGTCTGCCGCAGAAATTCCTGTTGTTACACCGCGGCTCGCCTCTATTGATACAGTAAAGCCTGTTTTAAATTGAGATGTATTATTATCAACCATAAGCGGAAGATCAAGGGCATCGAGCGCTTCACCTTTCATAGAGAGACATATCAGCCCTCGTCCATATTTTGCCATAAAATTAATGGCTTCAGGAGTAACTGCTTCGGCAGCCATCGTCAGATCACCTTCATTTTCACGGTCTTCGTCATCAACGAGAATAACCATTCGACCGGCCTTTATCTCCTGAATAGCTTCTTCAATACTAATAATCGGCATTTTTCCTAATTTCTCCTGTTTATTTCATAGTAACAGTTACGGTTAACAGTTTACAGTTAACGGTTAACGGTTGATCAAGACATAAAGCTGTTAACTGTAAACCGACAACCGTGAAACGTGAACCCTAAACGGTAAACGGTTAAAGAAAACCTGATTTTGCCAGAAATTGCATATCAACAGAGGATTTACCCTCTTTTTTATCATCATCATAATTATTATTTTTTTCTTTTACAAATCGCTCAACATATTTTCCTATCATATCTGTTTCAATGTTAGTATGATCTCCAATCTTCTTGAGGCCTATGTTAGTCAGCTTTGCAGTATGAGGAATTATGCTCACCTCAAAACTTGTCTTATCGCAATTATTTATGGTAAGGCTGATACCATCTACTGCAACCGAGCCCTTTTTGATCATGTAACGAGATAAGGATTCAGGCACCTCAAACGTAAAGATTATGGCATTCCCTAATGTCTTTATGTTTTTTACCGAGCCCGTTCCATCTATATGTCCTGAAACAAGGTGGCCGTCTACACGATCGGAAAAACGGAGTGCGCGCTCAAGATTAACCTGATCTCCGATCTTTGCTTTGCCAAATGTTGTTTTGAAAAGGGTTTCAGGTGACACATCAACCTCAAAACTTTTCCCCTCAATCACAACAGCTGTCAGGCAGGCACCGCTGACTGCAATGCTGTCTCCTGTTTTAGTTTGGTCAAGAGGGTAATCAGCTTCAATGGTAAAACGCTTACCCTGTCCTGAAGGACGAATCTTTGTAATAGTGCCGAGTCCTTCTATTCTCCCTGTAAACATGTAGTTATCCGGTAGTTGGGCATGGCTCTGACTTCGACCACTATCCTAAGTTAAAGTTAATGTAAGCGCTCACGGAACGTAAAACCGTGAACCGTTACTTAATATATCCTTCGATCATTACATCATCACCAAAACGGTGAACACTTATATTCTTAACTGGAATGCAATTCTTCATTAAATCAGGTCCGGGCCCCATGCACATGGGGATACCATCATCTCCTCCAAGAATTTTTGGAGCATAAAAAAATATCACTTTATCAACTATTCCTGCTGAAAGCGCAGATGCATTAACCCGGCTTCCACCTTCAATCAGCAGGCTTGTTATCTCCAAAGCCCCAAGATGTACCATAAGTGAAGCAAGATCTATAAGGCCGTCCTTCACCGGAACTTCAATAATTTTAGCGCCTTTTTTTTCTATTCTGTTTTTTTTATCTTCTGAAACAGAACTACAAGTTATTATAATTGTATCGGAATCAGAATCAAGCTGCAATACCCTGGCCTCCTCAGATATAGAAAGGTTGGTATCAAGTATTATTCTGGCAGGGTCCAAACCATTCATATCGTCCAAACGGGTGGTCAAGCTGGGATCGTCAATTTTAACGGTATTAACACCGACCATAATTGCATCTGCAGCATGACGAAGCTTATGGACAAATCTTCTCGATTCTTCACCTGAAACCCATCTGGCATCACCTGTTCTGGTTGCAATACGTCCATCCAAAGTAGCCGCACATTTTAAAGTTACAAACGGAGAACCGGTTTCGACAAATTTTATAAAAGCCTCATTTAGTTTTTTTGCTTCATCCTCACAAATTCCAAGAGTAACATCTATACCTTTGTTTTTTAAATAATCTATGCCGCCCCCTTTAACATCGGGGTTGGGATCTTTCATTGCAACAACGACTCTCTTTATACCGGCCTCTGCAATTTTTAAAGTACATGGTAGTGTACGGCCCGTATGATTGCATGGCTCAAGTGTAACGTAAAGTGTCCCGCCTGCTGCCGAACTTTTTGTATCATTAATGGCATTGATTTCTGCATGGGCTTTGCCGACAGCTTTATGGTATCCCTTACCAACAACTTTGCCGTCTTTAACAATAACCGCTCCGACCATGGGGTTTGGTGATGTAAAGCCCAACCCCTTTTTGGCAAGCTCAAGCGCCATTTTCATGAAATACTTATCGTCCATATTACTTAAAACTTCTTATCTATCCAATAAAGGCGTACAATAAGTACGCCTGTAACCCTGAACCCTGAACTTTTACACCTACTGTTTACTTAGAAGCTTCTTCAGCTCAGAAACAAAATCATTTACATCTTTGAATTCTCTGTAAACCGATGCAAACCTGACATATGCGACATCATCTATCTCATGTAGCTTTGCCATAACCCTTTCACCGATAGTTGATGAGGGGATTTCTTTTTCACCAGTTTCTCTGAGATCTCGCTCCAGATCTTCAATAAACTCCTCAATGACATTAATGCTGATGTTGCGTTTTTCGCAGGCTCTCTTCATGCCCGCACCTACGTTCTCCCTGTTGAAAACCTCTCGGCGTCCATCCTTCTTGATAATCATAATAGGAATTTCTTCAATATGTTCGTAGGTAGTAAAACGCCTGCTGCATTCAATACACTCTCTACGTCTTCGTATTACATTGCCGTCCCTGCTTAATCTGGAATCTATAACCTTGTTGTTAGTTTCTCCACAAAATGGACACTTCATGAATTTCACCTGTATTTAATGGTTTCCATATTTTATTAGTTCAACATTTGCTTCTTTAAACATCTCTATTGACATAGCATCCGCATATCCCGAATGATAATAAACTTCAGTTATACCAGCATTTATTATCATTTTAGCACATATTAAACATGGCTGATTAGTACAGAAAAGCGTTGCACCTTTTATGGAAACGCCATGTAATGCAGCCTGAATAATAGCATTCTGCTCTGCATGGATGCCTCGACACAGCTCATGCCTCTCACCAGATGCTATATTCAATTCTTCACGAAGGCAGCCAATATCAAGACAGTGCTTAAGTCCGGAAGGGGCTCCGTTATATCCGGTAGATAGTATTCTTTTATCCTTAACGAGCAAAGCACCAACCGCTCGTCTGCGACATGTTGAACGTTTTGCAACAAGGTGGGCAATATCCATAAAATAGGTTTCCCATGAAGGTCGTGTACCATTATCTGACATTTTATTATTTTATCCGATATTTTATTAATTGTCTATATAGTGCCCGAAAGAAATAGGGAAACGTCAAAGTAGATTACAACTTAGTCAATTAGAAGTATTTTCAAGATGTTTAAATGCGAAATCCGAATATCCAAATCCGAAACAATATCAAAATTCGAATATCAAATGACCAAAACTTTACAGATAGTTACGCAATATTTATCAAGGTCTTCGAAAATATCATTTGTTTTGAATTTAGGACTTGGAACATTCGTATTTGTTTCGAATTTCGTGCTTCGAATTTATAAAAAACAAATTAAGCAAGAAATTTGCTATTTCACCAGCTTGTCTATGAAAATGACGTAGCCCTGCTGAACGAAAACTATATAGTTTTCGTTCAGGCACTATCTATACGCCCTAAAGCATCATTCTGCAACCCATTGCTTAATTAGTGGTTGGACGAAAACTCAAAACACCTGAAATTATAGTCAGTTGGATGCTATTCTCAAATCGAAGATTTTTAGCAGTTAGCTTTTAGCAATTAGCCTTTAGCTTTGTTTTTTAGCAGTTAGTCTTTAGCTAAGAGCTAACCGCTAATGGCTAATAGCTTTTTCACAAATCTTCACATCGGTAAATAAGATGAAACTATTGCCCGCATTAAAAAAAATACTTTTCGGACAGGCACTAATTAATCGGAAAATTATTACAGACCTCTCTGGCCTTCTGCCTGGCAGTATCAATTACCTTGTCATTATTATGATTTTTGAGAACATCAATAATGATTCCCGCAATAATTTCCATCTCAGGTTCTTTCATACCTCTTGTAGTTATAGCAGGTGTACCTAGTCTTATACCACTTGTTACAAAAGGACCTAACTTTTCAAAAGGTATAGAATTTTTGTTGACCGTAATGCCCGCTCGGCCCAATACTTCTTCAGCATCTTTTCCAGTGATGTTGAGATTTCTCAAATCAGCAAGCACCATGTGGTTATCCGTGCCGTCAGATATAAGCTTTACACCGCTTTTCATCAAATTTTCTGCAAGAGCATTTGCATTTTTTACTACATTAATCTGATATGTCCTGAAAGCTTCACTAAGGGCTTCCTTAAAGGCAACCGCTTTGGCCGCAATGACATGCATCAGTGGTCCACCCTGTATACCAGGGAAAACCTGTCTGTTCAACATAGTGCTGTAGTCTGTTTTGGCTAATATTAACCCGCCCCTGGGTCCTCTGAGGGTTTTGTGGGTTGTGGAAGTTACAACATCAGCAAATGGAATAGGAGATGGATGAACTCCCGCTGCTACCAATCCGGCTATATGAGCCATATCTACAACTAAATAAGCGCCAACTGATTCAGAAATTTCAGCAAATTTTTTAAAATCTATTATACGCGGATAGGCACTTGCACCGGCAATAATCATCTTTGGTCTATGTTTTTCCGCCAGTAAAGCTACTTCTTCATAGTCGATTCTTCCTGTATCTTCTTTTACTCCATAGTGAACAAAATTATAAAGTCTGCCTGAAAAACTTACAGGACTTCCATGCGTAAGGTGCCCACCATGAGAGAGAGCCATGCCAAGAACGGTATCGCCTGGAGTTAAAAGTGCAAAATATACCGCCATATTGGCCTGGGAGCCTGAATGTGGTTGGACATTGGCATATGCCGCATTGAAAAGTCTTTTCGCTCTTTTGATAGCCAGTCTCTCGGCAACATCAACGTATTCACAACCTCCATAATAGCGCTTATCAGGATATCCTTCAGCATATTTATTCGTTAGCACACTGCCCTGAACAGCCATAACCGCCCGGCTTGCAATATTCTCTGAGGCTATAAGTTCCAAAGTGTTGCTCTGCCTGTCAATCTCCTTTGCAATTGCATCGGCAATATCAGGATCTATATTTGAAATATCTTTTAAGTCCATTAGTATATCCGGTCAAACTTTTCTATTCTGTGTTGATGTCGCCCGCCTTCAAATGGTGTTTCAAGCCATGCTTCAAGCATTGCCATTGCAAGAGATTCCCCTGTAACGCGCCCTCCTATAACCAATATATTGGAATTGTTGTGACGTCTACTCATAATAGCTGAAAAAAGATCGTTACAAAGAGCAGCTCTTACATGCGGGAATCTGTTGGCAACCATTGACATTCCTAGCCCTGTCCCACACAGAAGTATCCCGCGCTCAAATTTTCCCTTTGAAACCGCTGAGGCAACCTTGATTCCAAAATCCGTATAATCTACTGAATCCTCACTATCAGTGCCGACATCTTCAACGTCAATACCGCTTTCAATGATATAAGCCTTGATCTTTTCCTTCAAATGATAAGCAGCATGATCACTGCCTATAATGACAGGTGTTTTATTTTTATACATTTTTTTAATACCTTATCCTTAACTATTCAGGTAGATAGTCCGAAGGCTGAAGTCCACCTTCAGTCTTCAGACTATTCACCTATAGACTTTCAGATAATTAATTTCACAAGGCCAGAAGGAGGAAGGCGTATTAGTTATACGTCGACGACTGATAACGCAGTGAAATTATTTATCTGAAAGTCTATAAGTAGTTACAGCATACCAATATATATCCGCAAGGAAAAAATGTTTTTTTGATAAGCAGGTAGGGGCAAAACTTGAGTATGAAGTAATAAATTTGTAAGCGTTCACGGAACGTTGAAATTGGAAATTGGAAATTTGGCCTTCATGCTTTTGTACTGTTCTTCCCAATTTCCAATTTCTATTTTATCTCTCCCTAATTTCTACTTTCCAATTTCAAGTTTCAAGCCGTGAACGGCTACATAAATTTAATTGGGAATGCAAAATTTTGGACTGCTAATCATTATGGTATTTTCTAAAAACAAGTGACGCATTTGTCCCTCCAAAACCAAAAGAATTGGACATCGCAATCTCAACTTTTTTCTTACGTGCAGTGTTAGGAACATAATCAAGATCGCAGTCTTCGGAAGGGTTATCAAAATTTATAGTCGGAGGAATAATATCTTCATTGATTGCAAGAGTTGTGAAAACCGACTCAATTCCGCCGGCACCACCTAGGAGGTGTCCGGTCATAGATTTGGTTGAACTTATCGCTACCGAATAAGCCTTTTCTTTGAATATATGCTTGATTGCCCTTGTCTCATAAAGATCATTAAGCTGTGTTGATGTACCATGAGCATTAATGTAATCTACTTCATGATATGAAATTCCTGCATCATCAAGGGCGGCCTGCATACACCTTGCAGCACCTTCTCCATCAGGTGAAGGCGCGCTCATATGATATCCATCTCCGCTCATACCAAATCCACAAACTTCAGCATAAATATGAGCCCCCCTTTCCAATGCCCCTTCGAGAGTTTCAAGAATAAGAATACCGCTTCCCTCACCCACAACAAAACCATCACGATCACGGTCAAAGGGGCGCGATGCTTTTTCAGGCTCATCATTACGAGTTGACAGAGCTTTCATAGCATTAAAACCAGCGATACAGCTTGGTGTAACAACAGCCTCAACACCTCCTGTTATCATAACATCTGCAGCGCCTCTTTTTAAGATTTCGAATGAATCACCGACTGCATGTGTTCCTGCTGCACATGCAGTTGCAACTGAAGCATTGGGCCCCTTGGCGCCCAAATAAATAGAAACTATTCCAGGAGCCATGTTCCCAATCATCATAGGAATGAAAAACGGAGTTACCCTTTTGGGGCCCCTGGTATCAAGAACTCTCTGAGTTTCCTCCATTATAGAAAGTCCTCCCAAACCGCATCCTGTCAGGACTCCAGTCCTGTTCGCATTGGAGCTGTCGATTACCAAACCCGAATCTTCGAGCGCCATACGGGCAGCCGCAACAGCATAAGCAATAAATAGCTGTGTACGTTTTGCGTCTTTTTTCGTAAGATAATCCTCTGGCTTAAAACCCTTTACTTCTCCTGCAATCTTTGTGTCAAAATCTTTAGCATCAAACCTGGTTATCTCACTTATTCCTGATTTTCCGGCACAAAGCGCCGGCCAGGTATTTTCAACACCTATACCAAGAGGTGTTATTAGCCCTACGCCGGTAACAACTACCCGTCTATCCAAGAGAACCCCCTTTATTCCTGATTTTTTCGTAACTACTCAGGTGGATAGACTGAAGGCTGAAGGCCAAAGCTCCATGACAACCTTCAGTCTATCCACCTTTAAAAGTCACCTTTTTTCTTATTTAGTAAGCGTTCACGGAATATTGAAATTAGAAAATAGAAATTGGAAATTTGGCCTTCATGCTTTTGTACTGCTCTTTCCAATTTCTATTTTAATTTCTCCCCAATTTCTACTTTCCAATTTCAAGTTTCAAACCGTGAACGGTTACCTTATTTACGAATGTTTATGAGTATATTCAATAGCATCCTGTACACTCAGAATTTTCTCGGCATCCTCATCAGGAATATCTATATCGAATTCTTCTTCCATTGACATTATAAGTTCAACCAGATCAAGCGAATCTGCACCCAAATCATCTACAAAGGAAGCAGCGGGCACAACCTCATCCAAATCAACACTTAATTTTTCTGCAATAATCTTTTTTACTTTATCCTCAACTGACATTAAGTTTTCTCCTTTCACATATACATTCCACCGTTTACATGGATTACATGACCTGTAATGTACGCTGCATCATCTGAGGCCAGAAATTTAACAGCAGCGGCAACATCTTCAGGCTGTCCCCCACGACGCATCGGCACCTGATCCAGCATAGCCTTCCTTGCCTTTTCAGAAAGTGCTGCTGTCATGTCTGTCTCTATAAAACCAGGAGCAACTGCATTTACAGTAACATTTCTGGCGGCAAGTTCTTTTGCCGCAGTTTTTGTCAGCCCAATTAATCCTGCCTTTGATGCGGAGTAATTCGCCTGTCCCGGGTTGCCGCTTACACCCACAACAGACGCTATATTTACTATACGGCCATAGCGCTGCTTCATCATGATTTTTGCGGCAAGTCTTGTGCAGGTAAATGCACCCTTCAAGTTTATATTTAACACCATATTCCAGTCATTCTCCTTCATGCGAACCAAAAGCCCATCTTTGGTAATACCAGCATTGTTAACAAGAATATCTACACGACCGGTTTCATTAACTATTTTTTCAAAAAAAGCTTCAACCTCTTTTGCATCTGCGACATCGACACTCATACTAGCTGCCGAACTTCCCAGCTCAGCAACTAATTTTTCTGTTTCAGCAGCAGCAGCCTCTTCAGCCTCGGGATTACCTGGAGAAAAATAGTTGAAATAGATTTGAGTATCCGGACTTGCCAGGGAAAGGCAAATAGATCGTCCAATACCTCTTGAAGCACCTGTGACAACAACAGTACGTTTATCAGGCATAATTACCTCTCAAATAATATGTCCGCAACCATATCCATGTCTTTAATGACATTTTCATAGCTGCCAAGCAGTTTATTGTAAGAAACAGCCTCCATAAAATCAGAGACGATTTTCTGATCAAAAGCACCGGAGCCCATCAGTATCATCAACATATTATGAGCTACGACCTGTGCTGCTTCATTTGCAAAAATCCTTGACATTGCCTTTATTTTTTCGGCTTTAGGGTCTCCTGCTTCAACAAGTGATTTGGCCTTACGCGCCATGCTTGCTCCAACCTCCACATGTGTCATCATATCGGACAGGGCAAACATAATATGTTGTTTTCTGGTAAGCTTGTTATCATGTACGAGCATTATAGTATCATTAAGAACTCTGGCAGCAAGCCCATAAAATTTACATCCAGCATCATTTAAAGTATTCTCCAGCTCTTCCATCTCCGAAGATATGTCTCCGTAATATTTACCCTTTGTTTTCCGTGTAATTTTCCAGCGGAACGTACTGATTATATTCTGCTGAATCTCGCTGGTGCCTTCATAAATGCAGGTAATTTTGACATCTCTTTTTATCTTTTCCACCTCAAATTCGTGAATGTATCCATAACCACCAAGAGCCTGAATTGCATCATCGGCTGCTTTGTTGGCGGCTTCAGTGGCAAAGAACTTGGCAATTGATCCTTCAACCTGCAGGTCATCTTCCCCTGAATCCAATCTCTGGGCAACTTCTTCCATATAGGCTGTTGCAGCTTCAAGCCTCACGGCATTCGGAACGATCAGTTTGTGTGTATATCCCTGTTTTTCAGAAAGAGGAGATCCAAACTGAACTCTCTCCTTAGCATATGGGATAGCTATATCGAGAGCTGCTTCGCCGGCACCCAGACCCATGGCAGCAACCATAAGCCTTGTATATCCAAAAACCTTGTTGGCATGCTTCATCCCTTGTCCGGGCACACCACCAACAAGATTTTCTACAGGCACAAAGACATCAGTAAATGAAAGAGGTGATGTATTTGATGCACGTATCCCGTGTTTTTCTTCACCCTTACCCTGAACAAAACCTTCTGTGCCTTTCTCAATAACAAAAAATGATGGTCCATCCGGGGTATTGGCAAGGACTGTGATGAAATCAGCGTATCCTCCTGTTGATATAAACTGTTTGGTACCGTTTATATTGTATCCAATGATCTCACCTGCGTCGTTTGCTACAGGATCAGCCTTTGTCTTTAAGGCAGCAAGGTTGCTCCCGGCTCCCGCTTCAGTAACGGCATATGCAACAAGAGATCTCCCTTCAGCAATAGATCCCAGCCATTTATGCTTTTGTTCCTCAGTAGCTCCAACCAGTATAGGGTCTGAACCAAGCTGAATAGCAAAAAAACCCGTTGCAATTCCTAAACATATATTTGATATTTCACGAATTACCTCACAGCAGTCACGTGCCCCTCCTCCTATACCTCCGTATTCTTCAGGTATAAACAGGAGTTGCAGACCGATATCCTCTCCAAGCAATTCACGGATCGTATCTTCAGGGAAAATTTCATTTTTATCAAAATCAAGAATTCTTTCCTTTGTAAGCAAGCGTTTCCTAAGCTGTCTTACAGTATCAATTATCATCTGCCTTGACTCAAGATCCAGACCTTTGAGATTACGTCCAGATGTTGATGTTGACGTCGTCATATTTTAATCCTTTTCTATTTTAATAACAGTACGCTCCTTATACGTACCGCAGGAATGACATACATGATGTGAAAGTTTAGTTTCTCCGCACTGGGGGCAAGCGGTCAAATTGGGAGCTGCTGCTTTAATGTGAGCGCGTCTTTTGTCCCGTTTTGACTTAGATTTTTTACGTTTTGGTACAGGCATGAGTAATCTCCTAACTATTTGTATTTATATGCTATATAATGTAATTCACTACTTAATAATAAAGTTGCGACACTAGTAATTTAATTGAAAAAGATTGTCAAGAACTTTATTCTGTTCCGGAT
>JAJSZT010000071.1:0-888 GCA_030272815.1 Deltaproteobacteria bacterium
AATATTAAAAAAGCTTAAAAGAATGTTCGAAAAAGGCAAACCGTTTGAAAGAGCGGGACGCAAAGCCACTGGCCTAAGTCCAAACTTGTAAGGATATGGTAGCATGGCTGCCGGGCCGATGCAGCATCTTGTCGAAGTTGCGTTTTGCGCGGTCAAAACTTTGGAGGTGCTGCCATGACAAAATCTTATGTAACAAAATGCCTACGAACCCGTTTTTCCATTTTCAGATTCCTCTTACTTTTAACTTTTGTTCTAGTTTTTTTTCTATTCCCCCAAAATGTCTATTCACTTGACGCAACATTGGTCTGGGATCCTATCAGCGACGAAAATCTTGCCGGTTACAGAATTTTCTATCGCGAGGATGGCCAAAGCTATGATTACGAAAAGCCAGCCTGGGAAGGAAGTGAGTCAACGTGCACTATTTATAACCTCAATGACAAAACTCCTTATTATTTTGTTGCAAGAGCTTTTGATTCCGTGGGGTCAGAGAGTGGTAATTCCAATGAGACATGCTATGAACCCCCAGAAAATGCGTCACCCACTGCTGATAACCAGTCTTTAAGCTCTTATGAAGACATCCCGCAAGATATCACCCTGACCGCGACTGATATTGATGGGGATGATTTGACGTACACTGTGGTAGGTGAGCCGTCACATGGAACCTTATCCGGCACAGTGCCCAATCTAACCTATTGGCCCAATGCCAACTACAACGGCTCCGACAGCTTTACGTTTAAAGCAAACGATGGCCAGACAGATTCTGAAATTGCTACTGTGATCATTACCATAAATCCGGTAAACGATGCTCCTATTGCTGATGCCGGATCTGATCAAACGGTAAATGAAGGCGATACAGTCACTTTAAACGGTTCAAATTCGTCTGACCCG
>JAJSZT010000071.1:988-1647 GCA_030272815.1 Deltaproteobacteria bacterium
GACGGCGCCATTGCCGCTTATAGTTGGATCCAGACGGCAGGCACTTCTGTGACGCTTTCTGGTCCTGCATCAACCACACCGACTTTCACTGCACCATCCGTTGGCGTGACAGCTGAAGCACTCGCTTTTCAATTGACAGTAACTGATAATGGAGGATTGACCAATATTGATACGGTGATCATTAATGTCTCCAATGTTAATCAGGCACCTATTGCTGATGCCGGATCTGATCAAACGGTAAATGAAGGCGATACAGTCACTTTAAACGGTTCAAATTCGTCTGACCCGGACGGCGCCATTGCCGCTTATAGTTGGATCCAGACGGCAGGCACTTCTGTGACGCTTTCTGGTCCTGCATCAACCACACCGACTTTCACTGCACCTGATGTCGGACAATATGGAGAATCACTGACCTTTCAATTAACAGTGACCGACGACTGTTTGAAATCTATAGATACCTGTACTGTTAACGTAACATGGGTAAACGAACCGCCTCATGACACTGTTGAAATCGGCGAGGTGAGTGTGGATCACAACTGGAAGTGGGTGGAATTTAATGACACCTTTATTGATCCTGTGGTAGTAGCCAAGCCTTTGAGCTGCAACGAAAACGAACCAGCCGTTTTAAGAATTCAAAATGTGGATGCAACCGGTTTCGA
>JAJSZT010000071.1:1747-17141 GCA_030272815.1 Deltaproteobacteria bacterium
ATGGGTTGACTTTAGCCAGACATTTAATCAAGTGCCTGTGGTTACAAGCACTGTCTCAAGCTTTAATGAGGAAGATGCAGTATGCTCCAGGTTAAGGAATATTGATACCACAGGATTTGATTTTTGCATGCAGGAGCAAGAACGAAATAGGCAAATCCATACCACCGAGACTATCTCCTACATCGCCTGGGAACCATCATCCGGAACCGTGGGTAACCTAACTTTTGAGGTCGATAAAACGGATGATGTGATTACGCATAATTTGCAAACCATCGTTTATAATGAGACCTTCATGGCCATCCCTGTGTTTCTTGCCGACATGCAAACAACCGACGGTGGGGATACTGCCAACTTGCGCTGGCAAAACAAGGACTTCTATGGAATCGACATCAAGATCACTGAAGAACAATCCCGTGACAGTGAAACAAACCATAATAAGGATGAAGTGGTGGGATATATGGTGTTTGCTTTCATAGATATAGGCATGGGTACAGATGGAGATGGAGATGGAGATGGATTAACGAATGATGATGAAATCAATATCTATGGAACCAATCCCAACGATCCTGATACAGACGGAGATGATATCAACGACGGAAACGAAGTAGAATTTTGGGGATATAATTGGGATATGGATTTTGATAATGATGATACCATCAATCTTTTAGATCCCGATTCCGACAATGATGGTTTCTCAGATGGTACTGAGAAAGCCCAAGGCTTTAACCCCGGTGATCCAAGCTCTAAGCCCGCATTTCCTTTGGAACTCGGAGAGGTGAGTGTGGATCACAACTGGAAGTGGGTGGAATTTAATGACACTTTTATTGATCCTGTGGTAGTAGCCAAGCCTTTGAGCTGCAACGAAAACGAACCAGCCGTTTTAAGAATTCAAAATGTGGATGCAACCGGTTTCGAGATCCGTGTACAGGAGTGGGATTATCTGGATGGAACTCACAGCACTGAAAATGTAAGCTATATAGTCATGGAGCGGGGGAGCTATATCTTAGAGGATGGCACCAAAGTAGAGGCAGGAAGGTTTGATACTGACACAACAGGCTCCTTTGTATGGGTTGACTTTAGCCAGACATTTAATCAAGTGCCTGTGGTTACAAGCACTGTCTCAAGCTTTAATGAGGAAGATGCAGTATGCTCCAGGTTAAAAAATATTAATACCACAGGATTTGATTTTTGCATGCAGGAGCAAGAGGGCAATAGTCAAATCCATACCACCGAGACTATCTCCTACATCGCCTGGGAACCATCATCCGGAACCGTGGGTAACCTGACATTTGAGGTCGATAAAACAGATGATATGATTACGCATAATTTGCAAACCATCGTTTATAATGAGACCTTCATGGCCACCCCTGTGTTTCTTGCCGACATGCAAACAACCGACGGTAATGATACTGCCAACTTGCGCCGGCAAAACAAGGACCTCTACGGAATCGACATCAAGATCACTGAAGAACAATCCCGTGACAGTGAAATAAACCATACTACTGAAGTGGTGGGATATATGGTGTTTGCTTTCATAGAGTAAACGAGGATGTTAGAGCCTCTTGCAGAAATACATGAAACCACATTGCGTGCGCTATATATTGTATAGGGGCATAGGCTATGGTACATTATATAGTACTGCTCTGTCGATTGGTGTTGTTTCTGCAAGAGGCTCTTACAAGTGCATTATAAAACGGCTCTTTTTTAAAAGCCTCTTAACGGATATCCGCGCTTTTGAAAATTGCGATCTCGCACGTCTACGTGCCAATGCCTTCCTGGTATACTTTTAAATCCCTGGTTTTGGTATACTTCTTGAGTCCTCTGTTAACAACCCACAGTAAAATTCCTATTGACTTTTCGCAAAGGTTCTATATCTTTGTCAAAAAGTCGTGGTTCTCAGATATTCAATTTTCTTGTTCCCATTCATAGACTTCGGTTGCCAATTTCTACATCTTTATTGCCTGTTTCGTGACGTAACTAGCTATAATGATTAGATATATTGCGATAGCATTTTATGTAATCGAAGGGGCGGAGCTGTGTTTGCGCAAAGCGGATAGTACATGGCGCGAGCGGCAAAGCGCAAAATGTCTCGGGCAACTTTATGCTCTTTCGACATGTTGCAGCCAGAATTATAAAAGTTTATTTTGAGATTTGAGGGCATTGCTCAACAACGTCAAACAATACGACAACGGTAAGGGCTCGCTAAAAAATAACTTGGTAGAATTTGCGCTCAAATTTGCCGTAGATTTAATCGATCTGATTGAGCAAAACCGCAGGAATAGCGAGCTATTTCGAGGACTTTTGCGAATGAAAATCGATTAAAGATATGGTGAAGTTGGGATGCAAAAATGCCAAGTTATTTTTTAGCGAGCCCTAAAGGCAAATACTGAAGAAAGGATAAGGATAATTAGTGCGATGATCACGATGCGTAAGATTTCTTCCGTTTTATTTTTACTCATGTTCACATGTGGGCATGCGGGGCCTCTGTACGGCGCGGACCAGAAAAGCCAACTAACGCCATTCTGTCTTGGACCTGAGGATGTGCTGGAGATCTCTGTGTGGAAGAATGAAGCCCTGACCAGGAAGGTGTTGGTGAGGCCCGATGGCAAGATCTCCTTTCCTCTCATTGGCGACATCCAGGCCCAGGGACGGACCGTGGAAGAATTGCGTCAGGCTATGGAAAATAAGATGAAGGCATTTGTTCCGGATACGCCAGTGAATGTCATGCTTATGCTGGTTGGGAGCCCCAAGGTTTATGTGGTGGGCAAGGTTGTCAAGCCAGGGGTGTACATTATGGGAACAACCCTCAGAGTCATGCAGGCGCTGGCCATGGCCGGCGGGGCAACGCCCTTTGCAAACAAGGATGATATCCTGATTATTAGACAGGAAAACGGCAGGCAGAAAACCTTCAAGTTTGACTATAACAAGGTAGCCGATGGTAAAAAACTGGAGCAAAATATTTGCCTCAAACGTGGCGATACGGTCGTTGTTCCTTGAGCACACCCCGGGTGCAGGGAGGATTTCCGGTGGTATCCCGATGGCTTTGTTCGGTGTTCTGGATTCAGTTTTGTTTATGCTTGGGCTGTTTTATAGTGCTGCCTGTCAGGGCTGCAGAATATGTTATCACGCCATCTGTCAAAGTTCGGGAGACATACGACGATAATGTTTATTTTCGAAATGTTGATGATTTTAAGCACCTGATCTCACCAGCACTTAAACTGGATGGGCGAACAGACCGGGCACGGTGGCAAGCCACCTGCGCCTGGGATATCACGGAATACCAGTACCACGATGAGCTGGATAGTGTAGATCAGACTTACCGACTTTCGGCAACTGTCTCACCCAGCACTCTGTTGCAGCTCAATATTTCCGGGCATTATGTGGATGATTATACCTTTGCTTCAACCTTGGAGGAATCAGGCCTTTTGGCAGAGCGATCCAGGCGAAGCAGCGCCACGATGCAGCCCGGCGCCGTGTTTATACTGGACTCCCGAAATACGTTGGAATTCTCCTACGAATTCAATAAATCTCGGTACGAACTCGAAAGCTACCCTGGCTATGTGGTTCACGGCCTTAACTTGATGTGGTTTCATAACCTGACAAACGAGCGCACCCGCATTATATACGTGCTGTCTGGAAACCAGACGGATTTCAAAGGAAACAAAGATTACTATTTTGAAGAAGACGATGGGAACTTTGCGCAAAAAAAGGCAAATGTCAGGCAACGAACTTACAGGTTTCTGACTGGTATGGATCATCAGCTCACCGAAACCTTCCGGGTCTCGGTCAAGGCCGGCGCCCACTTCACCGAAGCCGAATTCCCATCTTTTCAATGGATTGCATATGATTTGGCGTCAGACACTTTCATCATGGTTTACGATATTGAGAAGAAATCCGACACCGGCTTTATACTGGACGGGGCTCTGACTTGGCATCTTGAACTCATCACTCTTTCAGCAAGCATCAATCGAGACGTTACGCCGAGCATCTATGGAGAAAACATTACCAGGGACCGGGTCAGTGCCGCTCTGAGATACCGGTTGAGCGAGAAGCTAAGGTGCAGCCTGAATACTGCTTACTACCACAGCAAGACAGAAAGCTTCACCCAGAAACAAGAATACCAGACATACTCGATTCGGCCCGCGCTGATCTACAGGTTTACTGAAAATATAAACCTCGAATTGAGCTATGCATATACCCGGACCAAGAATGAGATCACCGATCAGTCAGAGGACCGAAACTGCTTCTTTGTCCAACTCAGCACCGCATGGCCGAGCACTATTGACTAAAACAAGAGACCTTATGGAACAAAACGCTGATATTCGCCAGTACTGGGATGTCGTCAAACGCAGAAAATTTCAGATCTTCATCCCCGCCCTGGTACTCTTTTCTCTTGCTGCGATCATTGCCTTCATTTTGCCCCCGGTTTACAAGTCGAGCTGCACCATACTCATCGAGGCACAGGAAATCCCAGCGGATTTTATTCGATCCACGGTGACCGGATACGTGGAGGAGCGTCTTCAGATGATCACGCAGCTTGTCCTGACCCGCACCAGGCTGCAGGAGATTATCGAACGCTTTGGCCTCTATGAAGACTTAAAAGGCCGGTCCACCACAGAAGCAATCATTAAAAAGATGCGCGAAGCCATCAAGATGGAGACTATCCAGGCGGAAGTGCTCGACCCGCAATCGGGTAGACCCGGTTCGGCCACCATTGCCTTTATGCTCTCCTATGAAGGAAAGAATCCTGCCAAGGTGGCCCAGGTGACCAATGTCGTTGCCTCCCTTTATCTGGAAGAAAATCTGAAAACCCGGGAAGAAAGGGCACGGGGAACCTTTGACTTCCTCGAAACGCAACTGGCGGAACTGCGCTCGGAACTCCTTCATACGGAGGCCCAGATTGCCGAGTTCAAGAATAAGCATCTCAGCGAGCTTCCCGAACTCATGCAATTGAATCTTCAAACCATGGAGCGGTTCGACCGGGAGGTCGATGCCAAAAGGGAGCTGATCAAGACCCTGACCAATCGCAAGATTTATCTCGAGGGCCAGTTGGCCACGATAGAACCCATGATGTATAGCGTAAGCCTGGGTGGTAAGAGGATCATGACGCCAAAAGAGGAGCTTAGAGCTTTGCAAAGCCAGCATGTGAGCTTAAGCGCCACTCTTTCAGAAAATCACCCGGACGTGATTTCCGCGAAGAAAAGACTTGATGCCATGCAAGCTGAGGTGGCCACCCGTGACAACCTGCGCGACCGATATCGGGAACTGCAGGACAAGAAATCCGAGCTTGCCCTGACATCAAAAAGAGTTTCCCCCAGGCACCCGGATGTGATCCGACTTAAAAAAGAAGTGGCGTGGCTGAAAGCCGATGTTACCGCACTTTCTGAAAAGCAGGCCGTGCTGAAGGCTGAGGACGAAAAACCGGAAAATCCAGCATACATCAACCTTCAAACCCAGATCGCCTCCAGCCAAATGGAAATCGACAATGCTCACAAAGAGCTTAAACTTCTAAAGCTGAAATACGATGACTACCAGAAGCGTGTCGAAAGCTCCCCTCAGGTGGAGCAGCAGTACCGGGTCTTCCAGCGGGACTACGTCAATGCTCAGGCAAAATATCAAGAAACCATAAATCGGCTGCTCGTTGCAAGGGAAGCCAGGGAACTTGAGAAAAACCGCATGGCTGAAAAATTCACCATGGTGGAACCCCCAATCATACCTGAAAAGCCGTACAAACCCAACCGGCCGGCTATCCTTCTTATAGGTCTTGTTCTTGCTGCCGGCGCCGGCGTGGGGTTCGGCTCAATAGCCGAATATATGGACCAATCCGTGCGTTACCCTCGTGAGCTGGCTAAGATTGCCGGGCATCCTGTATTGGCTGCGATCCCCTATTGGGAAACATCCCAGGACCGTGCCGGGAAGCGTCGAAAAAGATGGGCATTTGGCGCCGGCATGGTGGGAATCATGGTGGCGGGGGTAGCGGCTTTGCATTACTTTTACAGACCCCTTGACATTCTCTGGATTCAAATCATGCGCAAGTTTTCCATAGGTTTTTAATCAGACAGTGATGCAACCCATTCTATAACCCTATCAATAAGTATAGACTTTCAGATAATTAATTTCACAAGGCCAGAAGGAGGAAGGCGTATTAGTTATACGTCGACGACTGATAACACAGTGAAATTATTTATCTGAAAGTCTATATAAGAAACTATTAAGCTATGAGCAAAATAGAAAACGCCGTAGAAATGGCAAGGAACAAGCGGCATGCGACCCAACAGGAATCACAGGGTCAAGTGCCTCCAGAAATGCCGAGACTCGCGGACCAAGACCCAGCCTATGCTCAAACCAAGGTAATTTCTCTGGACAAGAGCCATCTTGAAAAACACCGGCTCATGATGCTCATAGATGATCCCAAGGCCGTGGATTGCTACAACCTGCTGTGTACCCAGCTATTGCAAAAAACCCGCGACAAGGGACACAACAGCATCATGGTCACCAGTGCGTTGAAGGGCGAGGGAAAGACGATCACGGCCATCAACCTGGCTGTGAGTATTGCCAGGGAAGTGAAGCAGACCGTCCTGCTCGTAGATACGGATCTGCGGAATCCGGCAATTCATCACTACTTGGGTTGCGATGGGCAAAAGGGCCTCCGGGACTATCTCCTGGCCGACGAACCTTTGGCAGAGCTTCTTATCAATCCCGGCCTGGCCAAGATGGTGGTACTTGCCGCCGGAAAACGTCTCTCCGGCTCTACGGAAATCCTCGGTTCTCCAAAAATGGAAAAACTGGTCGAGGAGATGAAGCGTCGCTACCCGGAGCGTTACGTGATCTTCGACTGCCCCCCGCTGCTTACCGCACCAGATGCGTTGATTTTTTCCTCCTATGTCGATGGCGTCATTTTCGTGGTAGAGGCCGGCAGAACACCCAGGGATGAGATCACTAAGGCCATTGAGTTGCTTGATGGAAAAAACATCATCGGCCTGGTCATGAATGGCGTCAGAGAGACCCGCCGAGCATATTATTAGCTGTTCTATACTGCGAACTTGAACAAAATTGAACATTTTTCAAAGGTCTCGGTATCTGGTTATCATGTACAAAGAATTTTACGGATTTCAAGAAAAGCCATTTCATATTGTCCCTGATCCTGGCTTTCTTTATCTGACTGACAAGCACCGTACTGCCCTCACCTATCTTGAGTACGGTCTCACGGACAGGATCGGATTTGTCGTGTTGACCGGAGAAATCGGCACCGGAAAAACCACCCTTATCAAACAGCTCCTGAAACAAATCAGCACAGACGTTGAGGTGGCGGTTGTCTTCAATACCAATGTGTCTTCCGAACAACTCCTCGAGTTGATTTTGTACGAATTCGAACTGGAGGTGCCGGTGCGCGGCAAGGCAGGCTGTCTCGACACCCTGAATCAATTTCTTATCGAAAAATACGCTCTGGGCAAAAGGACACTTTTGATTGTGGACGAGGCACAAAACCTGTCCATGAATGCCCTGGAAGAAATCCGCATGCTGTCCAATCTTCAAAGCCGCAAAGACCCCCTTATTCAGATCTTACTCGTGGGGCAACCGGGGCTGCGCACAAGGCTTCAACATCCCTTGCTTGCCCAGTTGAGCCAGCGTATTGCGGTGAGTTATCACCTTGCGCCCCTCAGCATGAAAGAAACGAAAGCTTACATAGCCCATCGCCTAAGGGTGGCCGGTTCCGACAATGACAAGCTTTTTACACAACAGGCCGTAGAGCAACTATTTCATCACTCGGGAGGCATACCCCGCATCATTAACCTTCTGTGCGATGCAGCCCTTGTGTACGGTTATGTCGACCACTTGTTGACTATCGATAAATCGATCATAGAGCATGTAGTCTCAGACAAGCAGGAACTCGACCTTTCTGCTCCATCGTCTGTTGGCGATCAGATTGAACTGCCGGACAACGGTTATCAGGGCAACGGAAGACTGCTCAAGCGATTGGAAAGCCTTGAAAAGCGGGTGAATTACCTTACTGCTTCGACAAAAAGGCAGATTGAAGAACATGAACGCAGGGCAGAAGGATACAAAGACACGCTGGTGCATAGGCTTGAAAGAATGCTTTCGCAGGAGCGCAAACGCGCCGACAAGCTTTTGGTTTACTGTAACCTCTTGCGGAACAAGTTGAACTTGACAACAAGTCAATTACTTACCGGCTAAAGCCGGTAGTTTGTTAATAGCTTGAAAGCAATCAGTTTAGGCTAAAGCCACAAAGGTGTCCTTCGGACAACTATTTTAATTTAAAATATGCTAAAGACATTTCCACCTAAAGGTGAAGGTTTATACCCTGCCCCTTGGAAATAAATTCAGAAAAAAAGAAGTACGGCCAAATAAGCAAGCTGTCATAAAAGCAACAATCGTCCTTGTCGATAGGTCGGTTCTGCATATCAGGGAATACATTGATGCCAAATACAAAATAGAAAAGGTAAGTTACGCTTATCAATATCAGGATTTCCAGGCATCCCAGCCTTATGCTTCATTGCCTATTTTGCTATAACCTATGAACTACAAGCTTAATGCACTAATCAAGAATGACCCCATAATCATTCTTAAGTTATATTCTCTTCCTGTTCTCCCGGCTATCAGTTGAATTGATTTTGGAATTCTCTCTTATGGCACCGATGGGTAATATGCCAAACATAACCTGGAAGATGATGTCTATTCGCTCGAGCCATTTCTAATGTGAACCGCTCAATAAAGAACTACCGGTAATTTAAGTTGATTTTCCTTAGAACCACCTTTTTGCCATAAAAAAGGTGGTTCTAAACGCCTAAATAATTTTTAATTTAGCACTTTTTTGATGAAATATCAATCAGATAATTTGGTCCGACAAGAATCCTAAAAAGGACAACACAAAAAAAGAGGTGAGTATGCGACAGATTACCTTTGAAATACCAGGCGAGGTTTTGTTGGGGCTAAAGGTACCCAGGGATGAAGCTGGCGCTACCGTGCGAATGGCTGCTGCAATGAAGCTTTATGAACTAGGACAGCTCTCTTCAGGAGCAGCAGCGCGTTTGGCTGGTGTTCCACGCGTTGTCTTCCTGTCACGCCTGGCGGATTATGGAGTGGATACATTTCGATTAACCGAGGATCAATTGGCACGGGAGACCCGACTTGCTTGATGTTATTTGCGATACTTCATCTATTCAATACCTTTATCAGTTGGAACTGCTCCATATCATACCGAAACTGGCAAATCAGGTGTTTGTTCCCTCCGCAGTAGTTGAAGAAATTAAGATAGGGCATTCACTGGGGGTAAATTTACCCAAACTTGAGGAGTTGGATTGGGTGATCGTCCGGCGGCCAATTAGCGAATTGGCACTACCTTTGGTTGCAAATTTGGGCCCCGGAGAGACTGAAGTCTTGATGTTGGCTCTGGAGATGCGCGAAGCAGTTGCCGTGTTAGATGATGGGCCGGCTCGGGAAATGGCGGAAACACTTGATCTTCATTTGACTGGTACCTTGGGCTTGTTGCTTGATGCCAAAAAAGCAGGACTTATTCCGGCTCTGCGACCGTTATTGGATAAATTGCAGTCTTTGCGGTTCAGACTGGCCTCACGGACTTATTCTGCTGTGTTGCGCCTTGCAGGTGAATAGCAATTAAGATATACTTAAGGTGTCGTCCATCGTCGTCTGTCGTCTGGTTACTACGTCCGAAAAAGGCAAAAGAAAGTAAAAAGAAATCCTGAAAATCCGGTGAATCCTGTCAGCCTTGTTAAATCCCTTTTAGCTGTTTAACCGGACCCAAAAATAAACCCCATCTGACAGAAAAAAGAGGTTTTAAAATAGCATAAATATCAATTTGATAGCGAGTTATTTACTTATTTATGGACGTCCCACATGTCCCGCCCAAAACTTTATTCAACGTGGTGCACTTTGAAGTTGAATTCACCTGGTATGTTGAAAATGCTAAGTGAAAAAAAAGAAGTTATTCAACGTAGTCAACTACGTCCTCGTCCCCAACTTTTCGCCCCGTTGACAGTTCTTGACAGTTGGATTGCCAAATAATAGCTTTTTTGTAACAGAGGAGGTCGGGTATGCAAGAAGAATATACTGGAACATTGTTAAAAGATGGACACATCTCCATTCCTAAAGAAATCATCGCTAAACTGAAGATAGATAGAGGAAGTAGACTACGTGTAATAGTTAAGGTGGAAAAAGGGATCTCAAAGAAAAAGATCCTGTCTTACGCGGGCTTACTTTCCGATTTGACAGCGGAAGAACAAAGGCGATTTGATGAATCCATTGAAAGAAGAAGTCTTTTCGGGCAGAGAAAAGTAGAGATATGAAACGATGCACTTTGGACACTAATATCATTACGGCTTTTCTGAAAAATGATTCGCGAGTAGTGGAGAGAGTCTCAGATTATCTTGAATTTTTTAATAAGCTTACCATCAATATTATTTCTTATTACGAAATCCTGAGAGGGCTAAAAGACCTTGGAAATGAGGAAAAGCTGCGCAGGTTTGACAAGTTCATACAGGAAAATGAATTAGTATTCATTAAAAAAGATACTATAGAAAAAGCCGCCGAAATCTATGCCTACCTGAAGAAAGAAGGAAATCTGATCGAAGATGCCGATATTTTGATGGCATCTACTGCCATTGTTGAAGATTTGGTTCTTATAACCAACAACATCAAGCACTTCAAAAGAGTAAAGGGGTTAAGGACAGACAACTGGCTGCAGAATTAAAATAGCTCCTCTTCTAACCTGCTCGTAACACAATGCCACTTTCACAAAGCTGCGATTTGTGACCGGAGGCCTGAGTGGTTGTTACCCCCAGGCATCCCAGCCTCCTATCGTCCTGGCTTCAGATCAAGCGTGATGTAATCCGGGCCAAAAAACGAGCTTAATGCGCTAATCAAGATTTATCCCGCAGGGCATGTTAATTTTTATGATCGTCCGTTCCGATCAAAAAAAAATAAGAATACAACCTTGGCGTCCTTTGCGCCTTAGCGGTTCAAGAAACTAATAAAATAAGTGCACTAATCCCAAGCGGTACCAATCGCTGGGAAGCAAGAATTGGCCTGGAAGAGGGAATAAGAGACATATATAATTGGTATGTTGAATATATAGGAGAAAAGATTGCTAAATAGCATAACTATTGGTCGCTATAGCGAGTAATTTACTTATTTATGGATGTCCCGAAAGACGTCCCCGCAGGCCCGCAGGCCCCGCACAACAAGGGTCAAACATAGAATGACCCCATTTTACTTTCAAAAATAAGAAAATAGTACAGGAGGATGTATGCGGAAACAAAGAATTGAGTATGATTCACCCGTAGACGCCCTTGTAGCCGTAGCTAAACGTCTCAGCGTCTATGAGGATCGATACCGGATGGCATCGGAGGAGTTTTTCGATAAATTCTGCAAGGGGCAGATGGAAGACTCTATGGATTTCGTCGAATGGGGGAATGACTATCAACATTATATGGAGATTAGTCTTGAAATAGAAAGAGGCCTGCGCCATGTTGCTTGATTTGCTATCTCAACACCTTGGAGATGTTGCGGCTGAGGTTCGGGAGTTAGAAGATGCCAAAGTTGAGCGCTATGAAGAGGAGATTCTTGCGGCTAATCGTGTGAACTTGCGGATTCGGATTCGCTTTCTGAGTGGATATCTGTTGGAGCTGAATGAAGCGGCTATTGTTGAAGCAGAACACATCAGGCATCTTGGCTATCGCTATCATTTTCAGAATAGTCAAAACAATCTTGTCTTTCGATACGACAATACCCCGCATTTTTCAGAAATTAACAGCTTTCCCCATCATAAGCATCTTAAGGATAACGTAGTTGCTGTTGATAAGCCGTCAATTCTTAAGGTGATCGAGGAAGCAAGGTTGTTGGCTCAATAAATCAATGCAATAGAGTCGAGAGCAGACCAGATCCCTTCAAGGCCTTTGAAAAACACCCCCTTTTGCAAATGTCTCAATCATAGAAATCCAGTAAATCCTGTCTAATAAAAATAGAAACTTATAAACTAATGAACGTCCCCCACCCCAAGATTTCTCCTAAATATCAATTGGATAGCGAGTTACTTACTTATTTATGGACGTCCCGCAGGCCCCGCACAAGATCACAGTTCTTTGACATTGACAAAAATTAAGGTTTATGGGATTTATTTAAAATAAGTTACAGTGTCACCGATGACACCTTTCTTGCTTGGTGATTGGAGGAAATGATGGGAAAGATTGTAATAAATATCAAGGATAAAACAAAAGAGCAAATAATAATAAGTCTATTAAAGGAGCTTTCCTTTATTGAAATTAAAGAGCTTAAAAAAGACAGCGGGGCAAGAAAAACTTCAGATTTTAGAAAGCTTTTTGGAATTTGGGAGGGCAGAGAAATTTCATTACGTGATTTACGGGAAAAATCATGGCAGAGAAGGATATCATGATTTTGTGTGATACCAATATAATAATCGAGATTTTAAAAGGCAACAAAAGAACAATAAATATTATTGAAAGCATTGGATTAGAAAATATTGCCATTAGTTCCGTAACAGTCATGGAATTGTATTTCGGTGCTCTTAACAAAAGGGAATTGAATAAAATCAAAAAGCATTTACAAGCGTTAAATATAGTGCATTTTGATACTGATATTTCAGAATCTGCAATTAAATTAATAGAAAGATTTAGCAAAAGCCACGGCTTACAAATCCCTGATGCAATAATAGCTGCAACAGCAATGACTTCTAAAATAGATCTATTTACTTTTAACTTAAAAGATTTCAAATATATAGATGGGTTAAAGCTTATAAAGCAGTAAATTTTAAAAAAAAGATTTTGTCTAATCACCAGGGCCCAAGGCTTATCACTTTTATCAAACATGACATAACTATCGAGTACATCCCAGCCTCCTGGCTTCAGATTAACCGTGATGTAATCCGGGCCAAAAAACAAAAATTAAACCTGTCAAAAGAAAAAACTATGCCTATCCGGTTATCTCAGGTAAATAAAGGCTATCTGTTTGATAATATACAATTTTTAGCCATACAATGATCTGTTTAAAAAAACCATCGTAAACGCCGTAATTTCAAGGCATTAAAGATAATCAACCTGTGTCAACCGGATAGGCATAGAAAAAACGAGCTTAATGCGCTAATCAAGATTTATCCCGCAGGGCATGTTAATTTTTATGATCGTCCGTTCCGATCAGAAAAAAATAAGAATACAACCTTGGCGTCCTTTGCGCCTTAGCGGTTCAAGAAACTAATAAAATAAGTGCACTAATCCCAAGCGGTACCAATCGCTGGGAAGCAAGAATTGGCCTGGAAGAGGGAATAAGAGACATATATAATTGGTATGTTGAAAATATAGGAGAAAAGATTGCTAAATAGCATAACTATTGGTCGCTATAGCGAGTAATTTACTTATTTATGGACGTCCCCAACTTTTCCCAACATAACTAAACTCGCTACATAATACCCCCCCAATATTCCATTTTAGGGTTATAATATTTTATGGAGGCTCGTCATGGAAACACAATTTGTGACTGATGCACAAGGTAAGAAGACAGCGGCAATTATCCCTTTCGAGGAATGGGAACGGACCGAGAAAGCAAAAGATATTCTTGAGCATGTTTACCTGGCCGGGATTATTAAAGAACGTAAATGCAGTAAATCAACAGTAAATCTTGATGATTTGCTAAATGCAGAGGGATTAACCCGTGTCGATCTGGAAAGTTGAACTGATTCCGGAAGCCCATACGGACTTTAACAAGTTAGATGGCAGCATAAAGAAACAAGTCTTGAAACAGCTTGTCAAACTGGAACGGAATCCAAAGTACGGCGCTCCTCTGGGCAACAAGGCCGGTATAAATTTTGAAGGTTATTTCAAGCTTTACGCTGATAAGAAGCGAATCAGAATTATTTATGAGGAGATTGGCCATGTCATTAAAGTTATTGCAATCGACAAGCGGGAAGACATGGAAGTCTATCGTATAGCACTGAAAAGAATCCTGTTAATGAAATCAAATTAAAACGCTCTTTTTACCCCCAAAAGTGCATACAAAATTATGGAGTTGAGCACATGATGAGGCAAGGGCGTTGGTTGCATATCTGGCTGTTGAAGAGACAGAACATTCAGCGGCTGATGTAGCGAGATATCTTGGAATAGGACGAGCAAATGTCCTTCGTTCGATAAAAAGAGGCTGTGAAATCTGCAAAAAATACTTTCAGCGGAATGGATGAGTCATTGACAAAGACTCTCCCCATAATTCATCAATCTGATTCATACAGCGTCCCCCTCTATTTTTTTGATGAAATATCAATCAGATAATTTGGTCCGACAAGAATCCTCAACGTAGTCAACTACGTCCCCAACTTTTCCCCTGGAAGGAGATAAAATGGAAGTAACGTGTTTTGTTAAAAAAGAAGGTAGCCAATATGCCTCTTTATGCGTAGAATTGGATGTGGCTTCCTGTGGAAGAACCAAAAAGGATGCCCTTGATGGTCTAAAACGTGCTGTTGAAACATATATTGAGTATATGGTTTCCGAGGGGCGTGAAAAAGAGATTTATAGGCCTGTTCCGATGAATGAGTTGAAAACATTTCTTTTTCCAGAACATCAAACAGAAGAAAAAACATTTAAGGCAATTCCGCTGAGCTTCCAATATGCTTAAGAATCTATCGAGCAAAAATGTGGCGTGGATATTAGATCAGATAGATATCACCTTAAAAAGGCGTAGCAAAGAAAACGTTTTTGCCGGATATTATGGCGGAAAAAATAGGGTTGTGATTGTTCCACGAAATAAAAGGAGTATTCCACAAGGTACGCTAAGTTCTATTTGGAGGCAGGCGGGCATTACAAAAGAAATTGCAGAAAACATCTGGACGAAACGCCAAATTTGATGATAATAAAGAGCAATTGCCATGCGCGAAATTTGATTTGTTTTATTGCTGTAAAAAGCATGGGCTATAAATTCAACGAAATTGCCGATACTTTAAAGATTTACCCCGTGAGATGTGTAGCCTATTTAACTGGGGGTGCATCCTGTAACAGCGGGAAGGTGTGCGGAAAAAGACAGGAAACTGGTTAACAGTTACGAAGGAATGTGGGAGGCACTAAAGTAATGCAGTTAAGTAGCAACGTCCCCATCATCCCCTATACTCGCAACATAACGTCGCACTATTATCCATTAGGAGGTGCAGAGCAATGGCAAAAATGATAAAGCAGAGATTGCTCACAACCATTGAAGAGATTCCGGAAAGCAAATTAGGGGAACTTCTTGATTTTATGGAGTTTCTTCTGGAAAAGGAACGTAATAAGAAAAAAGGCAAATTGGAACTAGAACCAGGTAAGGATCCAATTCTGAAGTTTATAGGTGGCGTATCGCACGGTTCTCTGGCCAAGGATATAGA
>JAJSZT010000072.1 GCA_030272815.1 Deltaproteobacteria bacterium
GTTACCAACATCTCCAAGCATTCTACCTAAAACAGCACATATAATTCCGATAAGAGCGATGGTAATAAAAAGGCCAAGAGAAAATGCAACAGAATAATATCCGGCCTGCCCGGGTTTAAGTACCTGTTGCTGGCCACCGACATAGGCAATGATCAGGGGAATAGATACAAGATGGCACGGGCTGAACGCCACGCTGATTATCCCCCATAAAAAAGAACCCAGACAGGCTATGGTCGTACCGCCTGAAATCCACTCATTTACTGTAATAAAAAATGTTTCCAGCATCATAACAATTCAGGTCTTTCAAAGAGATTTTTTTGACAGGATTAACAGGATATTCAGGATTAAAACATCAAAACTCATCCTGTAAATCTTCATCAAAATCCCTTACTTTACGTTTGATTTCAACTTTCCGTTCATCAAAATTAACAATTAAACCTATTAGGCTTGTTTGTTCACTTGAAACAAAATCTTGTTTATCCTGTTATCCTGTACCTACACAAACAATTAATAGAACATACAGGGTAAGTACTCAGGTTGTTTAGGCTGAAGACTGAAGACTTTTAGTGAAAAGACTCCCAGAAGCCAATATTTTCTTAAAGCGGCCGGAAATTTTGTCCTAAACGTAGAGAATAACGCTCAGGAATCATTTGTTTCCTTCAGCCTATAGACTTCAGTCTAAACACCTGAGTAGTTACCCTTTCTGTTATTTACTTCCCAATCCATGTCTTTATCTCTTCCATAGTCGGAATCTTGCCAACACTCTTGACCTCTCCATCAACAACCACAGCCGGAGTTCCAAAAAGACCGTAGCCTGCGATCTCCATTAGATCGCTCACCTTCTCCACATTTGCGTCAACACCGGTTTCAATTACTACTTTCCTGACAAGATTTTCGGTCTGTTTACATTTTGGGCAACCTGGCCCCAGTATTTTTATCTCCATTTTATCTCCTTAACCTGCAATCCAGCCGTAACACATACCGGCAATGGTAGATAAAACTACAATTATCAAACAAAAAGTAAGAGTTTTTTTCACACCCATAACCCCACTAATAACAAGCATATTGGGAAGTGAAAGCGCCGGTCCTGCCAGAAGAAGTGAAAGAGCAGGCCCTTTCCCCATACCAGCGCCAATAAGACCTTGAAGAATGGGGACTTCGGTTAAAGTGGCAAAATACATAAAAGCGCCTGAAACAGAAGCAAATAAATTAGCCCACAGGGAATTACCGCCAACAAGCATCTGGATATAATGCTCAGGGATAAGAGCGGAATGTCCCGGCCTGCCCAGCATAAAACCGGCAACAAGTACACCTGCTCCAAGAAGAGGAAAAATCTGTTTCATAAATCCCCAGGTAGATTGTACCCAGCTTATTCTTTCATCCTTTGTAAACCAGCTTTTTAACATAATAAATAATACTATCAGGAGAAAAGCCGTTATATACCATTTTGCTGCAAAAATAATTTGCCAAAGCCCGGCAGAACCTGGAGCCGGTCTTGCAAAAGCCGCAAAAACAAGGATCATTACCATTGTCAGCATATAAAAAGCATCCTGTCCCAAGGTACGTCCTTTATCTTCGTCTTCTGGAACATATATCCGGCCTGTTTCGCGTGCAGCATCATCTTTTCTGAAGAAAAAAGCCATTAGAAGTCCTGTAATGATGGCAAAAATTATTGCTCCAACAGCACGCGCCAAACCCATCTGCCAACCCAGTATTCTTGCAGTCAAAACAATTGCCAGAATATTTATTGCAGGGCCTGAATATAAAAAAGCGGTGGCAGGACCGATACCGGCACCTCTTGTATAAATTCCTGCAAAAAGGGGCAAAACAGTACAGGAACATACAGCAAGAACAGATCCTGATATTGAAGCCACAGAATAGGAAAGAATTTTTTTTGCTGATGCGCCAAAGTACTTCAGCACCGAGGCCTGGGATACAAAAACAGCAATGGCTCCGGCAATAAAAAAAGCAGGGACAAGACAGGTCAGAACATGCTCCCGGGCATATTCCTGAAGCATCATAAAAGCTTCAAGTCCTGCCTGCCTTATATTTGGATGGCTCCATGGCACATAGTAGCATGCAAGGAAAATAAATATAATAATCAGTAGCTTTGTTCGTTCTTTCATATTAATTAGCGCCCTTTGGGTGAGCTTTTAGTCACCAATTATATGCTTTATATAGGCATATTATGATTTAGCTATATTGATGTTAAACATTACAAATCAGATCTCTGCGGATACCAGGTAATTTCTCAATGATTTCCTTAAGTCCGGGATCATGATCAAGCCAGTGCCTTAGGTTTCCCAGCATACTTGCAGCATAAGGTGAAGCACTACCATCAGCAGGATAATAGTTAACCCACAGGCCTTCTTTCTTTGAAACCACGAGACCGGCATGTTCAAGTATTTTTAAATGTTTTGAAACCGTGGGCTGGGCAACCCTTAAGGCGGTCTGGAGTTCACATACGCACATCATCTTATGCTGAAGCAGTTTGACGATTTTCACTCTGTTAATATCAGAAAGGGCTTTCATTACTTTGACGAATTCTTTCATTTTGTTCTCCCTATATATTCCTGTTTTGGAATATAGTTCCTTATATATTAATTGTCAAGTAATTAGTGCCTGAACGAACCCCCCCTGAATTGCAGTTTTCCTGAAGAGTATTTTGATAATTCAGTGTAATTCCGTGAAAATCCGTGGTGAACTATTACAAAATAAGTTTGTAAATTTCTGAGTATATCTAAAAACACCTTGACAAACACCCCCCAAAACAGCTAATTAAAATGCTCAATAATTTATATGCAAGCAAGAGATAAATCAATTATGCTAAAAACAAATACTACAAACAATATAGAGTTTAAATGCTGGTGGTGGCTCGAATTTGCGGAGATGTCACCGGAACTCCATTAGCTTAATTATAAAGCTTTAATGACCGTGGGCAGACCCAAAAACCCACGGTTTTTTATTTTCAAAAGGCCGTGGAAAAGTTCACGGCCTTTTTTTATTATGTTTTTTTCACCAAGAAGAAATTATAAAAGCATTTTGATAATTCAGTGTAATTCCGTGAAAATCCGTGGTGAAGTATTACAGATAAAGGAGCATTTATGCTTATAAAACAATTTCCAGACAAAGATAAATTTATCCAGTTGGCAGGGCACAATAACGTAATTCCTGTTTGTGTAGAAATCCTGGCGGATACTGAGACCCCGGTTTCTCTTTTTAAGAAAATTTATAAAAATAAAGGGCCTATATTTCTCTTTGAAAGTGTAGAAGGAGGTGAAAGATGGGGAAGATACAGCTTTCTTGGGTACTCAACCCGCTTTCATATTAGAGTGTTTAAAAAAGAAGTGGAAATTCAGGGCAACGACACCTTAAATAAGATCCCTCATAATGGGAAACCGCTGGAGATCCTTAGAGATTTTATGAGCAGATACAAACCGGCTGATATTCCTGAACTTCCCAGGTTCTGGGGAGGCATGGTAGGATATTTAACCTATGAAATGGTTTCCTTTTTTGAAAAAATCCCGAATATGCTGCCGGAAAATAAGCCTTTTGCTCATTTTATAATACCGGATGAACTCATTATCTTTGACAATATCCGCAATACGTTCTTCGGCATAGTCATCGCATTTCCGGATGAAAATCAGGATCCCGAACAAACTTATGAGGAGGCTGCAGCTCGAATACAGGCCATGCTTGAATCAATGGATAGCAATCCGTCGGAAAAAAATATCCAAAAAAGTCAAGCGGAATACAAGCTGACTGCTCAAATGGAAGCAGATACTTTTCGATCAAACGTAAAAACAGTAAAAAAATATATCCATGAAGGAGAAGTTATTCAAACTGTAATATCTCAGCCCTTTATCTGCGAAACTCCTCCTGACCTCCTGGAACTGTATCGGGCCCAACGATATATTAATCCTTCGCCTTATATGTTCTTTATGCATCTCGATGATATGGCGCTTGTCGGCTCTTCACCGGAAACAATGGTAAGGCTGGAAAACAGAGTAGCCACCCTTCGCCCTATTGCCGGAACACGACCCAGAGGGAAAACAGAGCAGGAAGACAGGGCACTTGCAAATGAGCTTCTTCAAGATGAAAAAGAAAGAGCCGAACACCTTATGCTAGTAGATTTAGGACGCAATGACCTCGGACGGGTTGCAGAAGTTGGTACGGTTCAGGTTACGGATCTTATGATTGTCGAAAGATATTCTCATGTAATGCACCTTGTATCCAACATATGCTGTGACCTGCGTTCTGATTGTGATGCATGGGACCTTCTGTCAGCCTCATTCCCTGCCGGAACCTTATCAGGCGCCCCTAAAGTAAGAGCCATGGAAATTATTGCGGAACTTGAACAGGAACCCAGAGGTCCGTATGGGGGCGCAGTTGGATATATTTCTTTTCACGGCAATATGGATCTGGCCATTACTATAAGAACCGCCAGCATTGAAAACAAACGGCTGACAGTACGAGCAGGCGCAGGAATAGTTGCTGACTCCGATCCTGAACGGGAACGAGTTGAAACCGTCAATAAAGCAATGGCAATACAAAAGGCGCTGCAGCTCATCTCATAGGAGGAGAAAGACATATGATCGTAATGATTGACAACTATGATTCATTTACATACAACCTGGTGCAATATATTGAACAGCTTGGCAGTCCGGTCAAGGTATTTCGCAATGATGTGGTTTCTGTTTCTGATCTTATTACCGTGAAACCCTCGGGAATTGTTATATCACCAGGACCGGGCAGGCCTGAAACAGCAGGAATATCGCTTTCAGTTGTTAAGCATTTCTCCGGCCTGGTTCCAATCCTTGGTGTGTGTTTAGGGCATCAGACTATTGCTGTTGCTTTTGGCGGAAAAGTAATTTCAGCCAAACGTTTAATGCATGGAAAAACTTCCATAATAAAGGCTGATGGAAAAACTTTGTATCAGAGCATACGCAAGCCATTTACGGCTATGCGTTATCACTCACTATCTGTATCAAGAGAAAATCTGCCCGATTGTCTGGAGATAAGTGCAGAATCCGATGACGGAGAAATCATGGGCATCAGGCATCGAAAACATCCAACAGAAGGAATCCAGTTTCATCCTGAATCTATCATGACATCAGTCGGCAAAAGGATTCTCAGAAACTTTCTTAAAATTACAGAAGGAGAATAGCCATCATGTTTCGGGAAAATCTTCAAAAAATTGTTAACGGAAATGATTTGAATGAAGTTGAAATGTCTCAAATGATCACTGAAATATTTTCAGGTAACGTTACTGACGCCCAGATTGGTGCGTTTATGGCCGCTTTAGCCACAAAAGGCGAAACCTTTGAAGAACTGGCCGGAGCAGCTCGAGCCATGCGCAGAAAAGCTCTGCGCATTCAGGTCTCAGCCCCCAATGTGGTGGACACATGCGGAACCGGTGGAGACGCTGCTCAAACATTTAATATTTCAACCACAACTGCTTTTGTTGTTGCAGGTTGCGGTGTAACTGTAGCAAAACACGGGAATCGTTCTGTTTCAAGCCGATGCGGCAGTGCAGATCTTCTTGAAGTTCTGGGAGTAAAACTGGATACAAACCCGGAAATAGTAGAAGAAGCTATTCAGGAAATCGGCATTGGCTTTTTATACGCACCCCTTTATCATGGAGCAATGAGATATGCTGCCAAAGCAAGAAAAGAAGTTGGACTGCGCAGTATTTTCAACATGCTGGGCCCCCTGACAAATCCCGCTGCCGCAAATTGTCAGCTTCTTGGAGTCTATGCGCCTCAGCTAACCGAAATGTTTGCTTATGCCCTGAGAATGCTCGGCACAAAACACGCATTTGTCGTACATGGACACGACGGGCTTGACGAAATTTCAGTCTGTGCTCCAACACGTATATCCGAACTCAAAGATAATCTTGTAAATACCTTTGATATAACTCCGGAACAATTTTTTGAAAAAAAAGCAAATCCAAAGGATCTGGAAGGAGGAGATCCTGAGACTAATGCTAAAATAACCAGAAGAATTCTTGAAGGAGAAAAAGGTCCAAAACGCAATGTGGTATTGATAAATGCTTCTGCAGCACTTGTTGCAGCAGGAAAAGCAAAAGATTTCCGGGAAGGAATAAAGCTTGCTGAAAATTCCATTGACAAAGGATATGCTATAGAAAAACTAGAAGAGCTCGTTCGTTTTACACAGGAAAATGGATAAATGGGAAAAGATTTTTTAGAAGTAATAGTTAAACATAAAAAAGAAGAAATTGCAGAGGCAAAAAAACTTATTCCAGAGAGTCAACTGTGTAAGGATGCTTTTACATCTATTATTAAAAGACGACCGTTTATTAAAAAACTTGAGAAACCAGGTCCTTCAGGGGTTAACATCATTGCTGAAATAAAACGTGCGTCTCCCTCTAAAGGCGCCATTTGTCCGGACCTGAATCCGGCAGCATATGCTCTGGAATATGAAAAGGGAGGAGCTGCCGCTATATCCGTGCTTACGGATCAGCCTTATTTTAAAGGCAGTTTAGATGACCTGAAAAAAGCTCGTAACGCATCAACTCTGCCTGTACTTCGAAAAGATTTTTTAATCTCTTCATATCAGATATATGAATCTTCAGCCATTGGAGCAGATGCGGTGCTTCTTATAGCCCGTATTCTTTCGCAGGAACAATTGCGTGATTATTTAAAACTCTGCAACGAACTCAAACTCGATGCTCTTGTGGAAATACACTCAGAAAAAGATCTTGAAGCAGCAACACGGGCAAAAGCCAGGCTGATCGGGATTAACAATCGGAACTTAAGTTCTTTTGAGACCAATATTGATACAGCTATCAAACTGGTATCGCTTCTTGAGTCATATCAAATAGCTGTTGCTGCCAGTGGAATACAATACAGAGATGATATTGTTAAAAGTCAGCAGGCAGGTATATGGAATTTTCTTATCGGAGAAAGTCTTGTGAGAGCTGAGAACTGCCAGGCATTTCTAAGATCTCTCATGGGGTTGGATGGGTTAGATGAATAATATCTGTCCCCAGGTTAAGGTGTGTGGCCTGACCAGTGTTGATGAAGCTTTAGGATGTGCTGATCTCGGGGTAAATGCAATCGGCTGTGTTTTTTTCCCAAAAAGTCCAAGGCATTTGTCTGAAATTCAGGCAAAAGAAATTTCTATGGCCTTACCTTCAAAAGTAAAAACTGTAGGAGTATTTGTTAATGAGAGTTTTTCGAATATAATGCATAAGGTTGAATTCTGTGGCCTTAATGCAGTCCAGTTGCATGGCCAGGAATCCCCTGAGCTTGTCAGCAGACTTCAAAAAGAAAATCTTCTTGTAATAAAGGCTTTGTTTGCAGAAAGAAAGCCGACCCTGGATGAAGCAGAAAATTACGAAGCATCAGCATTTCTGGTGGAATGCGGCAGGGGAGTTCTGCCGGGAGGCAATGCGATAGAATGGGACTGGGAAAAAGTTAAAAGCTTTGGCTGTAAATATCCCCTGATCCTGGCCGGTGGTCTGGCGCCAGAGAATATTTCTCATGCTGTATCGGTCAGCATGCCGGATGCTGTGGACGTCAGTTCAGGTGTAGAGTTCGCCCCAGGCCAAAAAGACCTTGGCAAAGTAAAGTCCTTCCTGAAAGCAGTTTCCATGTGTGAACTAAAGAAAAACTTTAGGAAAATTTTTTAAAAAACCGTCAACTACAAAGAACTTCCTTCACAATCATCGAAGTATCAATATTATCTTGATGATAGACATCACAGACCTCGGCAGTATTACAAAGTATAATTCTTTTTACTTGCAAGTTAAAATCTTTGAGCATTGAAAAGAACTTTTTATAGGTTGCGGGCTTTGTCTGAAGATAAATACCATATCCTTCGGCCAAATGATAAATTTTTGCGAAATGGTTTATCAATAGATAAAAACAAGCTGCCGAAAAATATTTGCAATGAGGCTCTTTATACAGTTCAGGACAAAACCTTCCCACATTAATTTGTTTAGCAAACCTGTTTAAAGACAATACCAGGGCATACGAGATTTGTTCGTGTGTTTTTTTGTCGGTAATAAAATATTCAATACAATCAGCTTCTTTACAGTAAGAAATTTCATATCTTCTCAAAAGCTCAGGGATATTTTCTTGCATAAATTTTGATAATGGCAAACTAATTTCACCCCCTCCCCTTTTATAAAATATCGGACACCATTAACACCCCCCTGCCTCCATAAGCGCTAAGTTAAAAATTAAGTAACTATTCACGTAATCAGGCTGAAGCTGTTTAGACTGAAGGCTGAAGGGGTCAAAAGAGCACGTTTGCCGTACTTTGGCGGAAATATCTGATTCTTGCACCAAACATGGCTTCAAAATGCGCTTTTTCCTAACAGTCTTCAGCCTTCAGACTATCCACCTGAGTAGTTACAAAATTAATTATTAACAATTGATTATTGATTATTTTCCCTGCGTTTTTTGGCGATCTTTTCTATTTAGCCTCTTCTCAAGCTCCCGTTTTAGCCGATCTTTAGCAGGTTGCGCCTGCCTGAACACATGCTCTGCCTTGTGAAATTCCAGAACACGAACATCCGAAATATAAGGCTCTATATAGATATCAGGGCAGATAACACGCAGTTTCTGCCTGGTTATACTTTTCTCCATTATTTGAAAAGTGTTAAAAACAGCCTCCGTCAGGGAAGGCATGAGGTCTGGGCCTGCTGTCCTGTGCCCAATAACATCGATCGCAATAGTTAGATCACAATCATTCGGTAATATATCAAAAGGCACGGGATTTACAGCTCCGCCATCTATTAAGACCTTGCCATCTATCAATACCGGTGCAAAGATTCCGGGCAGAGATATGCTGGCCTGTATAGCGGAAACCAGCTCACCGCTTTTAAAGACCACCTCTTCACGTGTCCAAAAATTTGACGTTACAACGAACAAAGGAATGTCAAGCTCCTCAAAGGTTCGTGCAGTAATTGACTCAAACAAAAATTTGATAAAATTTTCAGATTTTATTAAACCAGCCCCCTCAAACTGCGGCGCAATGAAATTGAGCCATTTAAAGTTAAAAACATTTTTTACACTATTGCGCTGTGAAACTGTTAGCTCACTGAATGATTCTCGCAATTCTTTGCCTGTCATACCCGAACAGTAAAGTACACCTGCAATTGCACCAACGCTGACGCCACTGACGTATGCCGGCTTAAGTCCCAGCTCGTCCAAGGTTTCCAGCATCAAAATATGAGCCAATCCTCTGGCGCCACCAGCGCCTAAAGCTATACCAATCTTTTCCATTTGTTGACCATTTCTAATCCATAGTTGGTGTCTGAACGAAAACCCCTGGTTCCGAGCGGTCATTGCGAGGAGTGAGGAACGAACGACGAAGCAATCCCCTTATTTCCAAGAGATTGCTTCGGTCATGCTTCCCTCGCAATGACATGAAAAGTATAATTTGGAGAGTTTTCGTTCAGACAATAGTTATAATCTTTACCTGAGGCTGTTTACAAATTCACCAACAGCTCCGACTCCCTTTTTTTCAACCAGCCTTATGGTCTGGGTGCCAATTACCGCAATATCTGTTTTTCCTTTTAAAAAGTCTATGTCATTTTTATCTTTTACTCCAAAACCAAGAGCTAACGGAAGATGAGTGGCCCTGCGGCATCTTTCAAGATATTTATTTAGCTGCCCGGAAAAGTCTGTATCCAGGCCTGTTACTCCTTTTCTTGCCACGCAGTAAATAAAACCCCGCCCAAAAGATGCAAGGTAATTCATGCGTTCATCCGGAGTTGTAGGAGAAAAAATAAAGATTGGATCAAGATTATATTTTTTCATTGCATTAAGATAATCCTGCCCCTCTTCCGGTGGAAGATCCGGTACAATGGCGCCTTTCATATTTCTTTCGGCCATTGCAACAGCAAATCTATCAATCCCGTATTTAAAAAGTATATTATAATAGCTCATAAAAAGAAATGGGATATCAAATGACTGTGTCACATTTTGGGCAAAATCCAGACATTTTTTTACTGTACTGCCCTCTGCCAGGGATTTCTGATTTGCATGAAGTATTACCGGGCCGTCAGCAATTGGTTCGGAAAAAGGTATCTGCAGCTCCATCAAATCAACACCGGCGTTAACCATTGTCTTTATTATTTTAAAACACTCCTCAAATGAGGGGTATCCGAGAACAATATGGGTCATCAGCAGTATTTTCTTTTCTATAAGCCGGCTTTTAAGGTATGACTCAAGCATTATACTCCTCCGCTTTTTTCTTGATAAACTCCTTCCATCTCGGGTCATCAAAGGCATCCGCAACCGTAAATATGTCCTTGTCTCCTCTTCCGGACTGATTGATCAGTATAATATCTTCTTTGGACAGTTTTGGCGCTTCCTTGAATGCCTGAACAAATGCATGCGCTGACTCCAGGGCAGGTACCAGCCCTTCCTTTTTAATAGTCAGTGACATTGCATCAACCACTTCACGGTCAGTAGCTGATTCAAATCTTACCCTGCCGGATTCCTTAAGATATGCCAGAATGGGCGAAACTCCCACATAATCCAGGCCTGCTGCCACACTGTGGGTCTCTTTCATCTGTCCGTCGCTGTCCTGAAGAAAATATGTCTTATATCCCTGGGCAACTCCTATGCTCGCATCTTTAGAGGAGAGCCGGGCTGCATGCCGGCCGGAATCAAGCCCGCGCCCTCCGGCTTCAATACCTACCAGCTCTACAGGATCATCCAAAAACTCTTTGAATATACCCAATGCATTAGAGCCGCCTCCCACACAAGCATAAATGCGGGAGGGGAGTCTGCCCTCTTTTTCCATTATCTGTTTTCGCGCTTCTTTTCCAATAATTGACTGAAAATAAGAAACCATCTCAGGAAAGGGATGCGGCCCGCAGGCAGTGCCCAGAACATAGTGAGTCGTATCCATATTGCCTACCCAGTCGCGGAAAGCTTCATTTATGGCATCCTTCAAGATCCGGGTTCCTTCTCGAACCGGTATCACTTCGGCGCCAAGTCTATCCATCCAGAAAACATTGGGACGCTGCCGCTGAACATCAACTTCTCCCATATATATGGTGCATTTAAATCCAAATTTCGCAGCCATTGTTGCAGTTGCCACGCCATGCTGTCCGGCACCAGTCTCTGCAATGACCCTGGTCTTTCCCATTCTCTTTACCAGAAGCCCCTGCCCCATAACGTTATTTGCCTTATGGGCACCTGTATGATTCAGATCCTCACGCTTTATATAGATACGTGCGCCATTAAAGTGATTTGTAAGGTTTTCGGCAAACGTAACAGGAGTCGGCCTGCAGGAATACGTTGACATAATATCAGTATATTCCTTCCAGAATGAAGGGTCGCTTTTTGCTTTAATAAACTTATCTTCGAGATCATCAAAGGTTGCAACAAGGATCTCGGGGAGATAAGCGCCCCCGAACCCATCATAGTAGCCCCGTTCAATCATCTGATATTCCTCCTATTGTTTGTGAAAATACAAACCGGTCGGTTCGACAAAAAAGTTCAGAATATATTGCGTTTTTTGTCTGCTCAAAGTGTAGAAACCGTTTTACCGTAAGTATGGGTATGTCTGAAGAGATATCCAGGCTTTTTGCTTTTTCCCCGGTTAAATACCCGATTCTAAAGTTCTGTTTCCCGCCTGTCGGACGCATATAATATTGCGCCTCGACTATCTGTGAAAGAGACCGGCCTTGAAGATTAAATCGCTCTATACCTGAAAATAAAGTCGCATGCAGATAAATATCCTCTATTAGAACCGGCATATCTTCAACCCTGCCGAGTCTTGAAAAGAAATAAACCTCCTGGCCTGAAAAAGGATTCTCAGAGTCATTTTCAACAGTCTCCAAACGGATATCTTCTATGATCTGCGTTGTTATTGATATCCCCTTTCTGTGGAAAGACGAAATCGTTCCTGCAAGAGAAAAAAGGTCAACCTCTTTCTGTCTTTCTCCTACAAAAGTTCCGGAGCCCCTCTTTCTTACAAGCATGCGTTTGCGAACCAGCAGATCTGTGGCCTGCCTGGCTGTGGGCCGACCGATGCCATAAGTCGCTGCAAGCCTGTTTTCAGAAGGAATCCTTGAGCCGGGCGGATATTCTCCAGAGCGTATTTTTGTAATTATTATATCCGCTAATTGATGATATAAAGGTATGGGAGACTTTGAATTAAGCATACATACATTTCACTTTTTCAAAAGGTTAAACTGTTACGTCATATTTAATAAATATAATCAAATTAGTAAAGTTGTCAAGACAAATTTTACCTGAACAATAAAAGAGTGTTGCAAATAACTATTACCAGGCCTCCACCACTTCAAAATACGAAAAGCATGTAAAATATGTAATAGTTTATTTACATAATTACATAATTTTATGTAATAGTTTACATAATTTTTGTGAAAAATAGCAATAAATTTTTGGTAGTCCCTACAAAACAATGCGGGTCAATAATTTCAACAAGTTACATGTTATAGCTTCTGGCAGCACATGGTGAAAAATCAGGTGTTTACAAAGCAAAACATGGCGGTATTTCCAAACCTGCATTGTTTTGTAGGGACTACCGAAAATTTAATTGTTAAAGCAATGGAGGCAATAAAAATGAGAAAATTGTTATTTTTATATGCAGTATGTTTATTGCTCGTATTTCCTGTGGTTGCGAATGCTACACCGATACCAGTCGATTCGTCATATTGGTTAAGCTCACGGTCTACCGGCAATGGTATCACAGCAACCGATGGTTGGAGCGGCCTTGATCTTAATAACAATGGGAAGCCAGATAATAATGGGTTTGAAATCAGTTGGGATATCAGTCTTGAGGATACAGTTTATACTTACAAGTATACCGTTTCAGGTGTGGGCGATTACCTCAGTTTTGGGTTAAGCCACTTGAATGTGGAAGTAACCAATCCTTCCTCTAATGATCAGTTTAATATGACGACAGCGAAGGCTGTGGATAGAAAAAATAGGGGGGATAATGATCTCGAAAAATCATCCAGAATACGATTTGTGCTTGGTGATGACGACATTTACGCGATTAAGTGGGATATGGATGGAAGAAATGGAATATTCGGCCGTAGAAAGAACATCGTGAAATTTATTATCACCTTCACTACTGAGAATGACCCAGTTTGGGGTAACTTCTATGCCAATAGCTATGACAAAGGCGATATTGTTGCCGAGGCCTGGAACCTTGGATTTGGTGGCACAGGTCCGACTGACACTACCAACTTCACGGACTGGATTGCGAGGCCGGGTGGTGCCAATGATCCTCCCACTAGTCATGCCCCCGAACCCACCACGATGCTGCTTCTTGGCAGCGGACTTATAGGGATTGCAGTTAGCGGCAAAAAGAGGCTCAAAAAAAGAAACGGGATGCGGGACGACCATAAATAAGTAAATAACTCGCTATCCAACTGATATTTAAAGGAAGAGGGGGACATTAGTTTATAAATTACTGTTTTTTTAGACAGGATAAACCTTCAGTTGAATAAAGTTTTGAGTTTTGGGTGTTGAGTTTTGGGTTCGTTAAGAAAAGTTCCTTCCTTACTGCGGCTTCCGGATACGAAATTTCGTTCTTAATGCAATGACAATGGCTCCGGATTCCAAATCCCGGCTATGACGATCAAGCACATCATGCAAGAGCGCTATTCTCTCAGACCGTGGCAGATTTTCCAAACGTAAGACACCACAATGTGGCTTCCCTTGTCTCCAGATCATTTCCTCAAAATCGTTGTCTGTCGTAACAATAATTCTGCGTTCCCTCACAGCCCAGCTCAAAATCTCATTGTCACTCATTCTTGGGTCCTTCTGGCCGACCTCGGCTACGTCATGCCCCAGGTGAATCAACCAACGAGCTACGGCCCCGCTTGCGTTGACATCCAACAAGAAATTCATAGCGCTTATCCAACTGCAACTCGATCAAAAACATTCTCTCTGGCCACCATATGATGAGCGTAGAGCAATGCAGCACGGAGATCATCTGGTTCAAGTTGGGGATAGTCTTGTAGAATCTCTTCTTCTGTAGCCCCTCTGGCCAATAGCTCCAATATCATTTCAACAGATATCCTCAAGCCGCGAATAAGAGGTTTTCCACAAAGAACATTTTTATTAAAGGTGATACGGTTTACTAGATCCTGCATAGTTATCCTCCAAGGATATAATTTGCAAAAAATGGACTTTTGTAGATGTATAACTAAATTTTCAACGTAAGTAAAGAGCCAAAATCCACCGCCTAAAAAAGATATGGATATTTTGGTCGTTGGAAGGGATATTTTTTTCAAAAATTTCAGAAAAAGACCCGGATATTACTGTTGCCTTACAAAAACACTACTGATTGGCCATTTTTAGGCGCACCCTCCCAATATCCCCATGGCCGAACCAATTTGAAAAACAAGCGCAGCCAGTACAAAGGCCAGGGTCGTGTTAAACGCCATGGAAAAAGCGCCCCATTTCCACGAACCGGATTCTCTTACAATCATAACCACTGTAACAAAACATGGCGCGTAAAAAATGGTAAAAATGATCAGGCTCAATGCTGCCAGTGGGCTCCAGCCCGGAGTTTTGGCCAGGATTTCAGAAAGAGAGTCACTTTCCTCCGGATCAACCTCACCCAGGGAATAAGCAGTGCCAAGGGCCGAAATAACTACTTCCTTGGCCGCGAAACCACCCACGAGGGCAATATTAGTACGCCAGTCAAAGCCCGCCCACTTTGATATGCCCTCCAAGGCTATTCCAAGACGACCGGCTATGGAATTTCTTAAACCCTCTTCCGCTTCCCGTAAATCAATGACCACCAGCCGATTTTTCAGATCCAGCACTTCTTGGGAAAGTCCGGTCTCTTCACCGACTTCCTCCGACTCCCGAACAATAGTCATACCGGCTGCCGCCTTTGCAGCTTCACGTTGATATTCAAATTCCTGTACTTTAGAGTCGGGTAAACCGGGAAAGGTCATTATGGCCCACAAAATGATTGAAATGCCTAGGATAACCGTTCCCGCCTTTTTGATATATTGCCATGTTCTTTCCCATGTATGTATGGCCAGCCCTTTGAAGGTGGGAAAGCGGTACGGTGGAAGTTCCATGACAAAGGGAGTGGACTTCCCTTTAATGACCGTGAGTCTTAATAATTTTGCAACAAGCAGGGCGCCCAACCAGGCAATAAGTGTAATGATCAGCATCATTATTGCCTCGTTTTTCGAAAAAAAAGCCGCAATTAAAAGCGCAAAGACCGGCAGCTTTGCACCGCAATTCATAAATGGAACCGTGAGCAACGTCGCCAGACGCTCTCGCGGTGATTTAAGGGTTCGGGTTGCCATGACGCCGGGCACAGCGCAGCCTCCGGCAATACCGCCGGATACGATAAAAGCCATGACCGAACTGCCGTGAAGACCAAAGAGCCTGAATATCCTGTCCAACATGAAGGCAACCCTGGCCAGGTACCCGGAAACCTCCAACAGGGCAATTCCGAAAAACATGAACATTATCAGCGGCACAAACCCCAGGACACCCCCCACACCATCAATAATGCCGGATATAAGAAGAGATTTCAAAAGACCGTCAGCCAGGTGCGTGGATGCCACATCACCAAGCCATCCGAAAAAGTTTTCGAGCCAGCCCACAGGAACTTCGCTGTAGGTAAACGTAAAATGATACAGGCCCATAAGTATCGCCAGCATAATGATAGGACCGAGAAACCGATTAGTGACAATCTGGTCTATCTTATCAGACGTATAGAGCCTGTTTTGATCATTATGCTGCTGAATAACTCCTTGTTTTATAATGGACTTTATATAGCCGTAGCGCTGATCTGCAATCATGGCTTCAGGGTAGGTGTTCAGGGTTCTCTCCAAATGCTGTGAAACCTTCTTCACCATTTTCTCAAGCTTTGCAGACGGAGAAGGATTGCTTTCCTGCCCCTTTAATAGAATCTGTTTATCGTTTTCCAGATATTTTAAAGCAATCCAGCGCGTCTGGTAGGTATCGGTTAAAAATTCATTGGCCCTGATTTCCTCTTCCATTTCAAAAAGCGCTCTGTCCAGA
>JAJSZT010000073.1 GCA_030272815.1 Deltaproteobacteria bacterium
CCTGAGCACGAAGTTTCTTCCAGTGTTTGGCGTATTCATTTAAGCCTTCCTGGCTAACGGGAAAAACCAGGGGTGGCGCTCCTTCCTCAAGCTTCTGTCCCTGCAAGCCTTCCATCACAAGCAGGTGTGAATCCTCACAGTGTCCAGGAAGTTTTATTGCTACGTGACTCACGTAGATTGGCCGCCGACCTGTGTTCGTGATACGAATTACGCCCCAGTCTTTTTTGGGGTCATACTGAGGAAGGTTCATCGTCTTCATATCCCACTGCAAATTCACTACTACTTTTGCACGTTCTCGTAGGTAATTAAGAATACCTAACACTAAGCCCGCAGCTCCGGCAGCAAGGCCGAAAAGTGTTGCTATGTCGTTCAGCGTGATGTTTTCCATTATTTTCTTCGAGCTAACCAGTTATTATATAGTTTCTGACTATTCCCACAGATTTCATGATTGTTGACCAAAAATTAATTAGCAAAAAAACAGTTTTTCTAACTGAGAGCTTTTGCACAACCCTCATTTTGCTCAATTTTGGTCATTGCGAGGAGCAAGTGAGCCTTTAGCCGCGAGCAAAGCGTGGCGGGACGTGGCCCGGCCACGGCGGGGATTCGCTTCGCTCGCAATGACAATACTGGGGGTTTTTCAAGAAATCCCCCTTTCCTAAAGGGGGTTAGGGGGATTTTACCAACGGTCATGAATTACGCCCGTTATGATCGAGTTATTTGAAAGTCAAATAACTCATTATCCAGATCATCCCTAATTCCAAAGCGAGTGAGCGCAAAATCGTATTTTACCGGATCATCAGGGACTATTTTTTTAAAACCGGATGTTATTTCAAGAGCAGTCGCCATGTTCGCCGGGAATCCAGTGGGACGCCCATGATTTCATGCGTTTCATATCCTGTTGATGTATGCTATGTGATTATTTATACTAAGCAAAACAAAGTAAAACAAAATATCGAAATGTTGTTGATGCTCCCGTTCTTCTGCCAGCTATTCCGCCTACTTTTTTCACCCGCCCAGAATCTGGATTCGGACTGTCCCTGAATCCTTTAGCATCTTTTGTATTTCCGTTGGTAAATAGATTTGATGATTTCCGGTAATAGCCAACCGACCAATGTAGGATTCTCCTGTTTTTAGATTCATTATCCGGACGGTCACTTTCTGCTTGTTTTCTGTGCTAATACCCTCTTCGGCAGCAAGCTCCCTCTTTTCCTTTGGGATAATAATCTGCTCTTCATAGCCATCCTCAGCCACTTCCCATTCGATTAATTACATAATATACATAGATGTTGCTTCAAATTTTTCGACCTGTGCGGTTAGGTAATTCCTAAGTCCTTCCGAATGTTCTAATCCTCAACGACAGATTCCTGTAGGGGCGGGTTTATCCCGCCCAAAGCGATTTGGAGGGCGGCGTAAAGCCGCCCCTACGACAGATCCTTCATGGCAATCAACTTATTGACAAAACACAGTAAATGCTAACCGCACAGCTTGAAATTTTTCCTAAAAAATTCGCTGGTGTGGTCAGTCTCTACCGTTTTGTTATACTGGATATGCTTTCATACCAGCTTTCATTGCGCCTTCAATAGTCCCATCAACCAATTCACTTCCAGAAAAAAAACATTCATCAGGATCATATATTTCTGAACTCCATTTAAATATTGCAAACTCCCATTCGCTGATTTCTCTAAAATATTCCATACGGCTAACAGGCTCTTTTTTACCATATGCAATCCTGTCAAGATAAAGAAATCTTCCTTGAAATCTGGCAATGTAACGAACGTCTGTGCCTTTAAGTTCCTGTTGGTTGAATTTTTCTACGATTGCGGAAACATTTTCTCGTATTTCATCAGGTATCAGTTTTTTTCCCATAATCAATCTTTGCCTTGAAGTATAATCGCGATTCTCGGCGGCTTTTAGCTTACCCGCCTAAGACTACTTTCTGATGGGCCAGATCCAGGTGGTTTACCATGGCCTTTATTTTCAAGCGGGCTTCACGATCACCTTTTTCTGCCAGGATTTTTGCCATCTCTTCCTGCATTTCGGTCTCCGGCGGTTTCCAGCCATATGCTTTGGCGTGGAAATGGATCAGTTTTTCAGACATGGTTTCCCATTCTTTGCTTGATAGATCATGTAGGCGATAGATATTCAAATTCTGCCAGGACTCAGCGTAATTTTCTTCAAAATAGGGAAATTCCTGTTCATTGCGAAGATATACACGGTCGTAGTCTTCCCCCTGAACCCGCATAAAGAAGTCGTCGGTAAAGGCGAAAATGGGATAGAGTCCGGGCAGAGGAGAGGCAGACGAAAAGAATTGATTCAAAATAGTGTAGCTTTTCCGGCGCACGTTGATGCGTAGCTGGGCAATGGATTCACCTTCATCAAACAGCAGAACCCAGCCTTTAAACCCTGTTTTTTGAAACATGGCTGACAGGCCGCATATTGCCTTAAAATATGGTTCCCATCCTTTGCAGACCAGGGATGCGTCTTTGTAAAATGGAACCTGTCGGTACTTCATGGCATGACGGAGACGAAACACAGGCAAGCTGTTTCCGTTCAGGGCATTGGCGAGGAGCCAGGGAAACTCTCGGGGCCGGAATGTGGTATGCTTTTTTAAGCCTTTTTGCCGGTTGGAAAGCGGTATGTTATCCTGCGCCATGGCCGTTAAAATGGCTTTGAAAAAATGAGGCATGGATTCCGGGATGATGTCCAGCGGCCCGACGCTGTTATTTTTCCAGGATATTTTTTGTTTGCCGCTCAGGTCTTTCCACCATTTTACCAGGGATGACTCGCTATCCGGAAAAGAAATTTGACTCACCAGGGCATGGTAAACCTGCCGGAAGTCATAAAACGGAATTTCCCTTGGATCAAGGTTGATCTGACTGGTAACGAACCCCTGTGCCAGGGCCCGTTGACGAATATAGGTAAGACTATGGGATTTACCCTGGCCATAGGCGCCGCAGACACAAAGGTGAGTGGATTCATTTTTCTCCAGGGTTTTAACGCCATGGTCAAATATACTGTTTAATTGCGCTTCATGGGCAGTTAACAGCCTGACACCAAAGGGATCGAAAAGCCCCTCCCGCAAGCGTTCCACCGCCCTTCTGAGTTTGAAATTGCCGGCGCTTTCCAGTAGCTGGATAAAATTGGCCTTATCCATTGGTTACTTATCCCAACTGGGCTGCAGTTGTTCCATCTTCTCTTGTTCCATTTCCTGCTGACTGGAGACGATATGCTCGGTAAGATCAAGTGTCTCTGCCGGATCTTTGCCCTGTTCGGCCATATCCAGAATTCGAATGACCTGTTTGACAAAAAGCCGTACCTCGCTCAAGAGCCCCATCTTCTTCTGATTTTTACAGATATCCTCAAGAAGCTTGTCCGGCACAGACTCTGCAGCGTTCCAGCGATAAGATATCTCGTGAATACGACGCAATGACTGCCCCAGATCGACCAACTCGCCCGATTTCAACGGTGTTCGATGCAGATCGATCAAAACCCCGCGATAATTCAGACGCTTCTGCTGACCGATGGAACGAACACGGCTCCATAACGCATCGTAGGATTTAAATCCCTTTTCAGACAGCAATACGTCCGGGATGATGGAAAAAAAGATATGGAAATACTCAGACTGTTCGGTATTGTCTATCAGCAGCCGCACGTTCTCGTAAGCTGCGTTGCGCACTGAGGCGGACTGGGCGATGACTGTCTCCAGTTCATCTAACAGCAGAATAAATCCTTTATAGTTCAGATAACGTAGAAAGGCATTCAGGGAGTTGAGCATCTGCTTGCTGTTGGCCTTGTTCACTACTTCAAAAATTCCGAAGGGTTTAAGTTCCCGTTTGGTTGCTTTGCCTGCCTCGAACCAGTGGAAAATGATCTCCCTGTTTGTGATGCGATCTTCTTTATGTTCTCCTTCCATCAATGGCAAAAAACGATTATGCGCCAGGGCCACAAGCGCATTGGCAAAATTTACGTTCATGCCCGGCAGATTGCGTAAGGTTTCGGCCATATCAGCAATTTGCTCTGTTGAAGGAGGAGTGTCATTTTGAACCAGAGTGCCTAACCATTGGCTCAGGAGATTTCGAATTCCAATGCCCTCAAAACGACCGCGAAGCTGACGCGTAATAGATTGATAGACGGCTTCAAATTTGTGAATGGGAACTTCCCGCGTCAACACGACAAAAGAGACGGCAAACCCCTGTTGCAACGCAAGATGACGAATTATTGACATAAAATGAGTCTTGCCGTCACCGTAATCACCACTGAGAAAGCGGACTTTGGCCCCGCCTTCGGCAATATAATTTTTCAGATCATCCTCAATAAAAGTGAGCCAGTTATCGCGGCCGACAGTAAAAAAAGGCACATAATCGGCCGGCACACTCCCTTTTCGAAGTTCTTCAATAATTGATCTGGCCTGAAATGGTTCTAACTGATCAATTTCTTTCATAGGTATCATGTTTCATTCTCCAGAAACGAAATTCCTGAAATCTGCCGACGTTCGCCATTGCTGTCAATAAGCCAGAGAGAATAATTACGCCCCGGATCCAGCCTCAACTTCTTGCCGTTCGAAGCTCCGCCGATACCGGCCTCAAAATAACGCCATAGATCCACACCAAACTGTTCCAGACTGTAGCCCCTGAACTTGGCCTTATCCATATTGGTGAAAAACGTTTTGCTTTGCAGGGAAATCACATATTTTAGATAAAACCGTTGAATGGGAACCGGATTGCCCGGGGAAATATTATCCATTTTGCTGATTTCGGCATACGTCTCGTAGAGGCCGTCAATAAATTTTTGAGGATCAAAAGGCCGGTCATAAAGTTGTTTTTTTACACGAAGGGCGGCAGTAACGATACGACGGGGATCAATGGATTTCAGTATCTTCTTGTTGATGGTGGTAATACGTTTGCTGAAAGCAATCTCCCCGTCAATGCCTTTAAGCACGCTGAAACGGGGAAAATCAATTTCAACAGGCAGCCCTGCTTCTTCTGCCAGCCGGTTAAGGTCTTCGATAAATTCCAGCCGGTATCTTTCCACCAGTTCCCTGGCGTATTCCCGCAAGCTGTCAAAGACAGGTTTGCAGTCCGTCAATGCCTCTTCCTGTTCCACGTTTTCAGCCATTTTTGTACGAAGCAGTTCATCCAACTGGAGAAAATCATCTCGCATTGCACAGCGGATACACTGCTTTAAAAAATCGGCCAGGCGTTGACCGCGATTCAACTCCTGCTGGAATGGACGAAGTATCCCCTTCAATTCTTCCTCGGTGTTTTGTAAAAAAGATTCTTTATTCATTGTTTTTATAGCTCACTCAAAAATAAAAGGATGTAAAAAATTGATCTTTAGCCTTCAATCATGAAGGGGGCGATTCACCAAAATAATCTCCGGCAAAGTGGAGACTTTTTAATTTTAATTATTAGCCACAGACCCACACGGACACATACTGATTTTCATTATTTTATTTGTGCCTGTCTGTGTGGGTCTGTGGCTGAATATAGATAAATGGAAATTCCCATACTACAAAATATATTTATCATATGAATCATCATGAAACAACTGAAAAATAAAACTAACAAAACTACCAGCCCTCCGCTTCACCAATTGTTGAAAAGGTTTCCAAGATATACCTCGAAAGGCCACAAATTGCGGTTTTTCGCTGGCCATGAACACCAATAGCTGCGTTGCTCAGGCTTGCAATAGCCTGCTATTACGCGTCTTCGCGCCTTGCTCTTGATGCTCATTGCTCACCGGAAAAAACGCAATTTGCAACCTTCCGAGGTATATTTAAAATAGCGGTCAAATATATATTGTCGCCAGGCAAACAACCGGAACGCGTCATGGCCCGCAGTGTTTTAGCTTATTGGGCTGTTGGGGAATTAGGTAATTCCCATTCGTGAAAAAAAGCATGCCACCTTGTGACCTGCAGCCGACATTCCCAAGCTTACACTGATTTGGGATTCTATAACCAAACATCTCGTAAGAGAAAACAAAAAGTTTGTTTTTTCTGCCATTAAAAAAAGCGCCCGGGCCCGTGACTATGAAAATGCCCTGGATGTTGGATTGCTGGGAGTCATGGCCGGTACACCTGTTGAGCTGCTGGTGCAGGGGAAACGACTTTTCAATGAGTATGAGGGGGCGTTTGTAGAAAATTATGTTGCCCAGCAACTGGTTTCACATTTTCAACAACAGCTCTATTACTGGCGAAGTAATGGTGGAAAGGCCGAGATTGACTTTCTCTGTGAATTCGCAGACCGGATCTGTCCGCTGGAGGTTAAAGCAGGCATTAATCCAAAAAGCAAAAGCCTTCGCTCATATGATTTACAATTCAAACCGTCCCTGCTCGCGCGGACAAATCTGCTTAATTTCAAAAAGGATGGGAAAATATACAATCTACCGCTTTACGCCATATCGCTGTTGCCCGAATATCTTTTGCAATCGTAACAAATCGGAGGCACACGCCCATGAAATTATGCGTTTCTTATTCTGTTTAAGAGTGATGAACGGATACTGGGAGACAGCGATTTCGTCGAAAAAGTGCTGCAGAGAAAATGGAAAGCAAGGAAAAAAAGATCGAAAACGGTAAAGCAAAATTTATTTCTCTTGAAGAGTTAAGAGCGAGTCGTAAATCATGAGAATTAAAGATGTCGTTACATTGAAAGAGGTTTGCTCTGTTTTTCTTAGTATAAATAATCAGATAGCGTACATCAACAGGATATGAAACGCATATTTTCATGGGCGTCCCGCTGGATGACAACCCAATCAGGATTGTGGAATCACTGACAACAATCATTTTTTGAGCCTTTCGGAAAGCTTATCAGCGGTTTCAAAATCTCGTTTCATTTCAGCCTGATCATAATCAACAACCGGAACACCATTATCACTAAGATACTCTATGAAATCCCATTTAGAAAGACCTGAGAGTTCAGACGCCCTCCCCAATGAAAGAACTTTTTCCTTGAAACATTTCAGTGCGAAAAGCTTTCTTGATTCTTTAGCTATTTTTTCCTTAGTCAACCCAGAGGCAGAAAGAGAAAGGTATAGCTTTTCCGGTAAATCTATAACGGCTTGGACATTTCCCATTTTTTTTATCCCCACTTTACACAATTTTAGACGTCGCTGTGGTAAGGGACATTGTTATCTTCTGACCTTATTGCAAATATCCCCATAGTTTATTATTATCATACAAGTTAAATAAATGCAAAACCGGATTTTACCCATAGGCAAATGGGGACGGATGGACGCTGACCAAGATTACCGAAAGGGTTGCAAAATTTTTTGGTATTAAAAAAGACCAAGTGGTTGTCGCCGGAAAACAGCCCGATCTGGTACGTGCCCGTAGTGTTCTGGCCTACTGGGCGATTCGGGATCTGGGCCTGACGGCAACGGAGGTTGGCAAGTACCTCGGGCTGAGCAAATCCGCTGTCAGTCGGGCAGCCAATAGAGGCCAAAAACTGATCGTCGATCAATTCTTGGCCCTGAAAGAATAGAAACGCGTAATTTCAACCCCATCCCCTTTTGCTCTTAGCATTTATCAAAGATAAGTTTTTATCCGGTAAATGAGAAATGCCAGGACATAGGTTACCCAAAAGTGTCAAGACATAGGTTACCTTAAAGCTCATTTTTATGCCAAGACATGGGTAACCCTCTTGGCAAATTTAATGTATACTGCCTCCAATAAAAATCTAAAAGGAGGCAATTAATTGGAAGAAAAAATCAGAAAAAAGGCAATTCAAAGGTACATAAGCGGCGAAAAGCCAAAAACAATTTACACTGACCTCAAACGTTCCAAAAAATGGTTTTTTAAATGGCTCAAACGATATCAGACGGGACAAGACGACTGGCATAAAGACCAGTCCAGAGCCCCACTGAAGAGTTCTAATGAAATTGGCACGGAAGAAAAGCAGCGCATCATTTCAATTAGAAATAGGCTCGAATCTGAGCCTTTCGCCCAATTTGGAGTTTCCGCCATTAAATGGGAACTCAGAAAGCTAGACCTTGACTTCCCCTCAGATCGAACCATTAACCGGGTTCTGAAGCGAGAAGGGCTAGTCAAAAAAAACTTCGTATGTTCCTAAAGGAATCGAGTACCCGTATTTTTCCGAGGCGCTCGATTTTAATAACATTCATCAGGCTGACCTTGTCGGTCCACGGTATATCAAGAATGACGGCAAATTCTATTCGTTCAATGTGATGGATCTTTACAGTCATCGCGTTTACATTGAATCGCAAAGAACTAAACAAGATCAACAGGTTGCCGCCAGCCTGATGCGGTGCTGGAAGGTCATTGGCATTCCTGATTTCTTACAATTTGACAATGAGCTGAGCTTCCATGGTAGCAACAAGTATCCCAGATCGTTTGGGATTGTTTTAAAAACATGTCTCTATTTTGGTATTCAGCCCGTTTTTATCCCTATTGGTGAACCATGGCGTAATGGTGTCATAGAGCACTTTAACGATACTTATAACAAAAAGTTTTTTCGCAGACAGTGGTTTCAAAGTTATGCGAATCTAAAGCGGCAAAGCAAAAATTTTCAAAGATTCCACAATGAGCACCATCGTTATAGTTGCCTTAGTGGAAAAACGCCCAATGAGTTTGTTCAAAGGGCTGACTATAATCCGATGACGCTGGGACCAAACACCAGGGTGCCTAAGCTGGATTATATACCGGATGGCAACATCATCGTTATTCGATTCATTCGCAGTGACCGGAAGCTTGATGTTTTTGGTGAAAAATTCCAGGTTCCCCATGACTTGGTCTATTCATATGTTAAGGCAGTGATCGTAACAAAAATTCACGCTCTTCAACTATACCTCGGTGAAGACTTAGTAAAAACTTTTGAGTATCAGCTTCCGGTATGAGTTACTACAAAAAGGATTGCGGGTTACCCATGTCCTGGCACTTTTTACCCTTAGACTTGGGTAACCTATGTCCTGGCATTTGTGAGGTAAAAAGCCGGATAAAGAGATGCCTGCTTTAAAACGGATCTTCCCTCAAGGGATTGCAAAAATCGCAATAGTTTCAAAGGCTTAAAAAAAGGCGTGGTGGCTACATCTGTAAACCTCCACAATTGCTCACTATTTATCTCATGTGTTGATCTTGAAAGCAAATAAAAAAAGCATTTTTTAGTGGCTACGCATTTAGGGGTACTTTTCGTTGTTTTCTTAATATATTCAATTTGTTACGTCAAATTCAGGGCTGTTTCCCAGGGGAAGATCCGGTATAAATAATCAGATAGTGTACATCAACAGGATATGAAACGCATATTTTCATGGGCGTCCCGCTGGATTCCTCCATGCTATTTCCGTAAATATCGATAAGGATCATGTGTGAAGGTGACCCCTTACGCTTGAGCCAGTCTGTCCTGAACATCCAGTAATCACTGATATTCTCATCGACTTCAAAAGATCCGTCACCAACGCAGAGCCTGGCTTTTACATGTGGGGCGCTTTTATACTCTGGAACAATAACACTTCCATCCCTTTCCGCGATAAACATCTTTCCTTTGCCGGTCTCAATCCAGTCAGGGTTTATGCCATATTTCCTGTAAAGGTCCAATATCCACTTGTCAGGAACAGTTCCCTTGTTTTTGGCCTGCGTAATCCCGGCTCTGTTGATTCCAAGGAGTATTGCAAGCCTGTTCTGGGATGATATTTTAAGCGCTTCAAAAGTACGTCTGATAAATATGTCAAATTTCATGATTAATTTTCTCTTTTTGTAAGTACAGTCGGTAGATTTTTAGGTCTTTTGGCTCTTTGCATATTCCCGAAGTCTCCCAGATCTCTATTCAATACTTGTTTATAAAGAAAAACAACAGCATTGAGCGCTTGATTATTGGTACTTGCGGAAACATTTCTTTTTACCGCAAGGTATGATATGTATTGCGAAATCTCACTCTCTCCCATATCCTTGGGATGTCTTTTACCATTAAACAATATAAATCTTTTGATCCAATTTGTATATGCCTGTTCTGTCCGAATCGAATAATGCTTCTTTCTTATTACGTGACGTACCTGATCCAATAGTTTCATCTTTAACTCCATTTTATCGTCAATAATCAATCACCTTTAAATATTGACAAATTCTTACTAATATGCAAAATAAAATCTAATCGCATTATGCCCTAATCGGAATTTGTGAAATATCAGTTATGTTGTATCTTATTATCATACGTCTTTTTATATTGCAACACTTTTTATACTCTTAGACGCTTTTTTTAAGATCAATATATGGCTTAACCACATTATTTTTTATGATATCATAAGGTTAGAAAATTTACAAAAAAAGCACTATGCGGGAAAACAGTCGCATATTAGAAATAGGCTGTATTTTAACTGTATTTCACGTTTCAATATAAAATAATGTTAATATTAATACAGTGTATTGTTTATATATTATGATTTTACGGCGGCAATTAGTCGTAATTAGCTACAGCTATTAGGCCGTCTACTCTATATTGGGTTTCAATAAAATTAACTACAGAAAACACATAACCAGGAGATAAGCCATGAGTTTTGATGAGAAAATCAGTGCATTAGCAGAGAAAATTCCATCCTTAATTGATCACTTGGAAACTGAAGAAGCCACCAAAAATGCTCTAATCATGCCTTTTATCGCAGCTCTTGGCTATGACGTCTTTAACCCTAAAGAAGTTGTTCCTGAATTTGTGGCGGACCATGGCACCAAAAAAGGTGAAAAGGTTGATTATGCCATTATGCAAAACAATGAAGTAATAATTTTAATTGAATGCAAGCAGGCAAAAAGCAACCTCAGTGATGCAAACACGAGCCAACTTTATCGGTATTTTACTGTTACAAAGTCACGCATTGCTATTTTAACAAATGGCGTAAATTATTTATTTTTCTCTGATCTCGAAGAATCAAACAAACTGGATACTCGTCCATTTTTAGAGTTGGACATGCTGAATCTGAGAAAGAATTTATTAGTTGAAGTAAAAAAGCTAGGAAAAGAAAAATTTGATCTTGATCGAATGCTGAGCACAGCAAACGAACTAAAATATACTTCTCAAATCAAAAAAATAATGTCGAAACAATTTGAGAACCCAGATGAAGATTTTGTTAGATATTTCTTTAATGCTGCAAATAGTGGGTCTCGTTTCACGGCATCCGCCAAAGAACAATTTACAGAGTTTGTAAAGAAAGCATCATATCAATTTATCAATGAGAGTGTTAGCGATTTCCTTGATTCAGTCAAAGCTGTGCAAAAAGAAGGAGAAAAATCGGAAGAAGATCAAGAGTTAGTGGAAAAATCTGACGGAATAATAACTACAGAAGAAGAACTCGAAGGTTTTCAGATAATCCGAGCCATAGTTTGCCAAAAAATTGCTCCTAATCGTGTGGTACATCGTGACACAAAATCCTATTTTGGAATTCTTCTTGACGACAACAACAGAAAACCTATTTGCAGACTTCATTTCAATTCAAGCCAGAAATATATTGGCCTTTTTGATAAAGACAAAAAAGAAAAACGTTATCCAATAGATGAAGTGACCGACATCTATCAATTTTCACAAAACCTTCTCGAAAGCCTGAGCTTTTACGAAGAAACAGAATAACAAAACCCAACAAACGCATTGACTCCGACCTGGAAAGCCGGGGCATTTTTTGCTATAGCGAAGTCTTTCGCAAAACTCACTTTTGCCAATATATAGTTGGCTTTCCCGCAATGGCATTCAGTTAAGCAAAAAATGGCATTTTAAAGGCTGCATATTGTATAGTGCAATGAAGGCGTGTACAATATATAGATAATTTTATACTTAAAATGCCTTAACTGAATGCCATTGGGCTTTCCCGGCCGGTCATGCGCGCCGTTGTGCTGAATAAATAATAAGGGGGGGAGTATCATGGCAAAAAGAATCTGCCCATTCTGCAAAGAAAAAGTCAAAGAAAACGCTACAATTTGTAAACATTGCAGAAGTGAGTTGCCAGCTTTGCCTCCCAAAAAATGGTATCAGACATGGAAGGGGCTTCTTCTAGTTTTGTTTCTTCTTGGCATCATTGCGCAAGCATTTGAAGAACAGCCCCCTTCTCAGAGTTCTTCTGCACCTCCATCTTCCGTAATAAACGAAAAGAAAATGGCTAAAAAAAATGTTATCAATATAAACGAAAGAAAAGCTTTACAAGATTCTTACTTTGGAAACTTCAGCAATACCAAGATACAAAAAAAGTCCGGCAAAATAAAGCTTGAGGTCTGGAACCCTTGGGTCCAGAATGTACAAAAAAATTTTCCACCACAGTTTCAAGGTGCACTTTTGAGTGGCCCTCAAAAATTAACTGTTGAATACGATGAAATTTGGATCGCTGAAAATAATGAGAATTTGACAGAATCAGAAAAAAAGAAATATAAGGGCCAGCTTGATATTTTAAAGTTGTACTGGAAAGAGGGCAAAATACAAGCAAGTACAGTGGAAAAATTTTATTTGGGCAATCCTTTAACAGAAGAAAAACTATCACCTCCAGCACACAAAATTACCGACATTCAGGACAGAAGTTTTATCTTAAAAAAACTTCAAGAAAATTAATTTGTTATGGCACAACCATCTGCTGCACTTGACCTCAGAAGCCGTGCGGCTTTAGATTAATTGTTGTTTTACGACAGTTCATCACTTTTTTGATAGTTTTTCGGATAGCGTCTGCGGCACGTGAGCAGTACGAGCCTTACTTAATAAATGAAAAATGAAACTTCCTAAAAGACCACCTGCTCATATAAAAGAGTCTGAATCTTGGAAAATTTTACAAAATTCGGTCCCTTCTCTGTGGATTGTTCGAGATGTCTCAGAACGAGATTATGGAATTGATTGCTATATAGAACTTGTCAGCAATGAAAATACCGTAACGGGAGATCTGTTATCAGCCCAACTTAAAGGAACAGAAAATCTTACATGGAAACATAGTAAAACAAAAGCCAGACGAGAGGCTAAGTTTACTGGGATAAAAATAGAAACCATCAATTATTGGATGAATTCATCAGTTCCAGTATTTCTGTTTGTCGCTGAGACTTCGAGCAATAATCTATATTTTGCCCCGATAAAGCACCAAGTAAGAAATCAATACTCAAAATATTTAAAGCAGGGAAGTTTGAGTTTTACTCTAAGCGAAGAGCATAGCTTTGCTGACGAGACTGGACTATTGAACTTTATTATTTGTTACATTCAGGAGAAAACTTTTCGGGATCTCACTGATCTTTCTCGCACATTGCTTATTCATCTTCCTCAATATTATGAATTTATTCTGTCGCAACAAGGTCTTGATCCGTTTTTAGAAGTAGAACCAGAAGAAGAATTAATGTTCATTCATATATATTTGACAATACACAATCTATGCAATGTTTTGGCTATAGACTGGGATATCAAATGGTTAGATAAGATTTACGAAGACGATAAAAAAACATGGAATTGTTCGTTTAGTTGTCTACACAATTTAACTATGACAGAAATACTACCTTTGGTAGAAAAGAAACTTACAGAGGTACTCGGAAGTATAAAAACGATTGTGACCGTATACCAAAAGGAATATTGGGAAAAAAAGGAATATATCCTATACCGAAAAGCTAAAGATTTGGATCTGTCAGATCTTAGCGCGTTGATTTATTAAAATTTTTTTAGGCCATCGGGATAGGAACGCCCATCGCTGAGCGTCCCTCCCACACCACCGTACGTACGGATCCGTATACGGCGATTCGGCTGATCAGGCAGATTAACTTCCAGGCAGGAATAAACCAAAATCAAGGAAATATTTATTAGGCAAAGCGATAATTACCCATTTAACCCTGCTCATACGCCAATGCTTCTTGCGGGCGTTCCCGTACAATACTGCGTGCCAGTGGGATATCCCCCGTTTGAGCAGGTTTCGGATTTTAGTTCTGGGATTCTTCCATTGTTTCCAAAGAAGACACCGTAATCGTCTGATTATCCAGCCATTCAAGGATTTAAAGATATATCGGGCTTCCGAAAGACTGTAATAATTCCACCAGCCTTTCAGGTACAGGCTCAGTTTATAAATTACCTGTGCCATACTTTTACCGCAATTGCGGTCAGTCAATTCCCGGACTCTTTCCTTGAAGCGCTTAATCGTCTTCTTGTGAATCCGAATCTTTGTCTGACCGCACATACTGATAAAGGTGAACCCGAGAAATTTGCGCAGCCAAGGATGACTGACAGCACTTTTCTCTTCATTGAGCTTGAGTTTAAGGAACGTGGACGAAATAACTTCCCCAACTGACCCATCAGGTACAACGGTTGAATAGAATATTGACTAAAAAATAAAAAATCAAGTTTTATGAAAAAAGTTAAAGACATATTGGTTACAAAATGCTTTAATAGCGGATATTACTTTATCAAGAAAGGAATTTTCGCTATGTCTTGTGATTTGAATACAGGTCAGGTTCAAAAGGAACGGGCCAATAAAATATTTCCATATGATCGTTCAATAGAACTAACAATGGTTTTATTATACACACTTTACTCAGAAAAGGATAGAAGACTTTATGCCGCGGCCGAAGCCTTAAAATTAGGTTATGGCGGCATTAGTTATATTGCAAGAGTTCTGGGTTGTGATAGAAAGACGATATTACGAGGAATGTTGGAGCTCCACCATCCTGAATCGATTGAAAAAGATAGGATTAGAACAAAAGGTGGCGGAAGAAAAACGAGTTTAGAAAGCATCCCTGACCTCGATACAAACTTTTTGGAAGTGATATTTTTTTATACGGCTGGGGATCCAATGGATGAAAAAGTTAGATGGACACATTTGACCCACCAGCAAATTGCCGACAAGCTAAAAAAAAAGGAATTGATGTAAGTAGAAAAATAGCTAAAAAGCTTTTCAAAAAGCATGGTTACGTAAAGCGTAAAGCCCAAAAGGTGATTGGTATAGGAACCTGTAAATACCGCAACGAGCAGTTCGAGATTATCGCAAGACTGAGAGCTGAGTATCAGGCTGCCGGAAATCCAATAATAAGCGTCGATACAAAAAAGAAGGAGTTGTTAGGAAATTTATACCGTGATGGAACGGTCTACACAACAGAGGTTCAAAAGGTATTTGACCATGATTTTCCCCACCTTGCTGATGGAATTGTTATTCCTCACGGGATTTATGATGTTGTAAGGAATACAGCCTATGTCAACATTGGAACCAGCAAAGACACCGGTGAGTTTGCATGTGATTCAATAAGGCAGTGGTGGTATAACGAAGGACAACATCGCTATCCTAATGCCGGTTCCATTTTACTGCTTTGTGATGCCGGAGGAAGCAATTCATATCGTCATTACATTTTTAAAGCGGATATACAAAAGCTTTCTGATGAGATTGGAATAGAAATCAGGATTGCTCATTATCCGTCATATGCATCAAAATGGAATCCAATAGAACATAGAGTGTTTTGTCATATTACCAGAGCATTAAAGGGTGTTGTTTTTAAAAGTCATGAACTCGTCAACGACTTGATAGAGACCACAACTACAAAAACTGGTTTGAGTGTTACAGCGAATATTATTAAAAAAGTTTATCAAACAGGAAGAAAAGTTGCTGCTAATTTTAAAGAAACAATGCGAATAGTCTTTGATAAGGAATTGGGGAAATGGAACTATAGGGCAGTTCCACTAAAAGTTTGATTTAAGAAATATTAAACATCGAGCTCTATCCGAAGCAATATAGGAGAGGTTTGCCTCAAAATCACGATTTTTCGCATTTTTTGATATTTTGATGAAAACAATTCCCGAATTTTGAATAAACACTCTGTCTCTCAAGAGAGACTCGTAAATAAAGCCAATTTTTTAGATGA
>JAJSZT010000074.1 GCA_030272815.1 Deltaproteobacteria bacterium
TTTTTTCTTTTACCCATGAGCGTACTAATTGAGCCCTGTCGATGCCCAAATGCTGCCTGATAAATATGTCAACATGGAATTTCTCCTTTTATGCCGTTACCTTTTTTACTGCCCCCTCTTGTTTTACAGAAAGAAGCCTTTTGTCAAGAGTGTAGACACGACCCCTCTGTTTTCTTTACTCATTGGAAGTCTTTTTCAATTTGTAAAACTAATTCTTTTTATTTACCCCTCCACGTGTCCTATGCCTGTCCGTCGAAGCTAACAGCGTAGTCGGATAGTTTTCAACGAAGGTGGATAGCCGCAGCACATTTAACGCAAAGATCGGATTCGTGCATAATCATCAATCTTGCAAATGGGATCGGCTCTTCACACTCACAGCACAAGCCAAAATCAGGATCATCGTCAACGCACGTTCCATTTTTGATATACCTCGGAAGGTTGCAAATTGCGTTTTTTTTGGTGAGCAATGAGCATCAAGAGCAAGGCGCGAAGGTGCGGGATAGCAGGCTATTGCAAGCCCGAGCAACGCAGCTATTGGTGTTCATGGCCAGCAAAAAACCGCAATTTGTGGCCTTTCGAGATATAAAGTCTGTTTTGAATTGTTCAGGGCGGCTTCATTGATGCTTTTGCTGTTTATCGCTTCCATACGGAAGAGCCGCCCAATGGCATTATCCGGTTTCCAAAATCATTCTCACTATTTATTAAAATTAAAATAAGGGTTCAGTTCTTCATTCAAGACATGCTCACGAAGAATCTTGAGTTTTTGAGGCCTCTCCCTAAGCGGTTTGATTCTTTAGTTTATGACACCAGTTTCATCAATCAATTCCCACGGATAAAATCCTCTGGAACCTCCATCCCGTCTAGCTACGAAAATGTCAATATTTAACTGACAGTTTCCATTTTTTCCCTGTCAATTCAAGGCGTTGTCGGTTCTTTTGATGTTATGGGAGAAGCATCATCTTTATTGAATGAAGGGAGTATTAAATCCAAACTCGACCTTAAAATCTGTTGCTTTCACAATTGGCTTCACAGTTCTTTTATCTTTTATTAAATCAACAATACCATATTTAGCCATTGTGTTTAACGTTCGTGACAGATTGCTCCGCTTCCGTCCGGTTGCTATTTCCAACTCTTTTAAAGAGGTTGGTTTTTGTTCTTTTATAATTTTTAAAAGCTCCTGATTTTCGTTGCTTAGTACTTGCGCCATTGATTGCAAAGATTCAAACTATATTTTCGGTTCCTTCTTCTTGGCTGTATATTCTCCTTTAGCCACCTCTTTTTTGGGCGTGTAGAATACCAGCGTGAAGAAAAAGTAAAAGCTAACAAACACTGTATGCCACCCAAAGAACGATAGAGCTTTCATTTCGATGCAAGTGCGGGATGAAGTCGGCAAAATAGATTTTTTAGCTTATAGAGGTTGTATTTCAGGGCGAATTCTTTAATAATAAAGATATCAAACAACCAAGAACTTGTAAACCCTGATGTCCTTGAGTCGGCTCACAATATGATGGTCCTGGGGCCGGCAAAAGGAAGATAAGCAGTGTGAGGCAAAAGATGCAAGGTTGGATAGTGCCACCGCCAAAAGAGCCCACGAAAAGCAGAGAGGAATTTACAAAGGAAAGACATAAGAAAGTAGAGTGGCTGATCAGGCGGGGATATCTCAGGTCGGAGCGGATAAAGGAGGCGATGCTGCGCGTCCCGAGGGAAGATTTCATACCGCATATGTACAAGGACTATGCATATCGGGAAGTTCCTCTACCGATTCCTGGCCAAGAGGCAACAATATCATGCCCACACAGTTACCCACTCTTTTATGAGCCCCTGGGCCTGGATAAGGGCCACAAATTTCTCGAAGTTGGTCTTGGGTCTGGCTATGGCACCGCACTGGCAAGGGAGATAGTTGGGCCAGACGGTTTGGTTGTATCCATTGAAATCGATCCGTTGACCTTTGAATTTGCTAAAAGCAATCTGGAGAAAGCAGGCTATAATGATATTGTACTCATCAAAGAAGACGGGGCTTTGGGATACCGAGAGATGTCTCCCTATTGCAGAATTGCTATCACCGCAGCATGCAACAAGATTCCTCCTCCTTTGATAGAACAGCTTAGGATAGGGGGAAGACTTATTGTGCCCGTGAAAAAATATAGGACTCAATATCTTGTTTTGCTTGCAAAAAACGACGATGGCATCAGAAAAGAGGTTGTCTGTGAAGTTCTGTATGTTTCCTTGAGAGGAAGGTATGAGGACAAACAAGACTAATCGTCTTTATCGGCATCTTCTTCAAGCTGAACCAGCTTATGATAAATCTCTTCAAGAGTATCTGTTATGAACATCAAGGTCGGCTGCTATGGAGATTAGATGGATATGGTGACGTCCGCAGAATCAATTCAGTTTCCGTCCGAATGGCTGGAACTCGACTTGGAAAGCCTGTCGGGCACCATTATGGTCATCGGCGGTTCCAACAGTGGCAAAAGCACCTTTGTACGCTGGCTTGTGGCCCGTTTGTGCCGCTTTCATGGCCGGGTGGGTTGGCTTGATGGGGACGTGGGGCAGACGACCATGGGCGTTCCCACCACCTTGAACCTCGCCGTGGTCAGCAATTGTGATGGGCCTTTGCCCCGGCCGGATACGGCCTTTTTCGTGGGGAGCACTTCGCCCCAGCGTCACATGCTCCCCACCCTGGTGGGGGTGCAGTTACTGCGGGAGCGGGCCCTGGCGGAAGGAGCAACCGCGGTAGTGGTGGACACCACCGGGCTGGTGGACCCAATGGCAGGCGGCGGTGCCCTCAAGGAATGGAAGATCGCCTTGCTGCGACCCAAAACGGTAATCGCCCTGCAAAAGGAGCGAGAACTGGAGCACATTCTGGCGCCTTTGCGCTGCGAGTCGGGCATGACCCTCCATGTGTTTCCCGTGGTTGATGCGGTGAGGCCCAGATCGCCGGAGGAGCGGGCTCGCCGCCGCCGCAAACTGTTCCTCGATTACTTTTTCGGGGCGCTATCGGAGCGGCTTCGCATCCGGGACTTCCCTGTGTACGGTCTGGAGAAGATCTGTCCTAAGCGCCTGATGTCCTTTCAGGATCGGGAGGGATTTTCCCTCGCGCTTGGAGTAATCCGGTCGGCTTCACCGGACATGCTGGAGATTTCCACGCCGCTACGCCAAAAAAACAAGGTCGCCAGCCTGCGTGTCGGCGATCTGCGGCTCGACCTTGAAACCGGGGAGGAACTGCTTTGACCTAAAATCGCACACTTATTATCTCGACGTAAGGCGCATAAGACGAACGGCCGTCCTCTATAAACTTCAGATGAGGACACCCGACTCGCCAGCCTTCCGGGCCGCGATTAAGCAAGGCCGTTTCGGTTTGGATGGGCTTCCGGGCAGGTACATTGTTCACAGTATAAGCTACAAAAAAGTACACCCCACATGCCACAGCTCCACCGACGGCAATGGTCACCGATAGATTCACATCCGAAGCGGCAGGTGTGCCGGAGGGGGCCAGAATCAGTGCCATACATAAGGCCGCCGGAAGAAAGATTTTTGTCATTCGATTCATAATAAACGAGAACTCCTCTTTTGTCTTTTGTTCAAGAAAGTATATCATAAACCCGGCCACTTGACAAACCACCGGGGAGAAAAACTCCCGGCTACCCGATTAGCTGCTGTTTTGTTCTGATTCATATTCGAGTTTTCCAGCCTCTTGATATAAATCAGACAGGGCTCTTTCTGCTTTAAAATAAATATCCTGAAGTCTTTTTTCCTTTCTCAGCAATGGATGGCAACCAAGAAATTGGTAAATATAATCTATGGCTACCCATGCTCGATCCAAAAATTCAGCATAATGCCCTTGATTTATTTCTGGCGCCTCTTCGTCTGGGACCAGGATTTCCTTACCATCCTTTATCTTCGCTATTAATATTGGTTTTTGAAATGCCTTTATAAAATGCCTGATGTCTTCACGAAGCTCGGAAGGTGTTTCTCCAAATGGCTCCATAGCTGATTCAGTCCATCCTTCAACAGAACCATTATCATCATGATATACTTCGTGAATATGATATGTATGACTATCGGTCTCTTCATGATATCTATGGATAACCCTATGATTCCAAAAAGACATGTTTGACTCCAATATCCATTTTATATTTTTGCAACGCTGCGGCTAACCGGCTGGCAATGATCGAGTAGCCCAAAGGAACTTCCCCTAAAGGCTCTCACAGAACCGTACGTGAAGCTCTCGCTTCATACATCTCTTATCATTCAACCTTATGCACATGCCCGATTCCAGTGCAAAGGTTTTGTCTGTTCCAATGGGCTCCTCCCATGTCTGGTTGACTTATTGAGTCAGACTGAATGATTTAGCTCCTTCGCTCCATTTCCATTACAGAAACTTCAGCACTACTACGGGCTAATCCGTCCCTGTGCTCTGCTTCGGTACTCTTGCCTCGTGGGGTTTCCACTTGTGCTTCTCCCTTAACATCAGAACAACAGGTTTTCATGTTCCATATTAAAGCCTGTATTGAGTTCATGCCCCCTCTATGCCGACTGCCGTCTCACCCGTTATGCCAGTTCACGTTGAAACTTATCCCTGATTTACGCTCGGAATCAGGTTTTGACAGTATCATTTTCCATTTCGACACCTCATCAGGGGTTCACTTTCGTTCATCTCCTCAATACCCACCTGACAATTTTCTGATTGCCTTTTACCCTAATCGCTCACGACAGTTGCTCTTAACAAATGCCGCATAGGGCGGTTTGATTCCAGCTTCTGGTCGCCGAAACCGAGAGACCTACTCTCATCTTTAATACAGCACGAAAGGCTTACGCCTCTCTTTATGACACACAAGCGCAGCGAAATTGAAATCCGTCCTCATTGGCTTGTTAGAGGCTTTCATAGCACATCCTTGTAAGACTGTTCAATTAGGCCATAGACATATTCTAAATCTTCTTGGGATTTTAAATATACACGTCTGTTCAATGTCCATTGATAACTTTCAGGGATCTTGTCAACAAGACCCCTTGGGTCATTATAGTCTACTGGACGTAAGTGTATTTTTAGTTGAACATAGAAACCCTGGCGCTCTGGGCCAGGTCAGAGAAAATTGGCTCTGCCATAAAATCGTTATCATTTGAGACACCCAAAACCATATTTTGTCATTGTGACAGTACAAGTAGCTCCCAATAACAGGTTTTGGGTATTCTTGAAGTTTTTGTCACAGTAATAAAATCCAAACGATAAGGCCCGACTGATTTTAATACGGCAATTCAGGGCTCATTAGCTCAGGCCCAGTAAATCATGCCCTCTGGGCTTATACCAAAGCCGGCCCCTGTGGGGTCGGATTTTTACTTTTTTGCCGGATCTACGGTCATCATAAAATATCGACGTTCGATCCCACTTATTATTATATGATGCAGGACGCCAGGAGCGTCTATACGGGCTTTTCTTGGCAACAGTACAAAAATCAACGAAGGCATGAGAAACTTATAATCTGAAGAACGCCCAGAGGCTCCATACTAAGAGCCGGGCTATTCAAGTATTCTTTGCTCAACCACCCCCTGTTTATCTTGAGCCTGCTTGACTGAACCGAAAAACAGCAGTATTAAGAAACAAACAATGAAAAAACATGACGATTGAACGGGGCGTGAAGAAGATGCAAGGTGTTGATGATATAATATTATGGAACAAAACGATTATTATCAGATACTGGGTTTAGATAAGGATGCCAGCCAGAAGCAAATCAAAGAAGCTTACCGGAAACTGGCCTTTAAATATCACCCGGATCGAAACAAGGAACATCCGGAAACCGCTGAAAAAATGAAACGCGTTAACGAAGCCTATGCTGTTCTCTCAGACACGGAAAAAAGAGGTGAATATGATATGTTGAGACAGCAGTTCGGATCTTCTGCTTACAGTCAGTTTAGAACAAATTATTCTGAACAGGATATCTTTAGCGGTTCGGATATAAATCAAATTTTTGAAGAAATGGCCAGGGCGTTTGGATTCAGGCATTATGACGAAATATTCAGGCAATTTTACGGTCAGGGATACCGTACCTTTGAATTTAAAAAACCGGGGTTTACTGTCAGCGGGTTTGTTTTTTCCAGGGGTTTGGGGAGGGGAAAACATAATCAAATGCAATTTCCATTGCAGGGACCCTTTGGCAAACTCTACCAATATGCTTTTAAAAAAATCGCTGGTGTTGAATTGCCGGAAAACGGGGCCGACATCAACGATATTATTCATCTGGACCCGCTAAAGGCTCAACAAGGTGGTCCGTATGCATATTTCTTAAGGAAAAAGTCCAAGAAGCTGGTTGTCAAAATTCCACCGGGTGTCAGAGAAGAGCAGCGAATCAGACTCGCCGGAATGGGTGAGGATGGAAAAGGCGGGGGAAAGCCCGGGGATCTTTATTTGAAAGTTTATATCAAAAAGCCGCTGCTCCGGAAAATTAAAGATTTTATTTCTCATCTTCGCAAATAGATATCAGCCTTTTGATGCGAAGCAAGAACAAAGGGGGTGTCAGCAATGAAAAAATACTTTATACTTGCTGTGATTTATGAAATAATTTTTTTATTAAACATCGCATGCTTTCCTTTGACAATGGGTGAAGCCATGACTATTGACAAATCCAAAGAAATCGTAAAGCTGCCTGCCCCACGGTTTGACGGCAATATTCCGGTTGAGACAGCTTTGTTGAAAAGACGGTCTGTGCGAAGCTATGCTGCAGAAGCTTTGACGCTTGCCGAAGTCTCGCAGCTTTTGTGGTCTGCGCAGGGCATAACAGATTCGAGAGGTTTTAGAACAGCGCCTTCTGCCGGAGCGCTTTATCCTCTTGAGGTATACATTGTCGCTGGCAGGGTGCAGGACCTTCCCGCAGGTATTTTTAAATACAGACCCCATAGACATGAATTGTTCAAGATTTTAGAGGGAGACCGGCGAGCGCAATTGTGCAGTGCGGCTTTAAATCAATCTTCAGTAATACAAGCGCCTGTTGTTATGGTGTTTTGCGCCGTATATGAACGTATCACCGGAAAATATGGAAATAGGGGCATGCAGTATGTTTATATGGAAGTTGGGCATGCGTCCCAAAATGTCTGCTTGCAAGCTGTTTCATTAGGTCTGGGGCCATTAACCATCGGCGCTTTTTATGACGACCAGGTTAAAACGGTCATCCATGCAATGGCGGATGAGCGTCCGCTCTATATCATGCCGATTGGAAGGCTAAAAAGTGAATGATTCTTGCCTGTTGGATACAAAAATCAGAGCTGTAGCAGAAATGATTTTTGTTTCTGACCGGATCGTTGTTTTTACCGGAGCAGGTGTAAGCACGGAATCAGGAATTCCGGATTTTCGCAGCCTTGGAGGAATCTGGACTAAATTTGATCCTGATGATTTTACCATACAAAAATTTTTAAGCAGTGAAGAGACAAAAAAAACAATGGAAGATTCTCGTTAAAGGAGGCCTTTTTTCAAGCGTCAGGCCGAATCAGGCTCACTATATTATTGCAGAATTGGAAAAGATAGGCAAGCTTGATTGCGTTATTACGCAGAACATAGACAATCTTCACCGGAAGGCGGAAAATTCTCCGGATAAGGTTTTTGAATTACATGGAAACATGAGATTGGTTAGATGTCTGAGCTGCGGAGAACAATATAATATGGAATATATCAAGGAAAAACTAAAAAAAGGGATTGAAATTCCGGACTGTGAGAAATGTCACGGTATTTTAAAGCCGGATATTGTCTTCTTTGGCGAAGCTCTTCCATCCAGGGTAAAGGATGCCGCTATTAAACACTCCAGAAATTGTAATTTTTTGATTGCTATAGACTCTTCCCTTGTAGTCTATCCTGCAGCTTTTATACCGGCATATGCAAAAGAAGCAGGCGCGAAACTGGTTATCATAAACATCGGCAAGACGCCATGTGACGAGCTTGCGGACATAGTCATAAATAACAAGGCCGGCGAGACAATGGCGAGAATAGTAAAAACATCAAAAACCATCTGATACACCGAAGGAGCCCCGCGCCCTTTATCCTTACAATTATTCAACATAGTTAACTACGTTATTCAGTTCAACTACCACATCAACTTATAAACTAATGTACACCCCGAAAGCTCATAAAAGCATTCCGCTTCCACAAGAATTAGAACGCAGTATCCTTCACGGGTTGGCTTGTGAATGGGAAACAGCTCTATGGGTTTTGGAGTCGTCTCACAGAAAATTGATGCGCAGGCCACTGTTCAGTCTCCGAGATATGACGAGCAGACTTGGATATTGGTCCAGCGAAAGACGCGAGATCTGTCTCAGCCGGAACCTTGTACTTCACCATCCCTGGGACGCTGTGCGTGAGGTTCTTCTGCATGAAATTGCCCATCAGTTTGCAAACGAGGCTTTAAGTACCGATGGTGAGCCGCCACACGGCCCAAAGTTTTGTACGGCCTGTAAGCTTCTCCGTGCAAATCCTAAGGCCTCAGGAAATTACAGTTCGCTCCATGAACGGATTTTTCATGAAGTGCTGAGTCCCGAAGATAAGATCATGCTTAGGGTCAAGAAGCTCATGGCCCTGGCGGAAAGTCAAAACCAACATGAAGCTGAACTGGCTATGGCCAAGGCCCATGCGCTCGTTGCCAAATACAATGTGGATCTCATAGCCCGCAACGAAGACCGGGATTTTATAAGCGTTTTTGTCGGCAACCCCGCTTTGCGTCATTTTCGGATAGATTATCACCTTGCTCACTTAATACAGGACTTTTATTTTGTGTATGGACTGTGGGTGTCCGCCTACGTGCTGGAAAAAGGAAAAATGGGGCGTGTATTGGAGATCAGCGGGACAGTACAAAATACAAAAATAGCGTGCTATGTCCATGACTTTGTTCAGCAGTTTATTCATTCCCAGTGGCATCAATATAATCATGATAAGAAATTGAATCACTATCGCATGATTGATTTCGCAGTCGGTATCGTAGAAGGATTTCGTTCCAAGCTGAAATTACAAAGCAAAGGAGAGAAAAAAACCTCAACTAAGCAAGCGCTCATCAAAGTTACAGACCCTCTACTCCTGGAATATGCCGATCATAGATATCCCCGCACTACTACGTTCAGAGGAAGAATTTCAAGTCAGGATGACAATGTATTAAGAGACGGAATGAAGGTTGGCAGAAAACTGGTTATTTTCAAAGGAATTACTGATAAGGGACTCGGAAAAAATAAAATATTCCAGATAGCGCCTTGATAAACATAACATCCCGAAAGTCCAGTTTCCTGTCCCGGATGTTCCTCCCACTGGACGGCGGAGGCTGGTTAATAATCAAGCTCTCCAACCGAAATTCCGGAAATTCCGGGACGCTCTTTCATATATTGACATATCGAATACAATCTATTGTAAAGATAGGAGCGTCACGAAAGCGCCCAAAGAAAAATAAATTTATTGCAAAGTAATTAACCAACATATCAAGGAGCGTCCCATAAAGGCCCCCGTTTCAAAAATTATCAGTAGAAGGGAAAATAGAAAGTCAACATAGTCAACAATGTCGCCTAAATTCCTAAAATTCCCCTGAAAGGATAGAAACGCGTAATTTCAACCCCGTCCCCCTTTTCGGGTATTTTCCTGCCTGATTCAAATAACTATCACAGAAGATAATTTAGGTGTAATAATTTGTCTCGTCACTTGATCCTCATAATCTCTCATCGTTGTATATGTGACTTATTTTTTTCTTTTACCCATGAGCGTACTAATTGAGCCCTGTCGATGCCCAAATGCTGCCTGATAAATATGTCAACATGGGAGTTCTCCTTTTATGCTGTTACCTTTTTTACTGCCCCCCTCTTGTTTTACAGAAAGAAGCCTTTTGTCAAGAGTGTAGACACCTCTGTTTTCTTTACTCATTGGAAGTCTCTTTCAATTTGTAGTCGTATAGTTTTCCCCTATGTGTCAGGGTAGATGTCGCCTCAATTGAGTTAAAAAAATTACAATTTGACAGGGCGATAGAGAGGTCACATGATCACGGAATATTCACAAGAATTTAAAGAATCAATGCTGCAAAAAATTTTTTTAAATCAAGATCGATCTGTAGTAAGTTTCGCCAGAGAGGCAAACATTCCGGGTTCAACGGTAGCAACCTGGGTTAGAAACTACAAAAAGAAAAATGGAAAAATAATGGGTCAAAAACAACGGAAAAAACTATGGTCAGCGGAAAAAATGTTTGAAACAGTATTGCTAACAGCACCAATGAGTGAAGCTGAAAAGAGTGAATATTGCAGAAAACATGGCATATACCCCGCACAACTTAAGGAATGGAAAAAAGACTGTATAGCTGGTTGCAGAAATGCTCCAGATAAAAAATATATCAAAGAAGCAAAGGAAAAAGAGAAAAAATATAAGAAAAAAACAATGGCTCTTGAAAAAGACCTGAGGCGAAAAGAAAAAGCATTGGCAGAGACAGCGGCACTTCTCGTTCTCAAAAAAAAAGTCCAGGAGAACTGGCGGGAGTTAGAGGACGAATGATATCCATTCAAGAAAGAAAAAAAGCTGTATCTTTAATTGAAGAAGCTTGTAATACAGGAGCCAGACAAAATAAAGCATGTGCATTATTGGGGATCACAGAACGAACTTTACAGCGATGGAAGCAAACTCCAGATAAAAGCATTAAGAAAGATCAGCGCCAATACTGCAAAAGCACACCTGCAAACAAGCTATTACCAGAAGAAAAACAGGAAATAATCAGAATTTGTAATAGTGATGAGTATATGAACCTTCCACCGTCCCAAATAGTTCCTGCGCTTGCAGACCAAGGTATTTTCATAGCTTCAGAATCAAGTTTTTACAGGGCTCTGCATGAGGATGGCCAGCAACAGCATAGAGGGAGAAGTCAAGCCTGTAGACGGAACAAACCAAAAGGATTTACTGCAACAGGCCCCAATCAAGTATGGACATGGGACATAACATATTTGCCCTCATCTATAAAAGGTGTGTTTTTTTATCTTTATATGATCACAGATATATACAGTCGCAAGATTGTTGGCTGGGAAGTCCATGATAGACAAAATGATGATTTATCTTCAAGTCTTGTAAAAAGGGCATGTTTATCAGAAGGAGTAAGCGGGAAAGATATTGTCCTTCATTCAGATAATGGTTCTCCCATGAAGGGAGCAACTATGCTGGTAACCCTTCAGAACCTTGGTGTAATCCCATCCTTCAGCCGGCCATCAGTAAGTAATGACAATCCATATTCCGAAAGCTTGTTTAAGACCTTGAAATATAGTCCGATCTATCCTTCAAGGCCTTTTGATACCATGGATATATCCAGGGAATGGGTTCTTACATTTGTACGCTGGTACAACAACCACCATCATCATAGTGGTATAAAATTTGTTACACCCAATGCCCGGCATAGCGGTAGAGATAAGGAGATATTGAAGAATCGTGAAAAAGTATATAGAGAAGCCAAAATACGTAACCCAGAGCGTTGGACAGGAAATATCAGGAATTGGGATTTGATTGAAAAGGTTGATTTAAACCCCGATAAAGAAAAAATGATCAATAAAAGAAAGGTAGCATAAATTAATAGTAGAGGGCTTTGATTTTGAGCAATATAAGTGTACAGTGCTGCTATCTGGAGAAACGGAGTCAGGATATCCTGGGGAGGAAACCTGATAAGGGATATCCAGATGCAGGTAGTATAGCAAAATAATACATGGGGAGCTGCCTCACAGGTAGCTTCCCTACTCAAATTTTGCTAACTATCCTGCCCATGCCTTAAAAAACCCAAAAAGAATGAGCAAAGCGAATTAAATAAAAAATGTTAATTTAGGCGCCAACTTGCTTGACAAACACCGTTTCAACGAAAGTGGATAGCCTCAGCACATTTAACGCAAAGATCGGATTCGGGCATAATCATCAATCTTGCGAATGGGATCGGCTCTTCACACTCACAGCACAAGCCAAAATCAGGATTATCGATCATCGTCAACGCACGTTCCAGTTTTGATAAAGTCTGTTTCGAATTGTTCAGGGCGGCTTCATTGATGCTTTTGCTGTTTATCGCATCCATACGGGAGAGCCGCCCAATGGCATTATCCGGTGATATAGGCTGGGTGAGCAGTTGATAAGACTTTATGTTTTCCTTTAAGCCTTCAATCTTTTCTTTGATATGATTTTTTAGTTTTTCTCTTTTCTCGGTTTCCAAAATCATTCTCACTATTTCTTAAAAATGAACTACCCCGTAGCAAGATCTGATTTTCACAATCTAAACGAAGCAAGCTTCGGGAAATTTAACCCACTAACTCACGAAAATCTGCGTAATCTGTGGATTAAAATAAGGGTTCAGTTCTTCATTCTTCACTCTCTATCAGATTCTGTATAGAATGAAGATCTTCTGGTACTTCATCATTCGGTATCTTCATTACTTTAAATACGCTAAAGCGAAATGAAACAAATACTGTGCGCTTGTAAATGCGGCGTATGCTTGATGATCGTCTGATTTTTCCTTATCAGCATAGTCGCAAGCAGACTTGATTGACAGTGGAATTGGACGGGGAAGGGAACTATTCTCTGCTGCGAAGAAAACTGCGTAGGTTTCCATGTCAAGCCCAATCAGTTTCCGGCTATGTGCTTTGATGGGGGTAATTATGCTCTCGTCTTGCACAACAGTCGAGCCAGAGGCAATCGGCCCAATGTGTACTTGCAACCTCCCCTCCTGTTTCCTACCCCTCCAGGTATTCTGTATATCCGTAAGAAAGGAGTTCTGTGCTTGGAAATGCAAAAGCCGCTCTTTTACGTCTACACGAAGAGGAATACTTCTTGGATCAGGCTCAAAAACCTGCTTGTTTTTCACGATTTTGTGCTTGCCGCTCTCGTAATCCCAGGATTGATCGGCGATGAGGATGTCACCTATCCTTGCATCGCCATCTTTGACAGCAGCCGCAATGCCACTCATCGCAAGGTATCGTGGACGAAATTGCGCAATGAGCTTAGACGATAGAACAGCCGCTGCAGGCATGCCCATTTGTTGCGCGCAAGCCGCTATGACAGACAGTTGCTTCTCTCCGTTCTGAAAACGTCCCTTGTGATAGATAGTTGGGTCGTTTGGCTGCTTGACCTCCTGCCATTCGGCAGGTAGATCGAGGATGCTCTGATACTCGGGCACATGAAGCGCTGTCACAACACCCAGGTCGTATATATGACGAGTTGCGTCCGCTTTGAGGAGCGCTTTCCTGGATGTCACGAGGTACTGAAGTTTTGACGCGAGCTGACGACGCCAGATGTTTGTCCGTGTGTCGTACTTAATAATTCGCCACAAATCGTCCTCAAAAACCGGATCCGCCTTCTCAAGGACATCTTCATAGGCAGTAAGTCCAATGATATGATACGGCCGAAGCAGGGTTGTGCTGCTGTTGAGTTCCTTGATAAATTCACATCCCGCCATGTCCTCGGGCGTATCTCCAATTCTATTAGGCAGACGCAGGTCAAGAACCAGCAGGTCATAAAGATGCTGCCGACAGGCATCACGCGCCTGGATGAGGTCTTGTGCAACAAAGACATCATCGGGCAAAATTTCGGGTATTGTTTCGATAACCTCACGAACCCGTTCTGCTTTAGCCTTGTTATCGTCAAGGATAAGTATCCGTATCATGAACTCTCCTCAATAAGCTTTTTTAAAGATTCCTTCCAGTTGATTTCCGACGAGTTGTAATAAATTGCTCCTCGATAAATCGCAGGGTACTTCTCCGCGAGGTCCTTGTCGAGTTCCTCCAACGTCATCAAGTTAGCACCGTCGCCGAAAGTCTCGAACATCGTGATGACTGCGGTGGGAACAAGCACGTTCTTCCGGCTCATCTCTGCCAGAATGTTGCACCCTGAAAACGGATCCACTTGGAACCCATCCTCTTCGGGTGAGATGTCAAATATTGGAAGACTCATGTCCAGAAGTAAGAAGTCAAATTGACCAGACATGAGATTACGAACGCCACTCTGATATGAACGTGCCTCGGTGAGTTGGACATCCTTACGAATCTCTCGAACCTCATTAGAAATACGTCTCATCTTGTTACTGTCATCTTCGATAATCAAGATTCTCATATTCTAAGCCCCTCCATTTCCATTCTAAGCATTACAACGAACTTTCCGTCTTCGTCATACGCAAAGTCGAGCAAGGAATTCTTGCGCTGCAAATCTATAGCCATGATTTTTCGCACTTTCATCAAACCAGATCTTCCTTCACTTGCAACAACTCCGGCAATTTCTGATGTCTTCACAGATGCATGGGTTGCTCTTAAGCTACCAACAGGATCGGCCTTTCGTACTTCCTCCCCCAAGCTGTTCTTTATCCTTATTATCAGATGGTCATCTGCGACGTTAGTTTCAATCACAATATTCATTTCCTCAGGCGGAATGCCAGAATGTACTAAGGCATTGTCCATAAGAGTCCGCACAATATCAAAAAAGGGAGCAAAGAACCCCCCGTCAATAATCACCTCGCCATCAAATTTGGTGGCAGGACGAACTTTCTTATGCGGGTAAATGTTGTTGATGCTTTCAATGCAAATGTTCACCAAATCATCAACACTAAATTGAGGGGCAAGACTTGACCTATAGATTGTGAACCATTGCGCAATACTCTCAAGTGAATACTGTAACTTGGTTTGGCAACGGGCAATGTTTTGAAGGAGCTCCGCGGCTTGGTGGGGCACAATTCTGTTGCGAATTTCTCGGTCGAGTTGGCTGATGCTATCATAGATTATATCCTTCAGCTCCACCGAAATAAACCTTCGAATACGTTCTAGGTTCTCCTGCGTGCGCGTCCACAATACCCGAAACACACCATCAAGAAACTGATCGAAATCTCTAATATTGAGAAACTCGCCTTTGAACATGGCAAAGAGTTCTTTTGTACTGAATTCATAGTCGAAGAGTCCAGCCGCGTTTTTCTTTTCTGTCCTTACCTGAATCATTTTCTTATTTAGTTTTTGAGCTGCTTCGTCCACTTCTCGTGAAAAATTAGCCAGTAGTCCCTGGATTGCTAAATGACTCTCCTCAGAAACATCTTCGAGTATAGTATCCCAGTATGGATTTGACAGGTACTCCCCCGTCGTCGTATCCTTCTCTGAAATCAAGTGTAACACCTCGAAAGGACTGCGAATCTGATTTTGCAGAACGCCATGTCTGATCCTAACGCTCAGGTACCCATCAAGCCCGTGCTCACCACTAGATATAAATCGATTCCGCACATCGATGAACAACTCTTTGAAGAGAAGGAAGTGTGAATTGTGGACGACTCGTTTCTCCGGAACAGTACGTTCCAGTTCTGCCATTGAGATCGGCTTTTTCACGATCTTGCCATCCTCGGTCAGTTGATAGAGATGAAGGGATTCCGTGTCCAACATCCGGAGAGTGTCAATGCTGCTCATGGAGGACAATTCGCGATAGCGCGCAAAGCTCTCCTC